>NZ_KB893561.1 GCF_000374085.1 Spirosoma spitsbergense DSM 19989 | reverse complement strand
GTTGTTTAGTTTATTCCGTCACGGTTTAGATGAACTGCGCGATAGAATCCTTAAAGGCCAACCTGTTGGCCACCTTGTACCACTTTTGTCCTGTACTTAGGTCAGGTATATAATCTGTCTTGCCTAAGTATCGACAGGCCAAACTGTCTGCTGCGGTAGTATGGCCCGAAGGTGCCAGGATTCACTAACTTGCGAAATCGACCGTCGACGCAGCCTTCACGAATAGAGGAGGCTGCCCGGCACAACGACCATCTATATGAAACACATGCTGCTGATTAGCCTGCTGGCTTTATTTTCCTTTACAACCATTGCCCCCGATATACCCGAAAAACCCGAAGACATTAGTCCGCTGCTGGTGGGCGAAACGATTCCTGCTGTACAACTGCGTACAGTGAAGGGCGAGACGGTAAGCTTGAAAAGTGAAATCGCCAAAAAACCGACCCTGCTGGTTTTTTATAGGGGTGGCTGGTGTCCATACTGCACCACGCACCTGGCCGAACTCAGGTTGCTTCAGTCCGATATGGATCGGTTGGGCTACCAGATGATTGCCATTAGTACCGATGCACCGGAGGGTCTGAAAAATACCTACGAAAAAAGCGAACTAAACTATACACTGCTCTCCGATGCCGATTTAACGGCGGCCAAAGGGTTTGGACTGGCTTTTAAAGCGGCCGCCAAAAATGCCGATATGCTGCTGAAAAGTAGTGGTGGCAAAAATAAAGATGGTTTACTGCCCGTACCCGCCGTGTTCGTTCTCGATACGAAGGGTGTTATCAAATACGAACACATCAACCCGAATTTCAAAGAGCGTGTTTCGGCTAAAGTGTTACGGGCCGTTGCGGAAGCCCTGCAATAAATGATAAACGCCTTTTCGGAGCAACGCCGTATTCGTGCCAGTTGCGTTATCAACGGTACAGGCAGTTAGGTTCTGCCCGTTCGTGCTGGGTGGAGCAATGCCCGGATTCAGCCGATGCGAGTAAATAAATGATTTTGTTCGGTTTTGTTTTATAAGACAGGCAAACGTATGGCGGGGTATGCCTGCACGAGATATGCCCCGTTTCCTTTTAATCTAATCGTAAAAAAACCAGACCTATGCGCTTTACTTTAATGACCCTGTGTGCTTCTCTGCTGGTATCCGGCCTGCTGGCGCAGGCACCCCAGCGACAGCCGACCCCGAATGATACGCTCAAATCACCTAAGGTGATGGACGACAAGCGGGTTGCTATTCAGATTTACGCCCCCAAAGCCAGCGAAGTAACCGTATCCGGCGATTTTACGGGGTCTAATAAACCAGTCAACCTTATCAAAAACGATCTTGGCGTTTGGTCAACGATCGTTGGCCCGCTTCGCCCCGACTACTACACCTACACGCTGGTGGTGGATGGTGTGCGGACGGCAGATCCTAAAAATCCGGTTATCAAGCAGGGTATCAGCAGTATCGAAAATGTAATGACCGTACCCGGTCCCGAAACGGCTTTTGAAGACAATAAAATGGTGCCTCACGGCGAAGTGCGGGAGGTATGGTATCCATCCAGTACGTTGGGCATGATGCGCCGGATGCACGTATATACGCCACCGGGCTACGATAAAGGGAACGCCAAATACCCCGTATTTTATCTGCTTCACGGGGCTGGCGATGATGATTCGGGTTGGAACAGCATTGGCCGGGCCGGGTTCATTATAGACAATCTGATTGCTGCTGGAAAAGCCAGACCTATGGTTGTGGTGATGCCCAATGGGAGCATGCCGCTGCCCCCGCAAACAGGTATGCCCAATGCACAGACCATGAACCAGATGCGGGATTTGTTTAGTAGCGAGTTGCTGAAAGACGTAATGCCCATGGTGGAGAAAACGTACCGGACCTTGAACAAACCCGAAGACAGAGCCCTGGCCGGATTAAGTATGGGTGGTTTTCAAACGCTGGACGTGACGATGACACATCCCGAACTGTTCGATTACGTGGGTGTTTTCAGTTCCGGCTTTTTTGGGCCATCTATTGACGAAGCGGAGACAAAATACGCGAAGGTGCTGAATGACCCATCGTTCAACAAAGGCAAGAAGCTATTCTGGGTGTCCATCGGCAAGGATGATTTTGTGATGGATGCCAACAAAAAAACGCTGGCTCTGCTCGACCGGCACAACATCAAATACCAGTATAAAGAATCATCGGGTGGCCATACCTGGATCAACTGGCGGCAGTACCTGAATGAATATGTACCACTATTATTCAACTAACGGATAACAAATCCTCTGTTCGTATCCCGTATTATTGGGGAAACTCCTTCCCTGATTGTCTCCTGTTTTTTTTTAAAACTCAGAAAGGTGTGCCAATACCTTGATTAATGAAGAGACGTACATTCCTTAAAATAGCATTAAGACGGGTATAGTGACGGTAACGACATCAAACGGTGTCGTTACCGGGGAAGGGTAAGTACAGACGCCCAAGCAACTGAATCCTTCGCCGGTGCGTTCCTGAATCTGCCCATGTCGACGCGGATGGAGCAGAAAACAATTCTGTAATTTATTCCCATGACGTAACCTGCGTTAATTACCTGCCAACTATGATGAAAAAAATCACATACCTCGGCCTGATGGGCCTCCTCTCTACCTCCTTGCTGTTTGGCCAGAACGGGACCGGAACAAAAACCGGAAACTGGACAAAAGTGACAAATAAAGGAGGGCAAACGGTAGGCTATGCGCCCGCTTCCGGCATTAAAATTCTGACCGATAAGGGGCTGTCCTTCAAAGACCTGAACAGAAACGGCAAGCTGGATAAATATGAAGATTGGCGGTTGTCGGCCGATGTTCGGGCGAAGGATCTGGCCGCTCAGATGAGCATCGATCAGATTGCCGGACTGATGCTCTACAGTAAACACCAACCCATTCCTGCCGCAGCGGGTGGCCCCTTTGCCGGGACATACAACGGAAAAGTCTTTGCCCAGAGTGGTGTTAAGGTGTCCGATTTGTCGGACCAGCAAAAGGAGTTTCTGACTAAGGATAATGTACGCCACGTATTGATAACGTCGGTACAAAGTCCGGAAGCGGCTGCCGAATGGAACAACAACGCGCAGGCCCTGGTGGAAGGGCTGGGACTGGGTATTCCCATAAACAGCAGCTCCGACCCCCGGCATGGCACCCGGGCCGATGCCGAATTTAACGCTGGTTCCGGCGGGACTATTTCGATGTGGCCCGGTTCGCTGGGGCTGGCCGCTACGTTCAACCCCGATCTGGTACAGAAATTTGGTCAGATTGCGGCTACCGAATACCGGGCCTTGGGCATCGCTACGGCCCTTTCCCCCCAAGTCGACATTGCCACCGACCCGCGCTGGAATCGCGTAAGCGGCACCTTCGGCGAGGACCCCAAACTGGCTACCGACATGGCCCGTGCGTACATCGACGGGTTCCAGACTTCAACCGGTGCCCGCGAAATTACGGGTGGCTGGGGCTACAACAGCGTCAATGCGATGGTGAAGCACTGGCCGGGGGGCGGCTCTGGCGAGGGTGGGCGTGATGCGCACTACGGCTATGGTAAATACGCGGTATATCCCGGCAATAACATGATGACCCATTTGCTGCCTTTTATCAATGGTGCCTTTAAACTGAACGGTAAAACCGGGATGGCTTCGGCCGTGATGCCGTACTACACCATTTCGTTTAATCAGGACAAAAAATACGGCGAAAACGTGGGTAACAGCTACAACAAATACATCATTCACGACCTGCTTCGTACGCAATACAAGTATGATGGCGTTGTTTGTACCGATTGGCTTATTACGGCCGACGAAACGGCGGTAGATGTGTTTCTGACCGGGAAATCGTGGGGAGTCGAGAAGTTGACAATTCCGCAGCGACACTACAAAATCCTGATGAATGGGGTAGACCAGTTTGGTGGCAATAATGAATCAGGGCCGGTAATTGCGGCTTATCAGATGGGTGTTACCGAACACGGGGAAAAATTCATGCGTACCCGTTTTGAGCAATCGGCGGTTCGGCTGCTCAAAAATATAATCCGTACCGGGCTGTTTGAAAATCCGTACCTGGACCCGCAGGCGTCACAAAAAACGGTGGGTAACGCCGATTTCATGAATGCCGGGTATCAGGCCCAACTGGAATCGGTGGTGATGCTAAAGAATAAAGCCAACGCCCTGCCGCTCACCAGAGGCAAAACGGTGTATATACCCAAACGATTTACGCCTGCGGGTCGTAACTTTCTGGGAATGGATATGCCCGAAAAACTGGAGTATCCGGTTAACCTGACCATCGTAAAAAAATACTTCACCGTAACCGACAACCCGGCCGAAGCCGATTACGCGCTGGTGTTTGTCCGCAGTCCGGATTCGGGGGGCGGGTACAGCATTCCCGATGCCAAAGCGGGCGGTAGGGGCTACGTTCCGGTTAGTTTACAGTACGGCGACTATACCGCTCAGGGCACCCGCGACCCAAGTATTGCCGGTGGCGATCCGCTGGAGACGTTCACAAACCGTACCTACTCGGGTAAAACGGCGAAAACAGTTAACACGGCCGATCTGGGTATGGTAACGGAAACCTACGCCAAAATGAATGGCAAGCCCGTCATTGTAGCGCTACAGGTATCGAACCCGACGGTTGTTGGTGAGTTTGAAAAGGAATCGAACGCGATTCTGGCCCATTTCGGGGTACAGGACCAGGCATTGCTGGACATCCTGACGGGTGAGCACGAACCCTCTGCCTTACTCCCCATGCAGATGCCCGCCGATATGAAAACCGTAGAAGCCCAGGCCGAAGACGTGCCCCGCGACATGACTCCGTATCGTGATTCGGACGGGAATGCGTACGATTTTGGCTTTGGCCTGAACTGGAAAGGTGTCATTCAGGATGCCCGCACGGCTAAGTATAAGCAGGCGGTAATGAGCCTGAAGTAAGTACCTAAGATAAAGCCAAACCGTACGCGGGTGGCCCGGCCGGGAGTTCCGAACTTTTGGCTGGGCCACCCGCGTACGGTTTACGTATTTTCGGGGTATACTTGTATTGAATTGCGTAAGCACGGCTACTGGTTTCAGGAGATAAAAAATAGGAAGTGTATGGTTTGTTGAGTAACCACCTATGAAGCAACTTTTTTACGTTGGCGTTAGCGCCTGTCTCGTATTGTTTTTACAACTGAACGTACTTCATGCATGGGCACAGTCCATACAGCCAGACAGCACATCGGGGCAACCAGTACGACCTTCAGGAAATGAGGAGATCAGCCGCCTGAAAGGAGCACTAAGGAGGAATATCAACTCTGTTGAGGCAGCCGACACGCTCCTTAGTTCGGCCCGTAAACTGGCTTACTTGCCTGGTCAGGTAGTAGCATTGTGTCAGTTAGCCAACATACGACTACAACAACAACGACCCGATCAGGCGGCTATTCTTTCGCAGGAAGCCAAAGGGATAGCGATTCAAATCCGTGATTTGCGCGACGCGGGCTGGGCCATGAGTCAGGTAGGGCGCATACTGAATGGTAATGCTAAGAAGTACCCTGCTTCGGTTTCAGTATTTACTGCTGTTATGGACGCACTGGATGTTTCCATGCGTATTAGTGGCGCGAAGCTTGCCAAAAGCAAAGAGTCCACAGCGCTTCCTCCCGAAGCAACTTCGCCGATGGAGCGACGAATACACGATAAACGGACCTTTTCAACTAATCCCGCCGATTACCAGGCTTCTCTGCCTGTTCAACCGCAAACGCCAGACTTGAGCCGTAAAGCGCATATCAGGCCCGATTTCGTTGATCGCTGGCTCGATACCCTCATTCGTTCTGGTGGTGGCAATTCGCCAGTAGCGCAACAAATCACGGCGCGGAAGAAACTTCGTGACTCTAGCCAGGAGTTGAGTAAGGCGTTTGCCAAAGAGGGTGATTATGCGCAGGCCTATCGGTATTACTTACAATACAGTGTTTACAAGGACAGCCTGACTGCCGAAGCTACCACTCGGCGTCTGGCTTCGTTGCAGTACCAGCAGAGTCTGCTCAAGAAAGAAGCTCAGATTAAATTGTTAACGAAAGAGCAGGAACTGCGCGATCAGGAGGGTCGGCGTCAGCAACAATTTGCGTTGGTCTTAATTGGCTGCATAGCCCTTTTAGTAGCTTTTTCGCTCATCCTAACCCGTAATAACCGGTCAAAGCAACTGGCTAATCGGCAGTTGAGTGAGCAGAAAGAAGCCCTTCAACTAACATTGACCCAATTGAAAACAACCCAAACGCAACTTATCCAGGCCGAGAAGATGGCTTCTCTGGGCGAGCTTACAGCTGGTATTGCGCATGAAATTCAAAATCCACTAAATTTTGTCAATAATTTTTCGGAAGTCAGTTCAGAATTAGTCACCGAGTTGATGGAGAATCGCCAGAATGCGGTACGCGATGAGGAACTGGAAAATGACTTGTTAGGCGATGTGCAGCAGAATCTTCAAAAAATAAACCAGCACGGAAATCGGGCTTCGGCCATTATTAAAGGGATGCTAGAGCATGCCCGGCCCAGTGGGGGACAGAAAGAGCGTACGGATATAAACCTGCTGACTGAAGAATATTTGAAACTGGCTTACCATGGTGTTCGGTCCAGAGATAAGTCTATTGAGGTGAAACTAACCACCCAGTTCGACGCTGGATTGAGTCCGGTAATGCTGGTACCGCAGGAAATAGGGCAGGTTTTCCTGAATCTGTTCAATAACGCATTTTACGCCGTACAGAAACGCCAGCAACAAGCCCCCTCCGACTATTATCCGGAAGTGTCGGTCAAAACAAGCCGAGAAGCAGATCAGCTAAGCATAACAATCCGCGATAATGGAATTGGTATTCCAAAGGCCATCAGGCAAAAGATTTTTCAGCCGTTCTTCACCACCAAACCTACCGGGCAGGGTACTGGTCTGGGCCTGTCGCTCAGCTATGATATCGTGAAGAAGGGGCATAATGGATTCCTAACCGTGACAAGTGAAGAAGGGCAGTTTACCGAATTCGTACTGACATTACCGGCAAACGCCTAACCGCAAACCCGATTCTTTGTGGGCAGTCGATAATACGTTTAAACGCTACCGTTCAGGGTCTGCGTTCATACTCTACAAAGTCGAAAGCCACGGCGTGCCGCTCATCGGCTGAATGCGGCTGGCGACTGACTTCCTGCCACTCATTTTTGTCAAAATCCGGGAAATAAGCATCGCCTTCGTATGCCTGCTGAATTTCGGTTAGATAGAGGGTTGTGGCTATAGGCAGAGCCATGCTATAAATTTCGGCTCCCCCGATAATGAAAATTTCTTTCTGGTTAATCGCTTTGGCCCTCGCTACGGCCTCATCCAGCGTATGCACAATGGTTACGCCGTCGGCACTAAAATCCTGATTGCGGGTTAGCACAATATTCGTGCGGTTGGGTAATGGTTTTCCCAGGGCATCTAGTGATTTGCGGCCCATCACAATAGGGTGATGGCTGGTTTTACGTTTAAAATACGCAGAGTCGTCGGGTAGGTGCCAGGGAAGGTCGTTGTTACGGCCGATAACCTTGTTTTGGGCAACGGCAGCGATAAGACTAATTTTTGTCATTCAGATGAGTTTTTGGGCACTCGCTAGACACTGGAAATGGAAACTTGTTACAGCGGCTAGCCGGACGTACGGTGACTTCGTAAACGAATTAAACACCATATGCCGCTGGTGAAATCCGGAACGTATTCGTTTACAATAATAGCCAATTCGGGCGACATGCGCGTAATTCGTATGTTGCGGATTGGTGTATGACTAAATTACGCCGTCTTTATTACTTGTTTTTTGCATGGCTGACCGGGAAAAAGTATCCATCGGTATCGTTGGGTTGGGGTACGTGGGGTTGCCGCTAGCGGTGGCGTTCGGGCGGGCATACCCGGTTGTGGGTTTCGACATCGACGAAGGGCGCGTACGGGAGTTGATGGATGGGTACGATGCTACGCTGGAGATGAGTAAAGAGCAGATGGATGAGTCGTCGTTCCTGTCGTTTACCAGCGATGTGTACGATTTGAAGGACTGTATCGTCTTCATCATCACCGTACCCACGCCCATTGACGCCTATAAAAAACCCGACTTAAGTTATCTCCTCGGCGCATCCGCTTCCGTTGGGAAGTTGCTGAAAAAAGGAGACATTGTTATCTACGAATCAACGGTATATCCGGGGTGTACGGAAGAAGATTGCGTCCCTGTTCTGGAAAAATGGAGTAAGCTAAGCTACAATAAAGACTTTTTCTGTGGCTACTCACCCGAACGAATCAGCCCCGGTGATAAAGAAAGAACGTTAACGAAGATCATAAAAATCACGTCGGGGTCTACGGATGAAATTGCGGAACGTATCGATCAGTTATACCGCTCCATCATTGAAGCAGGTACTTACAAGGCTCCATCCATTAAAGTAGCAGAAGCAGCTAAAGCTATAGAAAATGCCCAGCGCGACATTAATATTTCGTTCGTGAACGAACTGGCACTGATATTTGATAAAATGGGGATTGATACGAACGATGTACTTGACGCGGCCGCTACTAAGTGGAATTTCTTAAAATTTAAACCCGGTTTAGTTGGTGGACACTGCATAGGCGTCGATCCTTATTACCTGGTTCATAAAGCACAAAGTCTGGGCTACTACCCGCAGGTAATATCGTCGGGGCGTTTGGTGAATGATGGAATGGGGGTGTTTATCGCAAAAAAAACCCTGAAACAATTGATTGCAAATGGGGCGCAGATTCAACAGAGCCGTATTCTTATTCTGGGGTTTACGTTTAAAGAAAATTGCCCCGATACCCGCAACACAAAAGTGATTGACATTTACCACGAGTTAAAAGATTTTGGCCTTACCGTAGACGTATATGATCCCTGGGCATCAGCACAGGAGGTGCAGCAGGAGTACGGCATTGAGTTGATCCATGATATAGGGGTTGATAAATACGATGGTATTATTCTGACGGTAGCGCACAAACAGTTCCTCGAACTGGATGTCAATTGGTTGAAGAGGGATGAGAAATCTATCGTATTCGATGTTAAATCTATTTTTGATCGAAACCTTGTTGACCTCCGGCTTTAAAAACTGGTTGTTGCATTTGCAAAATATTGGCTGATTTCCTGCGAAAGTCAGCCAATATTGTTGGTAGCGGATAGGATTTCGTTGGCTAAATCGCGACGTTTACCGCTGTTACTTACAACTAGTTTACTTCATGAACAACGCACAACTTAACAGTCTCTTTCCGGCTGGCATGGATCAAATTCCTGCCGAATACCGTATCGACCCCATCCACCAACGTGAATACCTGCTCAATGGCGAAATGCGTTCCTGGGATGGTCCTACCTCCGACGTATACTCTCCCATTTGCCTGCCCGATGCCACTGGTACGTTGCAGCGGCAGTTAGTCGGTAGTTTCCCGGTTACTGGTCCGGAACAGGCGATAGAAGCCCTGAATGCCGCCGTAGCGGCCTACGATAATGGCCGGGGAGAGTGGCCACAGATGAGAATTGCCGACCGAATTGGCTGCATGGAAACCTTCATCGGAAAAATGCTGGAGCAACGGAAACTGGTTATCAACCTGATTATGTGGGAAATCGGTAAGAATCTTGCCGACGCGACTAAAGAGTTCGACCGGACCGTAAAATACATTTATGATACCGTCGACACCCTTAAGAACATGGACCGGAACTCATCACGTTTCCGAATCGAGGAGGGTATTATCGGGCAAATACGGCGGTCACCATTGGGTGTTGTGCTTGCCATGGGGCCGTTCAATTACCCGCTCAATGAGACGTATACAACGCTCATGCCGGCCATTCTGATGGGAAACACGATTCTCTTCAAGACCCCCAAACACGGTTCGCTACTACATTATCCGTTGCTCGAAGCGTTTCGGACCAGCTTCCCAAAAGGGGTGGTGAATTCATTGTACGGCCGGGGGGCCAACGTAGTGCCGCCCGTTATGCAGTCGGGCAAAGTAAACGTGCTGACGCTGATTGGCTCCAGCAAAGTAGCCGATGAATTGCAGCGATTTCATCCCAAACTAAATCGGCTGCGGTCAATCATGAGTCTTGATGCGAAAAACGCAGCCATCATCCTGCCGGATGCCGACCTCGATGTGGCCGTGAGCGAGTGCCTGCTTGGTTCACTTTCGTTTAATGGGCAGCGGTGTACCGCCATCAAGATTATCTGGGCGCATCGCTCCATCGTTGACAGGTTTTTGGCGAAGTTTAGCCCCGAAGTTAGTAAACTGAAACCTGGTATGCCCTGGCAGGCCGGTGTCCAGATTACGCCCCTCCCCGAACCGACCAAAACGAACTATCTGACCGATATCATTGCCGATGCCGAAGCCGGTGGGGCATCGGTAGTGAATGAAGATGGGGGTAAGACGGTGGCATCTCTATTCAAACCCGCCGTCGTTTATCCGGTAAAAGAAGGGATGAGACTATACCGGGAAGAACAGTTCGGTCCCGTTATTCCGGTTGTCGTGTACGACGATACCGAGGAGTTTATTGAGTACCTTATCACGGACGATCACGGCATGCAGGCGAGTATCTTCGGCACCGACACAACTAAAATTGCCGCACTTATCGATCCGCTCGTTAACCTCGTCAGCCGCGTCAATATCAACGCCCAATGCCAGCGCGGACCCGATACGTTTCCGTTTACCGGTCGCAAAGACTCCGCCGAAGGAACGCTTTCGGTAGAAGATGCCCTGCGCTCGTTCTCCATCCGGTCGGCCGTGGCGACGAAAGATACGGCTGCCAATAAGGCTATTCTGAACGAGATTGTGGGTGAGCATAAGTCGGAGTTTTTAAGTACCAGTTTTATTTTTTGATACTCAGCTACTCAGCCCTGTAAAGTTTTAAAAACCTTATAGGGCTGGTTTTATACGCAAGCATGCTCAACGCCACTAAACTCACCAAATCCTTTCCGGGCGACGTAAAAGCCGTGCGGAATGTATCTATTTCGCTACGGCCCGGGCAGATTGTGGCCCTGGTGGGGGCTAGTGGATCGGGGAAAAGTACGCTGCTGAATTTGCTGGCAGGGCTGGCCGATGCCGATACAGGTGAGGTTCAGTTCAATGATGAGCGCGTGTTGGGACCATCGGAGAAACTGGTGCCGGGGCACGAGGCTATCCGGTTGGTGCATCAGGAGTATCAACTGATGCCGAATGTGTCGGTGCGGGAGAATATTGCCTATGCGCTTCGCTTCTTCGAAAAAAGCTACCGTAATTTCCGGGTCAACGAACTGCTGAAACTGTGTCGCCTGACCGACGTTCAGGAGCGGTTGCCCCGGCAGGTATCGGGGGGCGAAAAGCAACGGACGGCAATTGCCCGGGCCATTGCCGATAAACCGGCGGTGCTGCTGCTGGACGAGCCGTTCAGTCATCTCGATCTACCCAATCGACTGCTGGTACGTGATCTATTGTTCGATCTGGTCCGGCATCAGCCCGACGGAGTAGTGCAAACGTCCTGCCTGTTTGTGACGCACGATACAACCGATGCGCTGTCTATTGCCGACATGCTGGGCATTCTGCGGGATGGAAAACTGATTCAGTTGGGAGCACCGGCCGACCTATACCATCGGCCCGTTACGGCTTATGCCGCCCGCATGACGGGGCCGGTCACGATTATCAAAGCGAAACACGTATCCTTGTTTGACCTGCCCGTTTCCGGCAGCCCGGATGCGCTGGTTTGCCTGCGGCCTGAACAGATTACCCTCAGCGATGCGGGCACACCGGGTACTGTTCGGGCCGTGTATTTTAGGGGAAGTAATTTTGAACTGGATGTTGACCTGTCGCGGTACGTATCGGTACGGTTGTTCACCAGCCGAAATGATGTGCAGGTAGGGCAGTTGGTACACGTAACGCTGGTTGATGCACCTGTTTGGTACCTGAAAAGTTGAGTTGCGATAACCAAGTCCTTCGCAGGTGGGTTATGGCTAAAACAACCAGCTAATACGCGATGAAGGAAGACGAAAAAACACAGGATAGCGACCGGGATGAAACGGCTGCCGGGCCAGATTTTTTGGTGGGCGAAGACACCGAAGAGGTCAAACCTACCGGCGTCGATGATGACTCGACGGGGAGAGAGGGAGATGATTTTCTGGGGAAAAGTAACTCGTCCAGTTAGTGATTCGGTGCGTGGCTGACGAACGTGTTATGCTCACGTCAGCCACGCACCGAATCACTAACTGGACAACTATTTTTACATCATCCGTTTGATTAACTGCTCAACCGAAATGCCTTCGGCCTCCGCTTTAAAGTTCCGTACCACACGGTGGCGAAGAATAGGCATCGCCACGGCTTTTACATCTTCAATATCGGGGGAGTATTTACCAACCAGAAGCGCATTGCACTTGGCCGCCAGAATGAGTGCCTGCGAAGCCCGGGGACCTGCGCCCCATTCCAGATACTGATTGGCATCAGCCGACGCCATTTCGGTGTTGGGGCGGGTTTTATGCACCAGTTTCACGGCATACTCAATCACATTGTCAACCACCGGTACCCGGCGTACCAGGTGCTGGAATTCCCGGATCTCTTCGCCCGTAACTACGCGTTGTACCTCATACCGCTGGTCGGATGTCGTGCTTTTAACAATATCCAGCTCAGACGCGTAGGACGGATAATCCAGGTAAATATTGAACATAAAACGGTCCAACTGCGCTTCGGGCAGGGGGTAGGTTCCTTCCTGCTCAATCGGGTTTTGGGTGGCCAGTACGAAAAAAGGACGACCCAGGCTATACTTCTGCCCGGCGATGGTAACGGAGTATTCCTGCATAGCTTCCAGCAGGGCCGCCTGGGTTTTGGGCGGAGTCCGGTTAATCTCATCCGCCAGAATGATATTGGCGAAAATGGGTCCTTTGATGAATTTGAAGTTACGTTCCTGGTCGAGCGTTTCAGAACCCAGAATATCCGATGGCATCAGGTCGGGTGTGAACTGAATCCGGTTGAAATCGAGGTCCAGCGCCCCGGCAATGGTTTGAATCAAGAGGGTTTTGGCCAGGCCCGGAACACCCACCAGCAGGCAGTGCCCCTGGCAGAAAATGGCTGTCAACAGTAGTCGAACTGTTTCGTCCTGACCGATAACGACTTTGGCGATTTCATTTTTTAGCTTTTCGTATGAGCGGGTGAGGGCTTCCGCAGCGGCAACATCAGATGTGTAAGGCACAGGTTTTTTGAATTATAAATGATGAATTATGCAATGATGAATGAAGGCCGAATTGCCGCTGTGATTACGAATGACGAATAGAGAGTAACCTTATTCATCATTCATAATTTATCATTCATTTCCTCCCCCGCTGAGTGTAGAGGCACTGCCTTTTGTAGAGCCAAATATTTTACAATCATGGAATTCAGGGTCAACCGTTATGTACACGTCAGAAACCGACTTTCGGAACCAGTCGTCAATGGCCCGGTTCTTCTTGTTCTGGAGTACAATGGTTTGTAGTTTCTCAAAATCCTTCGAAAAATCGGCGGTGTGAGGGGCAACCTTACTTTTGAAGTACAACAACCGTACCCCGCTTTTGCCATCTTCTGTCCGGTAGGGCAGTGGTGGCGAAATACTACCTACTTTCATGGTATCGAGCATCTGGAACATCGCGTATTCCATACTGCCGTCCATGGCGAGCCGAGTACCACCCGACTGTGGGTCGCGAAGCAAACCACCCGCATCGGCGGTATTTTTATCGTCGGAGTAATCGTGGGCTGCCTTTTCAAACTTCAGTGAATCGATTTGAATCTGCGTCCGCAAACTGTCCAGGTAATGCGTTGGGCCGCTCATATCCAGGCGGTTGTAATCGGGACGGAGCAGGATGTGGCGGGCGTGGTACTCGGCACCACGGGTTTCAATCAACTGAATCAGGTGTAAACCGAAGTCCGATTCTACAACGTCCGACATTTCGTTGGGCTTTAGTTTGAGGGCTGCCCCCTCAAAGGGCGCCACCATCATCCCGCGCTTGGCGAAACCGAGGTCACCATTTTTTTCGGCAGAACTCACGTCTTCGGAATACTGCTTGGCTAACGCCCCAAAATCTTCACCTGCCTCTACGCGCTTTTTATAATCGAGCAGCCGTTGCCGGAGGGCCTCTTTCTGCTCTTTGGTCGCTTTGGCAATCCGGACAATCTGGCCCACTTCTACTTCGGCGGGCATGTAGGGTAGACTATCTCTGGGAATAGCGTCAAAAAACTTACGAACATCGCGGGGAGTCACCTTCACGTCGGCCGTAATTTTCTGCTGCATTTTCTGCACAATCTTCTGCTCTTTCACCTGTTGGCGCAGTTCGCTTTTGAGCATTTCCAGGCTTTTGCCGTATGCTTCGACGATGTTCTTTTCCGACCCAAATTGCTGTGCCATGTACTGCATCCGCGTATCGAGTTCGCTATCCACAATCTTGTCGTCTACCACCACAGAGTCAATATCGGCTTTGGCCAGCATCATTTTGTTGATAACCAGGCTTTCCAGCAACTGACACTTCTGAGGGGCTTTCTGTCCCTGTCCAATGTAGGATTGCGTGGCTTCCTCCAGATCCGAGTGTAGCACGTAGTAGTTATCTACTTTGGCAATTATTTTGTTGAGGCTAATTCCCTGTCCCTGACCGAAGGAGGGCGTGGTTAGAAACCAGCCAGTCAGGACAATAAGCAAATGACCAATTACTTTTTTCATAGTTTCAAAGATACGCACAGAACGGTATGTGGTTCGTGTTTTAAGAAATTTTAAGTGGTACTTCTATCGAACGCATGCCCGAATGAAGTGTACTGAAAAGAGGCACTTATTTCGCTAATTTCTGCATTTCGGCAGCATTGACTTTTACCGGGTAGGTTTGCCGAAGCCGCTCCAGCCATTGTTTTTCGAGTATTGTCTGATACGCATTAATGACCGTGCCCCGTACTTCGGCAAATGTTTTGGCTCGTGCCGGTTCGAGACGGTTAATAATAACGGCTATCGCCCTGCCATCCTTGTGCAGGGTAGTTGTACCTACTTTCCAGCGGTCGATAGCGTCGATATAAGGGTTGTCTCCCTGGGCAAACGCACCCTCTTTAATGGATAAAATCGACGGTGCCGTCTGTTTGCTGTTAATGGCCTTGACAACATCCTCTCTGGCATTGCTGAAATACTGGAAGGTTACATTACGCTGGGCATCGGCCCGAACGCCGGGTCGCGCACCCTGGTAATCTTTCTCCATAATACGAATGAGGGGGACGCCACTTTTTTGCAGGTAGTTCACCACCGTTCGGATGCGTCCTGCCGAAATAGAGTCGCGCTCGGTGGGATCGTGTGAGCCGGACACTTCCACGACATAGCCGGGATTTTGCCCCATCACGGCCAGCAGCTCGACCAGGATTTCGCGTTGCTCGGGAGTTAAGGTAGTCTGGTTTTTGGTGAAAGGCAGTGACCCCGCCGACCGCCGGAGTTGGTAAGGAGGTTTACTGTTCAGGGCCAGTGTCGCCTGTTTCAGCAGACTGTCGGTGGAAGCCGTCAGAATGGTAGCCACGGCCCGCTCCGGGAATTGATAATCTGCTTTGTGCTGCTCGAAGTATTGACGCTGACCCGTCGAGTCGGCCATCGACCGTTCCCACACGTTTTCTTCCATCACCTGTGAGAGCAGAACCCCATCGCGGATTTCATTCATCAGTGCCCGGAACTCCGGGAATTTTTTGTCCAGGTTCGCTTCTTCAGTAGCCAGCAACTGGTCACCTACAAACCGGTTGAACAACCGATGCATGGCTACGGCCGGGGAGCCTGTCAGGGCATTACTGGTGGACGTGCTGGCCGGGGAGGAGGCCAGCGCTGGATTTCGCTGTGGCTGCTGGCGTTGCTGTACGTACTCGAAAAACTGGTTGACGGTGTAAGGTTTCTCCGCGATCATGACCATCTGTTTGCCATGCAAGGCGGCATCCAGTGGTTCCGTATGCCGCCATTGGCCGCGCAGTAAACTACTGTCGGCTTTGGTGAATGCCGTTTCCAGCATGGCCGTGTTCTCCCGTACCGGGTAGACACTTTTCAACCGCTGCACGGTGGCTTGCCGTACCAAATCGGCCCGGCTATCGGTTGTAACGCGCTGGCGCAGGGAGGGGGCCATCGTCGCATAGGAATCCAGCGGCTTGCGTTCGATAAGTTTAATAATGTGCCAGCCGTAATTTGTCCGTACGGGGGCTGAGTAGTCGCCGGGGGCGGTGAGCGCGAAGGCGGTATCCTCAAAGGCAGGAACCCAGCGTCCCGGCTCGAAGGGGGGCAAAACACCCCCGTTATTTCGGGAGGTAGCATCGTCGGACACGTCACGGCAAACCACCTCAAACGATTCTCCTTTTTGCAAACGGGCGTAAATCGCGTCAATTCGCTGCCGGGCTATCTGCTGACCCGCTTCGTCGGCATCGGGACTCAGGCGCACCAGTATGTGCGCTACGCGTACCCGACCCCGACTCGGTCGGCGACTGTTGACTTTAACAAGATGATACCCGAATCGGGTACGAACCGGCTGCGAAATGGCTCCAACGGGCGTTGTGTAAGCGGCCGTTTCGAGCGGGTAGATAAGGCCAAAGGCGGTTGTGTAGCCTAGGCTGCCACCTTTTTGGGCCGTTGTGGCATCCTTCGAATAATCGAGGGCCAGTTTGGCGAAATCAGTTCCGTTCTGTGCCTGCTTTCTTACTGCTAATGCCTGTTTGAAAGCCGCGAGCGTATCGGCAGGCAGGGCGTACTCGGCCACCGGAATCAAAATATGCGATACGTTGACTTCCTGCTGCATACGCTGAAAGGCTTCCGAAGCCAGGGATTCGATCAGTGGTTTATCCGTTAAATAGGCCTGTGCCAGCTGCTTGCGGTAGGTTGTCATCTCTTCCCGAAAAGCCTCCGTTGTATCCCGGCCTTCGGCTTCGGCAACCAGCACTTTCAGTTTCAGATTAGTATATAACGTAAAGTAATCGTTGATATCGGTTCGCAGGGATGAATCCGCCGAAAGTTGATTTTTGGTAAACGATTGAAAAAAATCATCGGTCGTGAAGGTTTTGGTACCCAGAGACAGCAGAACTGGTTCTGGAGGGGTTTGCTTAACAACAACCGGTGCGGTTGTTTTACAGGCTGTTACAAAAAGAGCCAATAAAAAACCGCCTATACAATGGCGCATAGCGTCTAACAAAAGAGATTTTAAAATACTGGGAGAACAGATTCACGGATAAAAACATTCGCGTTGTATAGGAAACGACACTACAGATGAGCTTATTGGCACATCGGCCGTATTTCACCGTTCACGACGGGAACGATACCGTTGGCTGGCTGCATACTGGTCAAACTTCCTCCACAACGGACTCCCCCGTTGAGTAATTGCCGCTGGTCCATTGCCATTGCTCATGCAGCCGGATGCGCCCGTCGGCCAGCCATTCGGGGGTAGACTGGCAGATGCCCGTCATCAACTCGCCCTGAATGTTAACGTGTTGATAGCGCATATCCAGCCTGTTATCCGGCTGTACTGTAGCAATCAGGAACCCTTTCCGGATGCTGCCGCCAGCGTACTCAGCCCAGACAATGTTAGCCTGTTGATGGTAGTGAAAAAACGTATCGCCACTCACCTCGCCATTGCTGGTATTGGTAACGGAGCGAAATGTTTTGTTATCGTACATAGTTTTGGAGGTAGGAGTGAGTATTTAGGAGTGAGGAGACTGGCGCGAAAGTAATAGTTGCGTCAGCCTCCTCACTCCTAAATACTCACTCCTTTAAAGAGTTGGTTCCTGCTGACTCAGGCAGTGGAAACTGCCGAGGCCCCAGACGATGTCGGTGGAGTCGATGCCAACGATTTTACGGTCAGGAAAACAGGTGCCAATGATGTCCAGTGCCTGCTGGTCTTTGGCACAACGGAAGGTGGGTACAATCACGGCACCGTTGGTAATCAGGAAATTAGCGTACGAAGCCGGAAGGCGTAACCCATCGCTCCAGACGGGGTCGGGCATTGGCAGTTCTACAATGGTCAATTGCTTGCCGTTCAGCAACCGCATCTGTTTCAATTCGTGGTGAATTTCCTGTAAAAACGGGTAATTGTCGTCGTTCTTGTTTGATTCGTAAGCGGCAATGACCGTGTCTTCACTGACAAAGCGAACCGTGTCGTCGATGTGTCCGTCGGTGTCATCGCCCACGATGCCTTCCTCTACCCAAAGCACCTGCTGAACGCCGTAGTAATCGCACAGGTACTGCTCAATATTGGCCTGCGTGAGGTGGCTGTTTCTGTTCTGGTTGAGCAGACAGGCCCGACTGGTCAGCACCGTACCCGCGCCGTTGAACTCCACCGAGCCGCCTTCCATGACAATTCCAGGGGTTACGTATTCAAGATGTCGGTAATGCGCAATTTCAATGGGAATTAGGTCATCCCGGTCGTAGGGCGGGTATTTGTTGCCCCAGGCATTGTAGCCCCAGTTCACAATAATCCGCTTCTTCGTTGAGGGATTAATCAGAAATGCCGGGCCGTGGTCGCGGCACCACGAGTCGTTGGTGGGGTGGGGCAGGAGCGTGATGCGGCTCATATCGACGTCGGCCAGTAGCAGACGCAGTTTAGCGGCCTGCATCACCGTTTCGTTATGGGCGTTGATACAAACGTGTTCGCTTTCGGCAATGGCTTTGATAAAGTCGATGTAAGCCGGAAACATGAGTTCCTGCCGTTCGCGGGTCCAGGATGCTTCGGTATGGGGCCAGCTCAGCCAGGTAGCTACGTGCGGGTGCCACTCGGCCGGAAAGAAAAAGCCCTCGCGGGCCGGAATGATGGGGGTGTCAGATGAATAAGCCAAACAAGTAACGATTGATGCTGCTATTTTTCAACAAAGGTATATAATCTGGGTGGGGCAGCCGGTTACGACCGGGTGATTAATTGATAAACATTCTGTACCGTTAACCCGGTAAAATCATCTATAATCAGGGCGGCACCCGTGTCGGCTAATTCCTCGCGGGTGTGCGTCGTAGCCAGAGCTACTACAGCCATGCCCGCTCGTAAACCTGCTTCAATACCCGACAGGGCATCTTCAAATACGATACAGCGTGTCGGTTCAACACCTGTCATGCGGGCGGCTGTCAGGTAGATTTCCGGGTCGGGCTTGCCGTGCTGAATCATGCTGGCATCGACTATCGCCTTGAAACAGGGGCGAAGGGACAACCCGTCGAGCGTGAACCGGACATTACTTTCCGGGGCCGATGTGCCCACGGCTGCCGGTATATGCTGTTCTTTTAGCTCGTTTAAAAAAGCCATCAGGCCGGGTGTCGGCTGGAGGTGCGGACGGTAAAGTTCTCGGTAAATCGCTTCCTTTTCTTCGGTCAGTGTGATGAGTTCACCCGCCGAAATGGGTTGCCCGAACACGTACGCCATTGCATCGGCGGAAACGCGCCCGTTGATATTTTCCACGTACTGGTCTTTCGTCAGGGAAAAACCATGCTGTTGGGCAAACCGGAGCCAGGCGTTAATATGAAAGTCGGTGTTGGCAATCAGCACCCCGTCCATATCGAAGAGGGCCGCCCAGGAAGGGGCCGCCCAGGGATTAACGTGTTCAGAAGGCGTATCAGCCATAAGAAATAGGAAAAGCCGTTAGACAGGCGGCCTTACGTGTCGTATCGAATGAGACTGCAAAGAAACGGATTACGGCCTAAAATTCACTGTTGGGTGGTATGTTGGGCAAACTGTCACCGGCTAGCAGAGCCGCTTCGTGCAGTAATTCGGTGGCTACCAGCTCGTCCGTTATCGTTTCTATGCGCTCGTCCAGTTCAGTCAGTGCATTGTCATCAACTAAGGCTGTGGCATTCATACCCAGTAACAATCGCCCTACATAAAGTAGGTTGAGCGAGAAGCGTAGTTCAGGCAGCACGCGGCTGTGACGGGTTTGGGGTTCGGGTTGCATGGCAGCGGATTAACAAAAGCTACAATGCTTTTATCTTCAGATTTCGGAAATAGATGGGCGCGCCCGCGTGTTTGCCCTGCAAGCCAATGTAGCCTTTAATGGGTAGGCTGGCGGGTGGTTTACTGAGCCATTCGGGGACCTTCGAACCATCGGGATTCGTTTTGGCCGAGGTGAATTGCTCCAGATTTATGGTGTTTATGAGTTGGTTGTTCAGCACAACGTAAATCATTTTGCCCAGACTGGTAATGGTGTACCGGTTCCACTCGTCGGGTTTCTTCACGATTCCATGTTTGGTTGGAGCCTGATGGCCGAAAAAGGCGCCACACTGCCAGTTTTTTGGCGATTCGGCCCATTGTTTGGCGTAATCGTCGGCAATCTGAATCTCTACAGAATTTGGAATCCAGTTGGTCGTATCACTCGCGTGAATAACTACCCCACTATTTGTCCCTTCGGCAGTTTTGAAAAACAAATCCAGCACAAAATCTTCGTAGGGTATGGCCGTCCAGAGAGTTTTGTCAGCCGTGGCGGTTATTATACCACCATCATCCATACTCCAGACCCCTGCCGGGAAATGAGCATCGGACAGGTCGCTCGCAAACAACGGTTTCCATCCGGGACCGCTGGGGTTTGGGTGGCCTTTGGGTGCGGCCCCACCGGATGGTGCCCCACCGGACGGTGCCGTACTGGATGGTGCCGTTTGTGCCGAAAGGCATAGGGGAAGGCCAAGAGACAAGGCGATTAGGTAAATGAGTTTCCGCATGGGATAGTTAAATTTTCGGTAAAGTGGGCTGTCGTGTTTTTTTCTAAACGATAAATTATCGCTGGCTGGTCTGCCTGTCAGGAGAAAAGGGTAATCAAAAATACATTGACAAAGCTGATAATCCGCCGGTCAGTGGCTCTACGTATCAGCTTTGTCAATAGAGGCATCGTCCTGTTCAAGGGCACTTTTTCGTTAAACAGTAACTGGGATAATAGTCGATTGTGGCTCTGTATGTACGGCCAAATCGTCATTTTGCCAGTTGTCGGACTGACGGAAACTTTTCATAATCCAGCCACCGCCAATAACATCGTCGCCTTCGTAAAAAACGGCTGCTTGTCCCGGTGCAATGGCCGACACGCCTTCCTTGAAAAGTACCTCAATTTTATCCCCCAACTGGGTGATGGTTGCCGGGGTGCCGGGGTCTTTGTACCGAACCTTCGTAACGGTTTCCAGAGGCCCGTTGATGGCATCGTATTTTTGCAGATTGAGTTTGCTGACCACCATGCCATCGCGATAAAGGTCCTTATCTAGGCCCAGCACCACCTCGTTGGTATCTTTGCGAATCTCGGTCACAAACATTGGTTGCCCAAACGCCATGCCCAGTCCTTTGCGCTGACCGATAGTATAAAATGGGTAGCCCTGATGCTGGCCCATTACTTTGCCGGTGCCTTCCATGATAAAGTTGCCCCCGGCCACGTCGGATTCCAGACTGGGCATTCGTCGTTTCAGAAATCCCCGGTAGTCGTTGTCGGGCACGAAACAGATTTCGTACGATTCCGATTTGGTGACCAGTTCCATAAAGCCGCGTTCTGTGGCCATATCGCGGATGTCGGATTTTCGCAGGTGTCCCAGCGGTAGTTTCGTGCGGCTCAAACTCTCCTGCGACACCCCCCAAAGTACATATGACTGGTCTTTCAGCGTATCGATCCCCTTCGAGAGAACGTACCTACCCGCTGGATCTGCTCCATTTGTTTCGTGCCGGATGTGAGCGTAGTGACCCGTAGCGATGGATTCACAATCCAGCCGGTCGGCCCGGCGCAGGAGGGCATCCCACTTGATGTGCGTATTACACATAACGCAGGGGTTGGGCGTGCGCCCTTCGATGTACTCCCCCGTGAAGTAGTCGATAACGGCATCGCCAAACTCTTCGCGGATGTCGAGAATGTAATGCGGGAAGCCGAGATTAACGGCGATGTTGCGGGCGTCGTTAATGCTGTCGAGGGAGCAGCAGCCCGTTTCTTTTTTGGTACCGCCCGATGAGGCATAGTCCCAGGTTTTCATGGTCATGCCGATGACCTCGTACCCTTCTTCGTGCAGCATCACCGCTGCCAGCGAAGAATCAATGCCGCCACTCATGGCGACCAGAATGCGTCCGTGTTTGCTCATATCTGCCGGGGTTCAAAGCCCCGCGATTTAATTAGTGGGCAAATTTACCCAATAAACAGCAAACAACCGGGCAAGGGAATTTGGTTTCCTGTTCAAGCTAATAGGGACATGGACGTAGTAACCGGATGGATAAAGCGATCCTGCTTTACTCGTGTGAGGAGATGATGGAATAGAATGTATGATTGCAATTGACAGCCGAACATTCTATTTTTACTTAAGGCTGACAGATAGCCGGTCCAACACCGGTTAAACTATGAAAACAGGACTCATTCATTCCTGCGCAAAACGACAACCGGTTTATTGGAAACTGAGACGACAGGTTGTTGCTGAATTTCAGCCGGAGATAGAAAAAGCAACCGGTTGGCGAAAAGACTGGCTGCGCTGGAAACGGGCCATGGCGCTGGAAATCCGGTATAATAACCTGCTTTATTTAGCCGTCGGTTCTCATACGGTAGCTTGACAGTCAGCTAATAAACTAGCCCTAATGGCAGGATGCATCCTGCTCATTTTACAGCTTCATGACCCGCCTGGAAGCCCGACGATTATCAACCTTAATCAGTAGCAGATAACTACCTTTTGGGTAATCGTCCAGGGTCAAAATTGAGGTTTCACGCTGCGTTTCCTGGTGCAGAACTATCTGACCATTGAGGTCGATCAGGTCTAATTGAGCCGGTTGTCGCGCAGATAGCCCACTAATACGCACCGTAAGCGACGAAATTGCCGGGTTAGGGAAAATGGCTATGGCATCTGCTAATGAAGGGTCATCCACACTCAACAGCGGATTGATCCTTACTTGTATGGGCACCCGCTCACTTTCGCACGTTCCTGCTTTCTGGGCTACGTAATAGGTAAACTGCCCAGCCTGACTGGTTGGTGGCTGAGGAGCCATGGTTAAACCAGTGCCCCCCGTAGCGTTGGTACCATACCAGACCAGGGTTGCGGTGGAATCAGTCGTTGTGGCACTCAGCGGGGTCGATGCCTGACCCTGGTAATAACTGATTATACTGGTTAGGGCGGTTGGTTTGGCAGGTTGCGGATCAACCGTTACTAAAAGACTAGTCGCAGAAAAAAGGTCATTCGGGTTGTTGTATATCAATGGACACCCTTTCTTACTATCAATTGGAACGAGGCTGAAAGAGTAGGCTAGCCGATTGGGCACACGGGTATCTGGAACAGGTGGTATTAATGTGCCACCTGACAGTAGATCCTGAAGACTAATTGGCGCATTATTGTAATAGACAACATGGTAGTTCTCAGGCGGAGGAGTATGCCCATTGACATTTAACGGATAAGCCTGTTGACCCTGGCAATACGTTAAATGACCATAGTGATAATTTCCCTCACTTGGCTTATTTTGATTAACGGGCGTGGGGCCAATGCTTGGTCGCCAAAGTATTCTCACCTTGGTTGGTACCCGCTCACTTTCACAACCATCTACAAGTTCTGATACATAATAGATTTTTTCATCGAGCGGATAGACATATTTCTCTACATAGTAGTAGGCTTTATAGACGTACATGGTAGCCATAGTTTTACACGCTACACTGTCTGGAACAGAATTAGTACACTGAGGATACTCGGCGTACTCCGAAAAGTCGTCAGATGTTTCATCCCGATACAGTCTTGGTGTAGCTCCGGTTGCCAGTCTTAGGTTTACGGTGACAAATCGATCATAATCCTTCGTGGAGAAGCCATCGCAAGTCAATATAAGCGAATCAACTGATGGAGGAGCCGGTATTAGTCTCTTCCCTTTTATAACTAGTTTAGTCGGGCTGGGACTACCAAGTATGTCTGGACTGGTAGCCCGTACCCTAACCGAATAGGTTCTATCTGTAGGCAGATCCGTAGGAATTGTGGCCCTAACGATTGATTCATAATTTACAAGACGTGGCTTTGTCGGGATGTCTCTATAATCACCACCATCCGAAAGCTGTACCGTATAAGTTGCACTGGTACTTATAGATCCAGTCAGACTGAACGAAACGGCAACCGTAGTACCCGGACAAGCGGCCGTAACACTGAGCGGCCTTGTGGACAGGGTCGTTTGTGCCAGCAACGTTGTGCTCAGCACCATCATGATTAGGCATGGATGGAGGCAGCGTTGATAGTAACTCATGCGGATGTTGTGGTAATACAGCCTGAACAGCGAAAGGCTCAATGTGCGTAATAAATGTACGCTTTTGTGCTTATACGCCGGGAAAAAGTTACCCGGCCGAGGGCGTATAGTGTACGACAATCCTGCATCGTTTGGTAACGATAAAATAATGTTTCATTTCGGTTGAAGCGACGAAGAAATAACGCTCTTTTGCATGGTTTTTCACTCATCTGCCAACATCTAATAACCTCATGTTTCAATTCGGTAAGTTCAGACGCCTGTATGTGGCCGTCGCTGTGGCTGGCTCGTTGTTAGTCGGTTGCCATTCGCTCAATGAGTTAACCCCCAGCGTCGGTAACGGAGCGGTCATGGGTTCTGCCCGGGCAGCAGCGGCCGTATCCCTGTCAGAAGGGTTTGAAGTGGGGTCTACCAGCCCCAAAACGGCCTACGATGTGTCGCCGACTGGTTCGGCCAGTGGCGATAATGTTACGCTGCCCTCTGGCTCCTGGAACCTGTACGATGGGTTAGTCGGCAATCTGAGTGGCGACCTGAAAGCAGGGGCCTGGTCGGCGCGTATCCGCAACACGGGTAAACTGACCATGCTGTTCGATGTGACGTCGGGCATCAGCACCGTAACCATTAAACACGGGACGTATAGTTCCGACGCGTCGAGCCAGTGGAGCCTGTGGTATTCAACCAACGGGGGTAGTAGCTGGACCCAAAACGGGGCTAACATCTCTACCACGACTACCCTGCAAACGCAGACGTTTACGCTAAACGTGACGGGGACCGTTCGGCTGGAAATTCGTAAACTATCCGGTTCGACCAACCGCATCAATATTGACGATATCGTTATTAACGACAATAGTGGAGGAGGAACCACGCCCCCGCCAACGGGTAAGAAGTTTCTGTTCGATGCCAGTCATTACGAGAACGCGGGTAGTGCCGACTGGCAGATTGATGCCGACGGAACCGAAAACGTACCGACTTATACGGGCGGTACAACGGTAGAAACGAAAGCCCAGCGGACGCCAACGCCTTCTTACACAGGTATCACTTCGAGTACGTCGGAAACCTATTGGAAAGGAGGCATTTCTTCCTGGGCCATTGAACTGGTTAAGCGCGGCAATTTTGTTGAAACACTCCCCGTCGGCACGGCTATTACGTACGGCAATACGTCCAACGCCCAGGATTTGAGCAATTACAACGTCTACGTCGTCGTTGAACCGAACCGCCTGTTTTCGGCAGCCGAAAAAACGGCGATCATGAACTTTGTTGCCAGCGGTGGTGGCCTGATGATGGTGGCCGACCACACGGCTCCGTCGCTGACGGGCACCGACCCGAACGGCTACAATCCCTCCGACCGGGATGGCGACGGTGCCGATTCGCCCCGCGTCTGGAACGACCTGATGGCGAACAATGGGGTTAACAACAACAAACCATTCGGTTTTGTGATCGACTACGTAGACATCAGCGAGAAGCCAACCACAAAGGTGTATACAGGCACAAATACAAATGCTCAAAAGGTATTGGGTGGCGTAGCCGGTACAGCGTCGAAACTGGCTTTTTATAACGGCACTACCGCCACGCTCTATCCGGCAAACAATACCAACGTACAGGGCTTATTCTGGCGCATGAGCAGCACGGTCGGCAGCACTACGAGCGTTATGGCGTTGTTATCAACCTACGGTAGTGGTCGGGTGGTGTTCATCGGCGACAGTTCCCCCGCCGACGACGGTACGGGCGATACCAACGATAGTTTGTTCAACGGCTGGTCGGGCGATGTTCCATCGGGCTACACGTCACATCCGGCATTACACATCAATGCATCGCTGTGGCTGGCTAAAATTCAGTAAGAAATCAGAGAATAGGGCGTGGCACGATGGGGGTTTTTCTTCATCCTGCCACGCCCATTTTGTTACTCATTCCGCAAACGCTGCACCGGATTCATGGTCTATGTCCAGCGGGATGGCGGGATGGGGTTATGTTTCGGGGCATTTTCATAATAAATAGTGGATGCACTTTATTCATTTTACCGCACGGACAGCGAAAATGGACCCTGATTGTATGGAAAGAGGGTTTTATTGACAATAAGGTGCGTGAGCTGTCAGAAATCGGACAGTAAGTGTCTGTCAAAAGGACACGAATGAGCTTTATTAAAAAAAGCGGACCGATAGCATCAGTCCGCTTTCTGCAAGAAGCTTTATCCAATAAATACTACTTACTAACCCAATCAATCAGTACATACAGGAAGATATACTAGTCTCAAGATCGAAATTAGATTTTAAAGTAAACAAAAAATAGCGTAGAACACTAGATTTTAGTTTAAAAAATAAACTTTAACGTATTGAAATGTATTATTCGGTATCATATTGAATCGGACCAGGGTCATCCAGACCCAAACTTTTTGTTGCACACATAGTTATCCTACAAAGTAACAGACTCAACACTATGAAAGACGAAGAACAGAAAGGTATAGAAAAAGATGGTGCCGAGATAACGGGCCGGACAGAAGGTCCTTTTGGTTCCGACGATACGGATATCGACCGCCGGGCCGAAGACAACAAACACCGATACGAACAGGAAAACTCTGCCAACGGGCTGGACAGTATTCAGGTACGTGGTGGCCAGGATGGCCGTAACATTCGCGGCATCGGTAGTACCGATATGGACAGCGAAGAAGGGCTGCTTCGTCGGGGAGATACTGCCAACAGCACCATGGAAGTTACGGAAGAGGGTATGAATAGTGCCGTTGCCGATTCCGCTAAAACGGACACGGCCATGGTATCCGTTACAACACACGGCCCCGACGATTACGCATCGGCCGATAAGGTGCCTGTTCCAAAAGCCCAGGAAGCCGCCAAAAAACAAAATGATTCGCCGGAGGAGGAACCCGAGAAGACGGAAGATGAACGCAACGAGGAAATCGCCGAAACCGGTACGGATCTAAACAACAAACCTTCTTATTGATCTTTATTTACGAAACATTAATTCACTAAACACTTAAACACATAACGTTATGAGCGTAAGTAGCAATTCCCGCAAAGAAAGCACCGAGTCCAATGCAGCTCAACAAATGCATAATACGATGGGTATCCACCCGGCCCTGGGGCAGTTGAATGACCAAACCCTGGTTAACGATTTACCATCCAATGTAGCGGACAGCAATGATACGGATGTACCGGGCGACGTGGTTGAAGCCGAAGCAGAAGCCGCTTTGGGCGACGATGAAGAGGCCGCAGCTGAAACAGACGCGAGTGTCAGCGACGAGAGTGTACCGGCAACCCGTGCCAACGAACCCGTTCGTACGCTGGGCAATGCCTAGGTTTTAACGAGGTATGCATCTGGTTAAACTGGCCGGATTCCACAGAAGTACTATTACTTTTGCGGAATCCGGCCAGTCTCTTTTTTTACTAGTTTGCCAGCCGGTTCAGCGTATAGCAGATTAGCGGGTTCATTAGCTTTTTGTACCCGTTATTGGTTGATAAGTTACTCAGGGTCAGTTCGTAGATACGGTTTTCCGTTAACGTCGGCAGTGTAAGTGATACCGTTTTGCGGTTGGCTGAAAGCTGAACGGACGTAACCGGTACCGTCTGCACATCCATTTGTGGAGAGCCATAAGCCTGGTGGTACTCGTAATAGTAACGGCGGAAGTGATAGTTGGCCAAATCGCGGGCGGTTACTTCATCGACTGGCTGGGTAAACGTCAGGTCGAAACCCGATGGCGTTAGTTTCATTGCCATAATATCGAGTGGGATTTTGCCTGGCTTGTAGCTAATGCGCTGAATGCCCCGTTCGCCCAGCCAGCCGTGGTCCGTCTGGCCGAGGTACAAACTGCCATCGGGCGAGAAGGCGAGCCGGTTGTTGCCAATTCGCATGGCCGTTCCGTTTGCCCCGCCTTTACTGAAAAACGGAATACACGCGCCCTGAATCTGACCGTCTACTTCGTCGGGTAGCACGCGTAGTAAATGAGCAAAGTCCATCTCGCCCACAAACAATTGCCCCGCAAAGGGACCGAATTTACCATTGGTGTTATCCAGCACTACCTGGGTTGGTGAGTGCGCCATCAGTTCGTGTGGAAAAGCGATACTTTCTACCGTGCGCATGCTGTCCAGCGACCTGACGGGCAGGGTTAGCGGGTCGATGTCCGGGAAGCCGGGACGCCACACCAGGCTGGCCGGGTGCCCGTAAAACTTGCCCTCTTCTACGTGGTATAGTTTACTGGTTCCGAGCCAGTCGCCCTGATTATCGGTCACGAACAGGCGCCCCTGCGCATCGAACCCCATACCGTTGGGCGACCGGAAACCACTGGCGTAGGGCCTTACCTTGCCATCGGGAGTAATTTGCATGATCCATCCCCGGTACGGTACGCAGGAGTACATCCGCCCCTGTCGACCCAGCGAATCGTATGTGCCCCGTACTTCGTCGCGGATGCCCGCTCCGCTGGAGGCCGTGTTCAGACTGATGTACAGATTGCCTTTGGCATCGCGCACGGGGCCAAAGGCAAACTCGTGGTAATTACCCGACATACCATACTGGTCAGTAACGGTCTCGTAGGTATCCGCCACCCCATCCCCGTTTACGTCGGTTATCCGGGTCAGTTCGGGCCGTTGGATCACCAGCAGTTTGCGGTTGCTGATGGCCACCACACCCAGCGGGTCGTGCAGCCCTTCGGCAAAGAGTTTCCAGCTTTTGGTTTTAGGATTATACAACATCACCTCGCCCCGGTGGAAACAGGCCGCCATGCGACCATCGGGTAAAAATGATAGTCCACCCGTTTCGGCCACCAGGCCGGGGGGCGTAGGGATGGTTTCTACAGTATAATAATCCGAAATGGTATCGGCCGGGGAAGTCGTGAGCAGGAAAGAAGACAGGAGGAGGGAAGCAAGCATAGGAGTATGACGTATGAGATAGGACGTATGGTAGAGGTTCTCCTCAAAAATTAGCCATCCTTTTCCATTGTTAGGGTAAACCGACGGGTTCCGGCGGGTAGTCTGATTTCTCCATTCGTCAACTTCCCGACGGATGGTTTTAGACGAATGCCCGGCTGGGCGGTTGCCAGAAAAGTAATGGCCGCGTTGCCGGGGCCGAGCGTAAACGTACGGACAAGACCCCGCCCGGTGGGCAGCGATTTGACGAGTTCCCGAATCTCCACGCCATTGACGACGTACCGGAATTCGGGGTACCGGTTCACTAACCGATACCCTTTAAACCGGGGTGGCGGCTGCGTGCCGAAACCGACGCGCCAGGGAAACCCGCCCGTATCCCGAAAATAGATATCACCGACAACTTTGGTGAACCGCTGCCCTTTGCCATCCCATTGCTCAGTGTTATCGACAAACCCACCCGACCAGGCATAACGCATCCGGCACTGGCCGGCATCAAAAACATAGGACTGACCGCTTTCCTGCCCGGATGGTCCGGGCAACCCGACGGCAATGGCCGCCGGGCCGCAGTCGGGCATAAAGGTTCGGCAAACGGCCGGGAGCGTCAGGGAATAGGGATGCCCTGATTCACTGGCCTTATGCTGATGACCTGCCTCAGCCACGCGGGATGGATTAGGCAGGTTAGTGTCCTGTTCCGGTGGGGGTAGCTTTTTGGGCGTACTTGTAGCATAAATCACCCCGTACATAACATAGCCATGTCCCGGATAGGTACACACGAATGGAAAAGCGCCTTCGGTCAGGGTAACGACCAGCGAATCGGTAGTGCCGGGGTCTACGCTTCGGGTGTGGGCCAGTACGTCGTCCATAACGGGAACGTGATTCTGCGCAGTTCCCTTGTCGCCCAGTGCCAGTGCAAACTCCACCACCCGAAGCCGGGAGTTGGGCCGCGTTACCACCAGGTTATGGGCCATGTCGTCTTTGTTTTGAAAGAGGATTTTCAGGCGGGTGTTGGGTTTGATAACCAGCCGTTTCTGGTCGAACTGCAACCCCGCCGACGCGCTGATGATGATGGTGGTATCGCGCTGGGCGAAGGCCGGATATGCCACTGAAAAAGAAAGTATCAGTACGAGTAATTTGAACATAACGCAAGGAAAATAGCGACTCTATCGGCTGGTCTTTGCCGGACCAAACAACTGTTCAACGGCGGGCGCAGGCAGAAGCGTTCCGGCCAGCACCTGTTCATCAAGAGTCGCCAGCTGGTCATGTATACCCGGCCGGGCATAAAACTGGCTTTCAAGTCGCTGCTGCACCAACGCTCTGAACCAGGTTAGCTGCTGTTGCTGCCTCCGGTGGTTCCGATAGTCGTTTTGGGTAGTGAGTTGCTGGTGTTCGCGAATCATGTGCCATACCTCCGTTATGCCGACGGGTTTCCCGCTGGCATCAGGCAGGGCCGAGCAGGTCAGAACGGGTGGAAACCAGCCCGTTCCGGTAGGCGGAAACAGGTGCAGCGCATTCTGGTATTCCATCCGGGCGCGGTTGGCGGTAGCCAGATTATGGCCATCGGCTTTGGTAATGACCAGCGCGTCAGCCAGTTCCATGATGCCTCGCTTCATGCCCTGCAACTCATCCCCCGCACCGGCCAGCATCAGCAGCAGGAAGAAATCGACCATGCCATGCACGACCGTTTCCGACTGCCCGACGCCTACCGTTTCTACCAGAATAATGTCGAATCCGGCGGCTTCGCAGAGGAGAATCGATTCGCGGGTGCGCTGTGCCACGCCCCCCAGCGAATCGCCCGCCGGCGAGGGTCGAATGTAGGCATTGGGATTCATGGAAAGCGTGTCCATCCGGGTTTTATCGCCCAGCAAACTTCCCCCCGAGCGCTGGCTGGTAGGGTCAATGGTCAGTACTGCCAGCCGGTGGCCCAACTGGGTCAGGTATGTGCCGAATGCTTCGATAAAGGTGCTTTTGCCAACTCCCGGCACGCCGGTAATCCCGATTCGGACGGATTGGCCCGTTCTGGGTAAGACAGCGTTCAGCACCTGCCGGGCAATTTCCTGATCGTCGGCCCGTCGGCTTTCCACCAGCGTAATGGCCTGACTGAGCAGCAGTCGGTCGCCGGCAAGAATGCCGTTGGCGTAGGCGTGGGCGGGGAGACGAGGGCGCATCTGGACGAATGAGTAGCTCAAAAATAAAGATTTCCGGGTGTCAAAAAGAATTGCGTGCTTTGTTTAAACTGAAAATCTGATGAACACGCTCCTCAAGGAAGCTTATTCGGCCGATGCCTTTCGGCAGCAGGGACACGCTTTGGTCGATCTGCTGGCCGACCATTTAGCGACTGCCGAAGCCGGTACCGGACCCGTACTGAATTACCAGCTGCCGGAAGAACAACTGGCGTATTGGCAGGCTGATTTTGCCCAACCGACCAATATCGATCCGATTCCTCTGCTGGCTACGATGCTGCAACGGTCTATTCATCTGCATCATCCGCAGTGCATGGGCCACCAGGTTAGCCCACCATTGCCCCTGGCGGCTCTGACCGGCCTGATGACGGGGCTGCTCAATCAGGGTATGGCCGTGTACGAGATGGGCATGACCGCCAATGCACTGGAGCGTATCGTAACCCAATGGCTGGCCGAACAACTGATCCTGGGCAACGAAGCTGGTGGACTGCTTACCTCCGGTGGCACACTGGCTAACCTGACTGCCCTGCTCACCGCCCGCGCCATTCGGGCTCCTGCCGACGTTTGGGAAGAGGGAACGACTAGCCGTCTGGCCATTATGGTGTCTGAAGAGGCACATTACTGCGTCGACCGGGCCGCCCGAATTATGGGGCTGGGTACGGAGGGCATCATCAGGATTCCGACCAACGACCGTTTTCAGATGCGGACAGATCTGCTGGAGATGTACTATGAACGGGCCAAGGCAAAAGGGCTGGTCGTTTTTGCCGTTGTTGGTAGTTGTTGTTCGACGTCGACTGGTTCCTACGACGACCTGACCGCCATTGCCGACTTTTGCGAAAAACACACGCTCTGGTTCCACGCCGATGGTGCCCACGGTGCCGTAGCGGCTCTTTCCGAAACCTACCGGCATCTTGTTCGGGGTATCGAGCGGGCCGATTCGGTAGTGGTCGACTTTCATAAAATGATGATGACACCGGCACTGATAACGGCAGTGCTGTACCGGCACGATGCCGATTCGTACCGGACCTTCCAGCAGAAAGCGCAGTATTTGTGGGCCGATGCCGAAGCAAAAGACTGGTTCAACTCCGGTAAACGGGCGTTCGAGTGCACCAAACTCATGATGAGCGCGAACGTGTATACCCTTCTGCGTACCTACGGCCCCCGGATTTTCACAGCCAACGTCGAAACACTGTATGAGCTGGCCGAAAACCTGACAGAACAACTGCGTAGTCGCCCGGATTTTGAGCTGGCCGTTGAGCCGCAGGCAAACATCGTCTGCTTCCGGTATGTGGGGGCGGAAGTGGACGCGCAGCAGCTGGACCAGTTAAACACCCAAATCTGGACGCGGCTGGTTACCCAAGGAGCGTTCTATATCGTTCAGACCACCATTCGCGGACGGGTCTATCTACGGGTTTCGCTCATGAATCCCCTCACGACACCGGAACACCTGACCCGCCTGCTGGATGAAATCGTGCGTTGTGCCAACATCGGGGTAACCGAACGGATTACCGCAAATCATCCGGCGTCGTGATTTTAATGTTCTCGTAGGCGCCCTCAATGAGTGTAATCGGGAATCCTGCGTACTCCATAACACTGGCACAATCGGTAAAAAAAGGCTGTTCCTCTACCTGAAAAGCCTGGCGGAAGGCATGAAGCGCAAACGTTTGGGGTGTTTGCACCAGGCGATACTGACTACGATTCACCGCCTGACTAACCCCATCTGGACCAATAACCCGCACCGAATCCTTTACCGCTACACAGGTTACGGCTGATCCCGTTCGGGCGGCTGTGTCGAAACTATTCCGGATGATGGCGGGCGTTACAAAAGGCCGTACACCATCGTGTACAGCTACAATACCGGCAGCAGCCTGAATGGACTGCAAGCCATTTCGCACCGACTGGAAGCGGGTAGCACCCCCATCAACGAGCTGGATAGGAGGGTTAAACATATGCTCTTCACAAAGAATAGCCCAGGTAAACTGTTCGGCGGCAGGAAGGACGAGAACAATCTGCTGAGCGGGTAAAACCGCCATAAACTGCTCGATGGTGTGCTGAAGAATGGGTTTATCCTTCAACAGCAGAAATTGCTTCGGTACGCTGGATTGCATGCGGCTACCGCTTCCCCCCGCCACAATGATGGCAAATAGTTGGTCAGTGGGCCCGTTGGTTAGTGAATCAGTCATAAAAAAAGAGGGGCTGCAAAGCCCCTCAAAAGTACTAATCAACTAACCGACCGACCAACTGCCTGCCTTAAATAATCAGCATGGCGTCGCCGTAGCTAAAGAACCGGTATTTTTCTTTGATGGCTACCTGGTAGGCTTCCTTAATGAGTTCGTGACCACCAAAGGCGGAGGTCATCATAATCAGGATCGACTCAGGCAGGTGCAAACTCGTCAACAGTGAGTTGGCAATCTTAAACTCGTAAGGTGGGAAAATAAACCGGTCCGTCCAGCCGTCAATCGGCTTCAGACGACTGTTGGCGGACACCGATGACTCAATGGCTTTGAGTGAGGTTGTACCAATGGCACATACCCGTTTGCCGGCATCGAGTGCTTTATTAACCGTCTGGGCTGATTCCGGTAAAATCTGGAAGTTTTCGGAGTCGGTTTTGTGCTTGGTCAGGTCTTCTACATCCACCTGACGGAACGTTCCTAAACCAACGTGCAACGTGATAGGAGCAAAGTGAACACCTTTGATCTCCATCCGCTTCATCATGGCTTTGGTGAAGTGCAATCCGGCTGTAGGTGCGGCTACCGCCCCGACGTGCTGGGCAAAAACGGTCTGGTAATCTTCGCGGTCGGCCTCTTCGGCCTCGCGGTTCATGGCGCGGGGAATGGGGGTTTCGCCCAGTTCGTCCACCGCCTTCATAAACTCGTCGTGATTACCGTCGAATAAGAACCGGATGGTGCGGCCCCGCGATGTGGTATTATCAATAACCTCGGCTACCAGATCACTATCCCCGAAGTAAAGTTTGTTGCCAACCCGAATTTTACGGGCTGGATCAACCAGAACATCCCACAGTTTCATCTCGCGATTCAACTCGCGCAGGAGAAACACTTCAATTTTAGCCCCTGTTTTTTCTTTATTACCGTACAGCCGCGCCGGAAAAACCTTGGTATTATTAGTGATCATTACATCGCCATCGTCGAAGTAACTCAGGATATCCGAAAACTTCTTGTGTTCAATCGTTTTGGCTTTACGGTCAACAACCATCAGCCGTGATTCACCCCGTTCAACCGGGTATTTAGCAATAAGGCTTTCGGGCAAATCAAATTTAAACTCGGATAACTTCATGATATAGTAGCAGGGAAAAGAACGCTGCGTTTTTTATAAAGGGCGCAAAGATAAGAAAAATCCCGAAATATGTCAAATTTTCTGGGATTTTTCTTGCAAATATCAGCGAAAAGACTATTGCAACACGCTACTATCTATTCAGCGGCTGAACGGCTCCATCAGTGTTGACATTGTGGCGGTCGCTCACATCCAGTTTGGCCATCAGTTCGGGCGATACTTCATTGGAATACGTACCCTGCGCGGCTACAAAAACCCCTTTCATGCCGTTTGAGGCCGTAATCGCATACAGTGTCATCTCATCGCCCGGATCCGATTCTCCCTCAAAACGATAAAACTGATCGACCGCGAACTCATCACTTTTCAACTTGGTATCGGTACTTTTTTCTTCCAGATAGTCCTTTCTGGGGCCGAACTCGTGGGTATATCCCTTCTGCCGAAGTTCTTCCATTATTTTGGTTAAGGTGGTCATGTGTTCCATCGTATCTATTGATAAGGTGAGAATTGCTGTAATAGAAACCACCGCTATCCAAAATAGTTTGTCGGTCTGCACCGATGAGGAGATTATCGGGCTACTATTCAAACAGAACTGTTTAATGAATATTTAATAGGATACGGACTAATACCGTCGTGCTCACTATGTTTAATACTCAAACCGGGCAGAAATTTTTCAAATTAATTCCGCTCGTATTGTTAACCGTTGGTGAATTAACCGCCTGATTCCTGATGCGGGATTTTCCGAACGCATCCACTGGTTTTTCAGGCCATCCGGGGTTAATGCGTTTTGGATAGGGTGCCTGGGGTAAGACTTGACAGTAGAACTAATCGAACAACTCCCTGACTATAGAACTTACCCATCATAGCCCCGAGCACGACTGGGTGTTGATTACCGAGCTAGTTTTGCTTTCTTTTTTCCAACTGTACCGAAATAATAATTAACGCCAAGTTTCAGTCGTCCCCCTTTACCCCGGCTAACGGCCGGGTCTATTTTGTTGTAGAAATTACTTTCAAAGGATAGTTCGGCACCCAGGCGGTGCGCAATCCAGGCCATTATTCCTAACTCAAGCCCTACGCTGGTGTATTTGGATTTGGTATCGGCTGGGATATTGTCCGAAAACTCACGGCCGCTGTTCAGACTAGCCCCTACAAAACTACTGATACGGGTCCGAAAGGGATAATAGCGGGCAAACGCGCCAAATTGCCGGGCATGATAACTTTTAGCCAGGAGCCGGTCTGAGTCGTAGCGAAGGCCAGCCATAAAGCCAGGCTGAAAAAAATAACCAATGCGCGTATTTATATCAAAGTAAACCTGACCATTGCTGGCGCCAAAACCAGGACCAGCGCCAATGAAAATGTTGCCGGGCTGGAACCAGTTTAACTGATTGGCATCCTGATAGCTTATGGATTTTCCTACTTCATTCTCCAGTTTATCACTAGCCTGATTTGCCGTTTGGCGAATGTCCTGTTTTGTCTGCTCGTTAATAAGCGGTTTATTCTGGTTCGTTGAATCAGTACTGCTCTGCGCCAGACTCACCACCGAAAGTCCCATTGAGAAGAGTATGACCGTAATTGTCGTTTTCATTACCGTTAAGTTTATACATTAAAACCATCATTTAATTAACGATAATATCCTCATAAGGTTTACCGGCAAATTACAGTCGCTGGGAACGATGAAAAAAAAAAGCACCTTCCTTATGTAGAGGAAGGTGCCATGATGAAGACAGTTCGTGTACTAGTAAATTTTGTTCAACTGATTTATCAGTTCGTTTACCTGTTCGGGCGATACCGCCGGGAAATTGGCAATCCTGATTTGTGATTCTTTAAACTTCCCATACCCGCTTCCAACAAGCATATTAGCGGCTTTCCCGATCGCAATAACGTCGGAAGAGGGTTTTTGTGTAGTGGCTACGATAACCGTTTGTGACCGATGCCGCTCCTGCTTCACGAAGGGCTCATAGGCGTCCGACGACTCAATGAATTTATACAGCATCCGCGCTTTCTCTTCGGTTTGCCTCCGGATGGTATCGATCCCGATTTTGTTGAAATCCTCCGCAATCTTGCCCAGTAGATAGATGTACAGCACGTTTGGGGTTGCGGGGGTTTCGAAGTCTTTGTAGTGTTTCCAGAGCGCAGGAAGCGTATGATGCGCCCCAATGGTGAGCGTATCGTTCTTTTGTAATCGCTCGGCTTTGGCCAGGCAGGCCTCACTGGCAATCCAGATTCCCATGCCGGCAGGCATACCGAATGCTTTCTGTACGGAGAAAAAAGTCGAATCAATCAGGCTGAAATCCAGGTCGGGGTAGGGAGCTGAGGAGACTATATCGACACAGAACAGCTTTTTCGGATTCTTCCGCTTGAGTTTATGAATTTCGGATGGTTTCATCTGCACCCCCGACGATGTTTCGTTATGCGTTACACAAACGACCTCGGCATAGTCCGGCACCTGAATCTCGGCCGCGTCGAACCCTTCGCCAAACGGCTTTTCGAGTACATGAGCATGTTTGTGCAGCGCATTGGCGTAGTCGTAGAATTTCTGCGAGAAGGAGCCATTGACGAGGTGAAAACTTTCGTGCTCTACACAGTTCAGCAGCATCCGCTCCCACACTTCCGAGGCCGAGCCGGTAATGAAAATGCCGTGTGTATCGGGAATGGCCAGCAGGGTGCGTAACTGCTCATCCATAAACCGGTATAGGTCACGAAACTGCTTGCTCCGGTGCGAAATCGAGCCAATCTGTTCGTCCATTGCCCGTTGCAGGTGCTGGTGAATAGTTGGGTAGAGTTCGGCCGGGCCGGGTGTAAAGTAGGTGTTTTTCATTATTGAATGAGTGAAGGAATGAGTGAGTGAATGAGTGAATGACTTCGGCACTAGACCTGCATGCGCCGGTTAGTCACTCATTCGCCCATTCACTCATTTGCAATTAAAAAAGTAGTCTAAACTTAATTGTGTTGTCAATGCCTTTTAGTTCTTCCACCACTTCATGTGCATATTCTTTAGCCACATCCGTAATCACGTAGCCAATCTGTTCATTGGTTTTGAGGTACTGACCATGAATGTTGATATGATAGTTGGCAAAAATGGCGTTCATTTTGGCCAGAATGCCCGGCACGTTGGCGTGGATGTGCAGCAGGCGGTGCGCCCCTTTCAGCATGGGCAGTTGTAGTTCGGGGAAGTTTACGCTGCCGTACGTGCTGCCATTATTGATGTATTCGAGTAGTTTGCCCGGCACAAAGTTGCCAATATTTACCTGGGCTTCCTCCGTACTGCCGCCAATATGGGGCGTCAGAATCACGTTGGGAAGTTTGCGCAGGGCACTCGAAAACTCTTCATTATTCGTTTTCGGCTCCAGCGGGAATACGTCGACGCCCGCGCCCGCAATTTTTCCCCGCTCAATGGCATCGACCAGCGCGGGAATATCGACGATGTGCCCCCGTGATAAGTTCAGAAAGATAACCCCGTTTTTCATGAGCGAAAACTCGCGGTAGCTAAACAGATTCTTGTTTTCCTTACGGCCATCGGTATGCAGGCTAATGATATCGGCTACGGCCAGCAGGTCGTCCAGCGATTTGCATTTCCGGGCGTTGCCCAGCGCCAGCTTGTCAACAATATCATAGAAATATACCTCCATGCCCAAGGCTTCGGCCACGACCGATAGTTGCGTACCAATGTTGCCATACCCTACCAAACCCAGTTTTTTACCGCGCACTTCAAAGCTGTTCTTGGCCGATTTATCCCACCCACCGTTATGCATCAGATTACTTTTGGGCACAATGCTGCGGATGAGCATGATGATTTCGCCGATGGCCAGCTCTACCACCGAGCGCGTATTGCTGTAGGGGGCATTGAATACGGCAATCCCTTTCTGCGTACAGGTGTCCAGGTCGATCTGGTTCGTACCGATGCAGAACGCACCAACAGCCATCAGCTTATTGGCATTTTCCAAAACGCGGGCCGTTATGTTCGTTTTAGAGCGGATACCCAGAATGGACACATCACGGATGGCTTCAATGAGTTCGTCCTCATCCAGTGCCTCTTTCCTAATCTCCACCTTAAAGCCTTCCTGTTCAAAAAGCTGAACGGCTACCGGATGCACATTCTCCAGCAACAGCACTTTAATCCGGCTTTTAGGATACGACTGACTCCGGCTCAGGTTGTTCTGGTACAAAAAATCGTCGAGTGAGTGCGCTACGTGGTCGGCTTTTTCAACGACGCTGGGTCGCAGAACATTCTCGGTAAAGGCATAAAAGCGGTTGGCCAGCCCGGATGCCCGGATTTCGTAATCGGTATAGCCATCGCCGATGACATACACTTCGCCACCCAGGTTCAGATCCCGAATGACCTGCGATTTGCCCCCATTGGCCGACAGGGGATTTTGCGGGTCGAAACCAATGACCGCTCCGTTCTCATCGTACAGAAAAGTATTGGCAAAGACGTGTTCTGCCTGAATGCCCAGCGACGTTACAATGGGTAAAATAAACTCCCGGAACCCGTTCGATACGATATAGATGTGATCGGCGTGTTCGGTCAGAAATTCTTTATTGCGTTGAAACGAATCGGATATTTTCCCCATCAGGCTTTCGATTAGGGCAGGCAGATGGTTGCGGTGCGCTTTTAGCAAATCCAGCCGTAGGTTCAGTGACTCCGTAAAGGATATTTCGCCCGACATACCCCGGTCGGTAATGGTTTTTATCTGGTGGAGAACATCATCCCGTTCGGGCCGACCCGCGAGCGAAATTTCACCCAGTATATCAAGTGCTTCTACCTTCGTGAAGGTGCTGTCGAAATCAATGACGTAATAGGGCTGTTCAGCCGGTGGTACGGCACGCTGGCCGGGGGTTGGTTCTGTGGTAGTCATATTGTTGTTATGTTGAATAGCCGCCACTCCGGGCAACCCATTCGCTTACTTTTAGTTAACAGTGTACCTGACATGTAAACAGGTAATCGTACTTGTTATACACTGGCCTTAAAGAACGCCACGGTCCGTTCTTCTGACCAGTACGTTCCCTGAATACCTCCCGTGCGCGAAGGAAAACCGCAATGACCACCCTGCGCAGAAAACTCCATCCATACATTGGGTAGTTCCCGCGCCAGAGCTTCCGGAAAGCACTCTGGCGACAAAAAAGGGTCGTTCTTAGCATTTACGACCAGCGTAGGAATGGTAATGGCCGGAATAAACGGTAGCGAACTACTCTGTGTATAATAGTCCGTTACATCCCGAAAGCCATTCATGGGTGCCGTAAACGAATTATCGAATTCCCGAACGTTGCGGGCTTTCCGGATGGCTTCCGTCGGGAAAACGCCTGGCATGACAGCCGCTTTTTCCAGTACTTTTCGTTTCAGCGTCCGGCTAAACCGGTAGTTATACACCAGGCTATCCCATTGTTCGAGCCGCCGGGATGACCCCATCAAATCGACAGGTACCGAAAAGACAACGGCTTTTTTCAGCGCACTTTGAACGGCTTTCCCTTTTTCGCCCAGGTATTTAAGCGTTACGTTACCCCCCGCGCTGAACCCGACAAGGTAAATTGTTTGATACCCTTTGGCAAGCGCGTATTGAACGACTAAATCCAGATCGCCCGTTTCACCGACGTGGTAAAATCGCTGTTGCCGGTTCATCTGCCCGCTGCACGAGCGGTAGTGCCAGGCCAGACAGGTGAATCCCTGTTGGGTCAGGTGTTGCACCATGCCCGCCAGATAGGGACTGGTAGAACTGCCCTCAAGGCCGTGGGTAAGGATTACTAATGATTTTAATGATGAATGACTAGCCTTCGATTCATCATTCGAATAAGCCCAGTCCAGGTCGAGGAAGTCATCATCCGGCGTGTCGATACGTTCCCGGACGTAGGGAACCGATACCTTGCGAAATAGCGAGGGAATAATGGTTTGCAGGTGGCCATTCCATAAACGGGCAGGCGGCTCATAACTTGACGGGGCAATCAGCGGCATCAGGTAACGCGGTCGATTGAAGCCGCAAAGGTACAAGCTATGCGGTTTAGAAGACTAATAAAGCGTAAAAAAAGGCTGGTCGTAGAGCGACCAGCCTTTCCCATTGAATACAACCTGAATTGAAAAAAGCAATATTGTCTATTGCCATAGCAACAAGTAGGACAAAATTGGTAAATAAAAAGAATTAATACAATTATTTTGATAGAAAATGTTTTGTATATGATTTTCTACACGGCAAGTGGGGTATCATACTACACTCGTGTTGAGTCAGGTGTATTGTCGGTACCGCAACATGGAAAAAGTTAACCGAAGACAGTAGTAATTAATTGGCCAGTGCCTTACCAATTAACTGGTGGCCAGGATGTACAGCGAATTGGAAAGGTTCTTCCATGGTACTGTGTAAACGAATCACTCACACGCTAATGTTAAGTCGACTACACCCGGAAGTTTGGCCTGCACCGGTAAATTTCCTCTTAATTTATAGATGCCTCTTTCCGGGGAAAAAGGAGAAAAATAGAGTTAATCCCCAAACATGTTGATGGGTTTTATCTCCATAATTCACCTTTCCGTACGCCTTTTTGTGAAAATAGGGCAAAAACTCTTTTCCTGTTATTTTTATATAAAAAAAAGTTACAGTACTGAAATCCTGACCTATATATGTGACGTATGTGCATAGTAGCGTCAAAACGTCATTCTGTCAGTCACAAATGTGTATTTGTCCATTATCAATACGATGAAACTCGCAAACACTTCTTCCTTCAGCCTGCTGAACGCCATCACCTGGTTTACTGTACTGTTCATTACCCTGTTGCTGACGGCAGGATTGGGCTGGGCGCTCTTTTTTTAAGCCACTCTCTACCGCTTTGGTGGAAAGGCGATCTCTCCCGTTCCATCGGCTGGCTCCAGTAATATTACCCGGATACCTGATCCGGTTGTACCCCTATCGTCTGTCTGGCCTTCCGATAAATACGTAATCACGGATTGCTCATTGTCAAAAAAGTAGCTGCCCGAAATCGATTCTTTCGCTGTGTCTACCAACGTATGGTCTGACCCGTTATCTATATCTCCAGGGCTGATAATCAGGCTTATTACCTTAAAGTTTTTAGTGCGGGCCATTACGTCGATCCGGGATATACCGGATTCGTTCGTTTGCTGCACGTTCAGGATTGTTAGGTAATTGGCCTCATTGCCCATGTTATGGAGCAGCCATTCGTAGGTAGTTTTCATGTTTTTTCCACTGTATCTTTTGAGAGAAATTTATCTGGCTGATGGCACGGTCACTGCATAATGGGTAACTCAACCAGCTCCACCCAGTACTTACAGAATATGTCGATCTGTTCGAGCATACTCTGTTTGAGTATCACCGAATTAGCTCCAGCCTGGTAAAAATGTATGATATCATCATTGGAGAGTGAGCCGGACCAGATCAAAATAGGGATATGCTGGTAGTTTGGTGAAGCGCGTATTAACGTTACCGTTTCATAGCCATTCATCAGGGGCATTTTGGCATCTAGTATGATAAGGTTGGGAAGCGGAAGGGTCTGTAATTTTTTGATTACTTCTTCGCCGGTTGGCACGTACGTCAGGATCATGTGCTGATGGCATTTTCGAATATGATTGTTCAGCAGCAGGAAGTCTTCATCATCGTCATCGGCTACAAGTATTGTCTGGTTCATAGTCATTCAGGCGTTATTTTATTAGTGGAAACAAAGTAAAAGGCTGCCTGTTCTATTTTCCAGTTGTAAAAATAAGGTAGGACGCTGCTCCGTAGACTTCTCCCGGAAAAATTCGAATCTGTTTCTCTTGAGACACAAGTAGATAGGTGTCGCACTAAAAGGTAAGTACTTGGATAGGAAATTTTTATCCAGTAGTATTGCTGTGAAGCTTTTCGTTCCTGTCCAAAGATTGTCATCCTACCAGTTTACCACAAATGACTACCTCAACAGTTTGGGTCGTTGATGACGACGAAGACGATCAGCTATTTATACGCTCCGCATTTGAGAGTGGCCAGCCTCCCATTCGCGTTATGATACTCAATGATGGTGTTGAACTACTCCCCAAACTGGATGAGTGCACCGAACTACCCCGCCTGATTCTATTGGACATCAACATGCCGCTTAAAAACGGCTTTGAGACGCTTAAAGAATTGCGCAGTTTACCCAAGTACGAGCACCTGCCCGTTGTGATGCTTACCACCTCAGCTACCGAAGCCGAACATTCACGCTCACTGGCGTTAGGGGCTAATCAGTTCCTGACAAAGCCACTCTCCCTGAGCCAACTAAAATCACTGGCTCAGGAATTGAGCAAGCGGTGGAAACTAGCCTGAGTCTGCGCTATTCATTCGATCGTAGGTGCATGTCTACCAGCCGGATAACTTCCCTGAAATCCTGAGGCCGACTGGCATAATCCAGGATATCCATGTCCAGAATCAGGAGGGCCCCCAGTGCGTAGGAATCGGCAAATTCTTCGTAGAGTTTGTTCAGATTTGTCAGGTATTGATCGGCTATAGCCTGCTCGAAGGACCGACCCCGTTTCTGAATCTGCTGGCGAAGTTTGGGCAGGCTGGCCCGCAGATAAATCATCAGGTCGGGTGGCCGCACGATGCTCATCATGTTCGTAAACAAATCCTGATAGGTATCAAAATCGCGTTCGGTCATGAAGCCGCTCTGTTTAAGGTTTCGGGCAAAAATGGCCGCATCCTCGTAGATGGTTCGATCCTGAACCAGCGTTGTTGCGTGTTCGAGTTGCAGTCGGCTGATAATCTTTTTCATCTGCGCGAAGCGACTGTTCAGGAAATAGATTTGCAGGTTGAACGACCAGCGGGGCATGTCTTCGTAAAAATCGGCCAGGTAAGGATTTCCCTCTACGGCTTCAAACAGCACCTCCCAGCCATAGTGGGCCGCCAGTAATTCGGCCAGCGTCGTTTTACCCGCGCCAATGTTTCCCGTAATCGCAATGTGCATACTGAGTGCTGATTGAGTGTGTTTAAATGGCTAGCATATCATCGCTGGCTGCGCCGGTATGTCTGTAATCACAACGTTTTCACGCCCATTTTGCTTAATTTTGTCATCGAAATTGTGTTTCGGACCGGCTGTCTGCGTTGCATTGGCCATCCGATTTTACTGTTGAAGCCATGAAACCGTACCGCGTCCTTTTATACTATATTTACTCACCCATCGAAAACCCGGATCAATACCGGGAGGACCATCATCTGCTGTGTCTGCGGCTCAATTTGCTGGGCCGTATCATCGTTGCACCCGAAGGGCTGAACGGAACTGTATCGGGGCTCACCGCCGATTGCGACGCCTACATGGATACGCTCCGGGCCGATCCCCGTTTTGCGGGGGTCGAATTTAAGGTAGACGGAACGGACCAGCATACCTTTCAAAAATTACACGTTCGGGTAAAATCGGAAATTGTGCATTCTGAACTCCCTGTCGATCCGCTCCGGCAAACGGGTATCCATCTTGAACCCGACGCATTTCGGCAACTCAAAGATGACCCCGATGTGGTACTGGTCGATATGCGATCCAATTACGAGCACGAGGTCGGAAAGTTCAAAAATGCCATTACGTTCGACATGGAGAACCTCCGCGAACTTCCCGAACACATGGCCGAACTGGATCACCTGCGCGGCACGGGCAAAAAAATAGTTACCTACTGCACGGGCGGTATCAAATGTGAAAAAGCATCGGCCTACCTGCTGGCGCAGGGTTTCGAAAATGTATATCAGCTTCACGGGGGTATTATCCGCTACGGGCTGGAAACGGGGGGCGAAGATTTTGATGGCGAATGCTATGTATTCGATAACCGCGTAACCGTACCGGTCAATCACATAAACCCGGTTACGGTATCGACCTGCTACCGGTGTAGTACTCCCACCAGTCGGATGATAAATTGCGCCAGCCCGGTTTGTAATAACCACATTACACTTTGCGAAACCTGTGGTCATGAGCACGGGGGCACCTGTACGGATGTCTGCAAAGAGGATCCTTCCCTCCGCCCGTACGATGGCACGGGGTATTACGGCAAACAAACGCAGGGCTACTCACCCGTACAGGGATTCAAAAGTCGACAGGGGCAACGAACGGACAGTCGTTTGATTAGCGAATGAGTTGATGGCTAGAGTTTTTTTTGATTAGTCACGCCATTTTCCTTTCAGGTTTTCCAGGTAGTTCAGGCCTGCTCCCGTATTCAGCAGTAGTACATGTTCATGCGGCTGGAGCCAGTTCTGGTGCAGTAGTTTCCTGGTTGCGGACCAGATTGCACCCCCTTCTGGGGCCACAAACAGGCCTTCGTGTCGGCTGAGTTCGCTGACCCCGTCCAGCATATCGTCTTCCGAAACAGCAATGGCCGTTCCGCCCGATTCGCGGAGTACGTTCAGCATCAGCGGCTCGCCAATGGGGCGCGGCACAGCCAGACCATTGGCCAGGGTGGCTTTACCCACGTATTGTTTGCTGTTGAGTTGCTTTCCCTGCCAGGTCGTTACAATGGGCGCGCAGTTTTCGGCCTGCACCGCTACCATGCGGGGCAGCCGCTGTTCGGGACTCAGCCATCCCAGTGCTTTCAGTTCATGAAACGCCTTCCAGATACCAATTAGCCCGGTTCCGCCCCCCGTTGGGTACATGATTACGTCTGGCAGTTGCCAGTTCAACTGTTCGGCTATTTCGTAGCCCATCGTTTTTTTTCCTTCCAGCCGGTACGGTTCTTTCAGGGTCGAAACGTCGAAATAACGCCCATCCCGATTCAGTTCATGCGCTTTAGCGGCACAATCGTTGATGAGTCCATCGACCAAAATCAACGTGGCACCATAACCGATACACATTTCCTTGAACGCGTCGGGCGTATGGGAGGGCATCACTACAATCGCTTCCAGACCCGCTCTGGCGCAATAGGCCGCCATAGCTACGCCAGCGTTGCCGGCAGTGGGAATAATACAGGCCCGCTCACCGTTTTCCTTCGCTTTGGCAATGGCCATGCAAAGTCCCCGTGCCTTAAATGACCCGGTTGGATTCAGGCCTTCGTCTTTCAGGCTGAGTTGAGCGAAGCCCGCTTTGGCCGCCAGTCGGTTCAACGGTAAAATGGGTGTAAACCCTTCGCCCAGTGTGAGTTGGTTCTCGGGCTGAATAACGGGCAAAAACTCTTCATATCGCCACATGGATTTGGGCCGATTCTGTAGCGCCGATTGAGATAACGTGTCCGTATCCAGCCCGTACTGACACAGTAGCGGGGCCTGACAGCAGGTCGACAAGGTCTGGCGCACGAGCGCGTTATGAATGGAGCCGCAGTGCGAACAGTGCAGGTCTTCCAGCAGTGATGAAGTGGCGAGGGTGTTCATGGTTGTATTTTTCCGAAAAGTCCCGGTAATCAACGCATGAAGCAAATAGCATTTTGATATGAGTTATTCCCTGTTGGAATAATGACGCTTTGTAAACTGAATAAAGGTGTTGACCAGTTGGTTACTCTCCGTTCCTTTGCGCTGGATAAAGTAAAACGTGCGTCGTAAGGTCAAGTCCCGAATGGGCACTTCAACTAGTTCGCCCGCTGCCAGTTCTTTGATGATAGCTCGTTTGGGCAGGAACGCCAGGCAGGTATCGGCCAAAACGAAATTTTTCAGGGCCTCGGTACCGCCCAGTCGGATCAATACAGGTAATGAGGCCAGACTGATTCCTCTTTTATCCAGTTCATCGTCAATAACCGCCAGCGTACCGGACCCATTTTCGCGCAGAGCCACCGGAATGGTGGGCAGGTCGGCAACAATAAGCGCTCGCCCGCGTAAGGGGCTTTTTCCCGAACATACCGCCAGCACATCGTCGGTCATAAAAGGGCTATAGGTCAGCGTGTTTACCTGCGTCAATCCCTCTACAATGCCCACGTCGATCTCGTGTGCCAGCAGGGCGTTCTGAATGTTGTCCGAGTTTCGATTGAGCACATTGATCTGAAGGTTGGGGTACTGCCGAAGGTAAGCAGACAACACGGAGGGCAGCACGTATAAACTAATGGTTGTACTGGCACCAATAGCCAGTTTGGTGGGTGGCCGGAAGGTTTCGTTGATCTGCTGAATTTCCTGGTGCAGTGATTCCTGTAACTGGCTTGCCTCCAGTAGCTTATTGTATAGTGCCTGCCCTGTTTTGGTTAGGCTGATGTGGTTGCCATGCCGCTCGAACAGGCCTGTTTTGTAAAAATACTCCAGCGATTTTACATGCTTACTAATGGCCGACTGACTGATAAACAAGGTCTGACTGGCTTTGGTGAAGCTTAGTAAACGGGCCACTTCCATAAAAATAAGGTGGCGGGACGAGAGCATAAAGGGTAGCTTTTAATGGACCAATTTGGGGCTTGAGCTTACCAAATAATTATGGTTGGTGCTTTTACTGAAATAGATGGATCGTATACTCCAGTAGTTCCGTTCCGCCTGATTTGCCATGCCCCGGAACGACAATTTTTGCCTGGGGATGTTTTTGTTTGAGCTTACTTACCGTACCCGGCCAGGCAACTACGTTGGCATCCTCCAGATTTCCTTTCGTTGCGCCCACTTCTTTTATCAAACAACCCCCGAATAGCGCGTTACCGTCCGGAAAATAGCCGATTACATTATCCTTTGTATGCCCTTCACCGAAATATTCCGCGTATACTTTTTTATCGCCAACGGGTAGGGTAAGGGTGCCATCAAATCCCTTCATGGGTTTAGTGAATTTTTGTCCCTTACTTTTCAGGAGTGCTATCGTTTTATTGGATGCGTAAGCAGGAATGTTATGCTCACTGAACGTTTCCAGACCACCCACACAATCGGCATGAAAGTGGGTAGGAATGAGGGCGTTCACTTTTGTTTTGAGCACCCCGGTTACGTACTGAATCAGTTCTTCCGAGCTTTTATTATCGGCGGGCGTATCAAAAATAACGGCCTCATTGCCATTAATGATAATCATTCCGTTGCAGGCTACCCGTCCAAAACTATCGGTATTCAAAAAGGATGTATGAACGTAAACATGATCGGAGAACTTCTGAATACGTAGATCTTCCGACTTATAGACGGTTGAGTCTTTTTTCGACCAAAAGTCCGCTCCTGAAGCTGACTTCCCGTCTATTGGATTTTGTTTGCTCAGGTGCGTATCGCTAAAAAACAGTGACCTGCTTACGAGCAGTGTTAGAAGCAGAATAAACTTCACCATGATTGGAGTTAGTAATATAATAATGGTAGGGGAACGTACTGATAATCTTGTTTGGCAAAATTACAGACAAATTTTTGGGCCTGATGATATAACTTCATTTGGGGCCCAGGACAAGTTTGTTTGCTAAGTCCCTGCGGGGTGTCATCTTGATAGAATTGTCAGAAAATAACCATCACTGTCAGGATTTCGCGGTTTCGGCCGTCCGACCTTTCAGGGCTATTGCTTTTAACTTGTTCTACACTCCTTTATTTCTTGAACGTCGGGCTGGATAAATAAAAAATACCCGGTCTGGAAAAGCCCCTGACGTGGTGCCGGTTTCTCAAAACCGGCACCACGTCAGGGGCTTTTCCAGTGTTATGAATGAGGGTTTACCTGATTGAGACAAGCCGGTTAGGCGTAGCAGGTTGTTGGGTCGAGATGGTTACACTCTGCGTGGTGGTTTCTACCCCATTGGTAATTTCTACCTGATACACGCCATCTTCCAGTTGGTTTAAATTCAAACGGGTACGGTAGATCTGGTCATTTTTACTGAGGTGCCGGTTGTACAGTATCCGACCATCGGCACTTTTCAGACTAATTGATACGGTGCCTCCTTTTTCTTTGTCGAGGGCAATGCTCAGTTTGCCAGCCTGCGTCATGTACATACCGGTTTTGTAGGTAGCCACTGTTTTTGTTTTACCACCAGGATTGGTTTCGGCAAAAGTGGCCGATGAGGTAACAACAGCTAGTGAAAGGGCTAATGCGAGGGATTTGATAAGCGTTTTCATGGTGATTATGTTTTTTTGATTGTTTCGATTTTCCGTCGGGTTCTTCCCGATTGGTGAAACAAAGATATAGGTGGTGGCTGGTACTATGTATGGCAAACTACCGGAACGGTTTTTACATTGGATGAATGGTAAAAAGATAGGGATGGCTGAGGAAACGGTTAGTTGGAATGATGCTTGTTAAGTCGCAAATTTGCTTTACAGCTACACTTATATGCCCATTCAGACTCAGGCAGCGAGCAATTTATACCGTGCTCTCTCCATCTTTGCCGATTTCCCTGACCTCATTGCCACCGAAAGCACCCGACACGGGGGAATTAGTCCGGCCCCGTTCGACTCGCTCAATCTGGGAATCAACACGGCGGATACGCCAGAGAATGTAGCTGAAAACCGACAGCGATTTTTCGACGCAATCGGTGCCGGTACGCATTCTTTTGCGTCTGCCTATCAGGTACACGGCACGAAAGTGTTACAGGCGACCGAAGCAGGTCGTTTCGATGGCTACGATGCGTTGATAACGAACCGACCAGGCTTGCTGATTGGTGTTACCGTTGCCGATTGTGTACCCATCCTGATTTATGACCATGCTCATCAGGCCGTTGCTGCTATCCATGCGGGTTGGCGGGGAACGGTAGGAGAGATAGTTACGAAAACGCTGGCTATGATGCAGCAACGGTTTGGTACGTTGGCGGGGTCGTGTTATGCCTATGTCGGGACCTGTATAGACGAATGCTCGTTTGAGGTTGGGCCGGAGGTGGCCGAACAGTTTGCCTCACCGTACAAACAAACTAAGTCGAGTATAGGAAAGGATTGTATTGATTTGAAAGGGGCTAACGCGGCCTGTTTAATCGACTTTGGAATTCCACTGAATCAGATAGCCGTATCGCCTTTTTCGACGGTGTTGAATAATGATACTTACTTCTCGTACCGGGCCGAAAATGGGCAAACAGGCAGGATGCTGGCGGTTATTGGTCTAAAAACATAAACAATGTATCCTTATTGGACGTTAGGTTGCTGTTTCTTAAACAACTTTTCATTTTACTCGCAACAGATATGGGAATCTTAGTGTCAATTTTAGTAGGCGCCATTGCCGGTTGGCTGGCTGACCTTGTTTTTAAGCGGTTTTCATTCTCGCTCATCGTTCAGATTCTGCTCGGTATTGCCGGTGGGTTTGTTGCCGGTCTGATTTTTGGTCGTGACGGTGGTATTTTTGACCAAATCCTAACTTCTTTTGTAGGTGCAGTGATTATTCTAGGTATTGCTGCGCTGATAAAGGGACGCAGCAGCGCGGTGTAAAGTAAATAAGCAGTAACAAGAAAGAGGAAGCGAAGGAAAATGGCTATAAGCCATTTTCCTTCGCTTCCTCTTTTCTCTTGACCTCCCTCGTTATTACTTCAATATCTGCCTGGAAATGACCAGTTTCTGAATTTCACTGGTTCCTTCGCCAATAGTGCAAAGTTTGGCATCCCGATAAAACTTCTCTGCCGGATAATCTTTCGTGTAGCCGTAGCCACCAAAAATCTGTACCGACTCATTGGCCACTCGAACGGCTGTTTCGGAGGCAAACAACTTCGCCATCGCCGACTCTTTGGTCACGGGTTTACCGGCATCTTTCAAATCAGCAGCCTGATAGGTCAGGAGTTTAGCCGCTTCAATATCAGTAGCCATGTCGGCCAGTTTGAAGCTGATTCCCTGAAAACTGGCGATGGGTTTTCCGAATTGTTCCCGCTCTTTAGCATACGCCAGGGCTGCATCATAAGCCCCATGGGCAATTCCCAGACTGAGGGCCGCAATCGAAATCCGGCCACCATCAAGGATTTTGAGCGATTGAATAAATCCTTCACCCACTTTACCAAGCCGCTGAGCATCTGAAATCCGACAATCCTGAAACAACATCTCCGCTGTTTCCGAGGCCCTCATACCTAATTTGTCTTCTTTACGGCCACCCGTAAAGCCGGGGGTTCCCCGTTCTACTATAAAAGCCGTGGCATTGTGGGGGGCGTTTGGTTCTCCGGTTCGTGCAATCACTACGGCTACATTTCCACTTCTACCGTGCGTAATAAAGTTTTTAGCCCCATTCAGCACCCAGCCATCCCCATCCCGAACCGCCGTTGTTCGCATATTACCCGCGTCAGAACCGGTGTTAGGCTCGGTAAGGCCCCAGGCCCCCAGCCATTCGCCGGTGGCTAACCGGGGCAGGTAGGTTTGTTTTTGGTCCTCGTTACCGAACATAAGAATATGATTGGTACAGAGGGAATTATGAGCTGCCATCGATAAACCAACCGACCCGTCGATTCGGGACAGTTCAACAATAGCCGCTACGTATTCACGATAGCCCAGACCTGTACCGCCGTATTCAACAGGAACCAGCATGCCCATTAGCCCCTGCTCCCCTAACTGTTGAAATAACTCAACTGGAAAGTGCTGATCTTCATCCCATTGTCGGATATTGGGCCTAATGAGCCGTTCACCCAGGTCATGTACTGATTGGGCTATTAATTCTTGGTTTTCTACAATTTCGTTTGTCATGAAAAAAGTAATCTGATGAAATGTCTTATCTGTGGTTTATACAAAGTAAGCAATTAAACTCAGCTTTTTTCACCGTCTGAACCTATTGACTATTTTAGCTTTTTTTTTTCGCTGTCAAGGGGTTTAAAGTGGTGAAAAACAGGGCTTTCGTAACTACTTAGATTCTTTCGCCTGCAATTGGTTTAGTGAGTACAATATAATTTAACGTGTGTAAAACCGGTTCGATTGATAAAGTAACAAGATACCGATAAGTCACTATTGATAAGTAAGTAGAAGGGGTTATTAAAAAACTTCTATTTTTGTGACATCAGATAAGTCTGCCCGTCTGTTATTATTGTTGTAAAATTCTTAGTTAATCGATCGATATGAAATTAGCTGTAGTTGGAACTGGATATGTGGGTCTCGTTACGGGTACGTGTTTTGCCGAAACCGGTAACCAGGTGACGTGTGTTGATATTGACGAGCGAAAAGTTGAGAAACTAAATAATGGAATTGTGCCCATCTACGAACCAGGACTGGAAACCCTGTTTCATCGGAACGTAGAAGAAGGTCGTCTCATATTTACGACGAATCTGGAAGAAGGGATTAAAGACGCGGAAGTTATTTTTCTGGCCCTGCCCACCCCACCGGGCGAAGATGGCTCTGCCGACCTGAAATACATTCTGAAAGTAGCCAGCGATCTTGGCCCTATTCTCAGCCAGTATGCTGTTATTGTCGATAAGAGCACGGTACCCGTTGGCACCGCCGAGAAAGTTCATGCGCACATTGCCGATAACGCCAAAGTTGATTTCGATGTGGTCTCGAACCCCGAGTTCCTGCGGGAAGGTGTGGCCGTTGAAGATTTTATGAAACCCGACCGTGTGGTAATTGGGACGAAATCGGAGCGGGCAAAGGGCGTTATGAATAAACTCTATGCTCCGCTGGTGCGGCAGGGAAACCCCGTTATCTTTATGGACGAACGCTCTGCCGAAATGACCAAGTACGCTGCCAACGCGTTCCTGGCCACCAAAATCACGTTCATGAACGAGATTGCCAACCTGTGCGAACGGGCCGGTGCCAATGTCGACGATATTCGGCGGGGTATTGGTACGGATAGCCGCATTGGCAAGCGATTCCTGTTTGCAGGTATTGGCTACGGTGGAAGCTGTTTCCCCAAAGATGTGCAGGCACTGGCGAAAACGGCTAAAGATTTCAACTATGATTTTAAGGTGTTGAAATCGGTGATGGAAGTGAACTACGAGCAGAAAATCAAGATGATGCCGTTGATTCTGAATCACTTCGGAGGTGACCTGAAGGGGAAAACCATTGCCGTTTGGGGGCTGGCGTTCAAACCTTACACCGATGATATTCGGGAAGCACCCGCACTTGACAATATCCGGGCACTGCTCGAAGCCGGTGCAAAAGTTACCGTCTACGATCCCGAAGCGATGGACAATGTTCGTAATCAACTGGGTAATTCCATTGCCTACGCCCATACGCAATACGCGGCTCTGGATGATGCCGACGCGCTTTTCATCATTACCGAATGGCCCCTGTTCCGCACACCTGATTTCGACAAGATGAACCTGTTGATGAAAAACAAGGTGATTTTCGACGGTCGGAACGTGTATGAGCTTGAGCAGATGCGCGAACAGAACTATACCTACTACAGCGTCGGCCGGGAAGCGGTGCTGGCACCGGTCGAGCAGAAAGTATAAATCAGTTTACGGTTTATGGTTTACAGTTTATGCCCGGCCACCGGAGCGATATAAACCGTAAACTATAAACTGTAAACCATAAACCTAAAAAATGAAACGAGTACTAATCACCGGCGGGGCCGGATTCCTGGGATCGCACCTTTGCGACCGGTTTATTAAAGAAGGATACCACGTGATAGCGATGGACAATCTCATTACGGGCGATATCCGTAACATTGAGCATCTGTTTCATCTGCCTAACTTTGAATTCTACCATCACGACGTATCCAAGTTTATCCATGTACCGGGTAATCTGGATTACATCCTGCACTTCGCTTCGCCGGCCAGTCCAATCGATTACCTCAAAATACCCATCCAAACCCTGAAAGTTGGCTCACTGGGTATCCACAACTGCCTGGGTCTGGCGCGGGTGAAAGGCGCACGGGTGCTGATTGCCTCCACGTCGGAAGTGTACGGCGACCCAACGGTTCACCCACAAAATGAAGAGTACTGGGGTAATGTAAACCCCGTTGGGCCGCGTGGTGTGTACGATGAAGCCAAGCGTTTTCAGGAGGCCATGACCATGGCATACCATACCTATCATGGCGTGGAAACCCGCATTGTCCGAATTTTTAACACCTATGGTCCTCGTATGCGCCTGAATGATGGCCGGGTATTGCCCGCTTTTATTGGACAGGCATTGCGGGGAGAAGATCTGACCGTTTTTGGCGATGGCAGTCAAACCCGCTCGTTTTGCTACGTAGATGATCTGGTAGAAGGGATTTATCGGCTGCTGCTCAGTGATTACGCCTATCCGGTCAATGTGGGGAATCCGTCGGAAATTACCATTAAAGAATTCGGCGAAGAGATTATCAAACTTACCGGTACGAAGCAGCAACTCATTTTTAAAGACCTGCCTACCGATGATCCAAAACAGCGTCAGCCTGACATTACGAAGGCAAAAGCCATCCTGGACTGGGAGCCTAAAGTAACTCGTGAGGAGGGGCTGCGCATTACGTACGATTATTTTAAAAGCCTGCCCGAAGAGGAGCTCTACAAAGCGGCTTACCACCGGGAGTTTAATAAATAGTAGCTCTCATACGCCTGTTGTTTTCCCGAAAGCAACAACGGTTTCCTGGATACAGACCCTGGCCAGTAAACGTTTAAAGGCTCTAAAAATGATTGGCAAGACACCTGTCTCGCCAATCGTTTTTAGAGCCTTTCTGCTTTTGCCATCGGTTAGTTATGGCGTTTATGAATCTAACTGAAGCCTAAACGGTTATTACGCCAAACGTTTACCCGTCTGCTATTGGGTAACGATCCTCTGTTGAAACATGAAACTATCGGTTGAATATCTACAGGAAATTTTTCAGGGGCGTTTTGAGTACACATTGCTGGAAGAACTGGCCCAGGCTGGTCAGTTAAAAAATGCTTCGGTTGGGTCATACCTCATTCGACCCGGCGAGTTTATCCGTTCCGTTCCCATCATTCTTACGGGTTCCGTTAAAATCATGCGGCCCGACCAGGGAGGTCGTGAAGCCTTACTGTATTATTTGGGGGGATTGGATGCCTGTGCTATGTCTCTCACGTGTTGCCTGGGAACTAAACGGAGCGAAATTACGGCCGTTGTTGAGGAAGAAACAACGATGATCAGTATCCCCGTTGAGAAAGTGGATGAATGGATGTGCCGCTTTTCGACCTGGAAGCAGTTTGTTTTTCAAACCTACCAGAAACGATTCGACAACCTGCTCGAAACCATAGATGAGGTAATTTTCCATAAACTCGATGAGCGACTATTGGTTTACCTGCAAAAGAAGGTGGCCAGCTGCCAGTGCAGCGTGTTGTCTATCACCCACGAAGACATTGCCCAGGAATTAGTTACCTCTCGCGAAGTAATATCCCGTTTGCTGAAGCAAATGGAGAAAAATGGTCAGGTGCAGTTGATGCGAAATAAAATAATAATGCTTTAGTATGCTGGCTTTTACAGCGGAAAGCGATACGGCAGCAGTCGTATCGCACTCAGGATTTTCCATCCTGGAAAAGGCTATGAAACTATCTGCCGTAACTCCTCCACCATTAGCCTTCCCGCCCGTTCCGACGCACCCGGTTCTCCCATTTTTTGCAGTACTTCGGCGTAACCTGCCAGTTGTTCCTCCCGACCCGTTTGACCCGGTAAAATAGCGCGTAACTCGGTCGTTATTCGTTCCGGGGTGAGTTCATTCTGAATCAACTCTTTCACTACTTCCCGATCGGCAATCAAATTGACCAGCGAGATGAACGGAACGGCAATCAACCGTTTGGCAATGGCGTAGGAAACTACCGTTGTTTTGTAGCATACTACCTGCGGTACGTTCAGCAGGGCGGTTTCGAGAGTGGCGGTTCCCGACGTCACCAGCGAGGCTGTTGCCAGATGCAATAGATCATAAGCTGCGTCGTCAACGCGTTTCACGGTGGGGTAATTGACCAGAAAATCGTCGTAGAGCATGGCGGGCAGGTTGCTGACAGTGCCCACCAGAAACTGATAATCGGGAAATTGCCGGGTAACCCGCAGCATAACGGGGAGGATGGCTGTAATCTCCTGGTGACGGCTACCGGGCAGGAGTGCAATAACCGGCTGCTCCGATAAGCCCAGCTTTTCCCGGAAGGCCGGGTCTGGCCGGAATTCAGCCAGCGCATCGAACAGCGGGTTACCTACGTATTCGACCTTAAAGTTGTAGCGGGCAAAGAATTCGGTTTCAAAGGGTAGAATGGTGAACAAACGATCTACGGTTGCTTTGATGGTCAACGCCCGGCGCTGGTTCCAGGCCCACACTTTGGGCGATATGTAATAAAAAACAGGAATGCCATGTCGTTTGGCAAAGCGGGCCATGCGCAGGTTGAAACCTGCATAATCGATCAGAATGAGCACATCGGGCCGATGGGCCAGCAAATCGGCCTGGCATTCGCGCAGGTTACGCCGGATCGTTTTCAGGTTTTTTACAACCTCCAGAAAACCCATGAAGGCCATGGTACGGTAGTGGCATACCACCGTGGCCCCGGCAGCTTCCATCTGGTCTCCGCCGTAAGCCCGGAAACGGGCCTGTAGGTCGTGGGCGTGAATAGCCCGGATCAGGTTAGCACCGTGCAGGTCGCCGGAGCGTTCACCAGCTATCAAATAGTACGTCATTTTTAGTCATTAGCTTCTCGTCATCCATCGTCGCGCAGTCGTTTTTCTTTGACAATCAATGACCATTTTATAATGCGAAGCTAATGACCGTCAATGACAAATAAAGGTTACTCGCCAAAATAATCGACAAAGTTCTTCGGGGTTTCGTATAGCCGAAGCTGGTGCAGATGCGCATCCGTAACGGGCTCGAGGGCGCGTTCCAGAATCTTCCATATCTCCATGATGAAGATTTCGCAACTGGCCATTTTACCGTGCATAAAATCGACATCGAGGTTCAGGTTTTTATGATCTACCTTTTCAATAACTTCCCGCCTGACGATGTCGCCCAGCAATTTCAGGTCGATCACAAACCCCGTATCGGGGTCGGGTTGCCCTTTGACCGTTACGATCAGTTCAAAATTATGACCGTGCCAGTTTATGTTCGCACAGGGGCCAAAAACTTCTTTGTTCCGCTCTTCCGACCAGGCTGGATTATAAAGCCGGTGGGCCGCGTTGAAATGTTCAATTCGATTGATATAGACCATTTGTCTGGTTTAGATGGGGCGGTTGCCAGAAACGCCGGTTTGAAAGATTCAGCGACAAAGATACGAATGGAATGACCCTCCGTAAAAATAGAAAAGTCTATGTATATATATGAAGATAAATTGTATTGTGTTTTGTATTGGAAATGTACAATTTAATCCCTAAATACGCTATTCTATTCTCCGAGATAAAACCTGTATCTTTACACCCTGTTTTACTTAGTTTTAAGTGTTACTTAGCTAGTTATCAATACGAACACGTTTACGACCACCAGTTTATGATTATCGTTACGGGAGCCGCCGGTTTTATTGGGAGCTGTTTAATCAGCAGGTTGAATCAGGAAAACTTCAATTTCATTATTGCCGTTGATGATTTTTCTTATCCCGAAAAGGAAGCAAATCTGGTCGGTAAACGTATTCAGGAACGGGTAGATCGGGAGGTTTTCTTCGACTGGCTCGACCAGAATTATCAGGAGGTAGAGTTCATTTTTCACATCGGTGCCCGTACCGATACGACCGAGTTTGACCGGGAGATTTTTGAGCACCTGAACGTTGAATACTCCAAGCAAATCTGGCACCGCTGCATCGAGTATCAGATACCCATGGTCTATGCTTCTTCGGCCGCTACCTACGGCCTGGGTGAACTGGGATATGATGATAATGAGTCACTTATTCCGCAGCTGAAACCGCTCAATCCGTACGGCGACTCGAAGAACGAATTCGACAACTGGGTGCTGGAGCAGGAGCGGAAACCCTTCTTCTGGGCGGGCCTGAAATTCTTTAATGTATACGGCCCCAATGAGTACCACAAAGGGCGAATGGCATCCGTGATTTTTCACGCGTACAATCAGATTAAGCAGTCGGGGGGCATGAAGTTATTCCGTTCGCACAATCCTGATTTTGCCGATGGGGAGCAAATGCGCGATTTCGTTTACGTAAAAGACGTAGTAGACATTTGCCTGTTTTTGATGCACCACCGGCGGAACTCCGGCATTTATAACCTCGGCAGTGGCAAAGCCCGTACCTTCCTCGATCTGGCTAAAAACACGTTTTACGCCCTCGATCTGGAACCCCAAATCGACTTCATCGATACTCCCGTCGATATACGCGATAAATACCAGTACTTCACGCAGGCGAATATGTCCAAGCTTCGTTCCATCGGGTATCAGAAGCACTTTTTCTCGCTCGAAGATGGTATCGCTGACTACGTAAAAAATTACCTGAGCAAAGGGGCGTATTTATAAGCCGTCAGGTTGTTCTTACTCCCAAATCACCTCAATCACTTCTTTCTTCAAGTCGACCGTCGTCTGTTTTTCCCCATTCGACCGGCGCAGGGTGAGTTTGCCGTTGGCCACTTTTCCCGCTTCCTGCTGCAGTACGTGCGTGGCATCTTTCTTATGGAAGACCGAAACGATGGCTTCCGTGGTCTCAACGGGTAACGTCAGCGTTTTGCCGGTAGCCTTCACCGACCGGGCCGTTGCCGGTGAATCCTGATTCCGGAGCAGAGCCAGTGCCCGCGATGCCTGCGGCACGCCATAGCCAATGTAATTATTGCCGTAGGGGTACAGGTGCGACGATTTTTCGATGATGTCCATCACCTGTTTATTGGTTAGTTTGGGGTTTGCCTGCATAATACAGGCGGCAAAGCCCGTAATAACCGGTGCCGACAGGGACGTACCGTACAGCGAAAAGCACGATACATTCGGTTTTAGATACGGGAGTTCTTCCGGTCCAATGCTGCTGTAGCCAATGCGGTTCCAAAGCCGCCCGTTGGTGGCCCCGATGGCGAGTACACCCTGTGCATCGGCGGGAGTGCTGATGATGCGCCACGACCGGTCTTCGCCTTCATTCCCGGCCGATACAATAATGAGGATGCCTTTTTTGTCGGCGGCAATCTGGGCGGCCCGGCTAATGAGGCTCGTGTGGCCATTCATCTGGCTGGGTTCGTAATTTTCCTTCGGGTTGCTCATGCCCTTTGCGTAACCCAGCGAGGTGTTTATAAGCCGCACACCCAGACTGTCCATCCATTCCATGGCCGATACCCAGTAATCTTCTTCGCCCCGATACTCGCGGTTTCCCTGGTCGGTGCGGGCCAGGTAAAACGTAGCATCCGTAGCCATGCCAAACTGGATATTTTCGGTTGGGTCGTTCCCCGCAATGGCCGCCATGACCTCCGTTCCGTGGAAGTCGGACATGGTTTCGAGGGTGCGGAACAGGTTGCCATGCGTCTTCTTTTCATTGACATAATCCCGTACCCGTTTCACTCCATCGCGGGCAAATACATGCTTGAGCGCACTGGCCGAATCGGCCCCGAAAAAACCGGCATCGATAATGCCAATGTTAACGAAGCGACCCGTCAAACCAGCCTGAACAAAGTCGGGGGCCTGAATCTGGGTCAGTACGGGAGCCATCTGCGGGTTGACCGGTAACCCGAGAGATGTAACAACAATGGCGGGGTCGATGGCCAGAATTTGTTCGACGAAAGGCAAAGCCGACACCCGTGCGTATTGATCTGTGGTGAGCCGAACCGACACCGCATTCAGCCAGCGCGACTGGCAAACGGGCTGGATACCCGCCTGTTTTAACTGGTTCAGATAGGCCGTTGATACCGGCAAGTCCGTTTCGTCCAGCGGTAACTGTTGCTGTTGGCGCTGAAGAAGGGATTGCTTCGACAGGGCGGGAGTCGATGTCTGTTCTTTATCACGAAGCAACACCCAGTACTTAGGGGTGTTGGGCTGGGCCGCACCAGGCTGGGCCCCTGCAAACGAAATGAAAAGGCAGAAGAATATAGTTAGTTGACGCATCAGAATAGGTTTAGGCAGAAAATGAGCAGGGGCTTTCGGCAAAAAGCTGCTGACAGACTAAACACAAAAACCCGTAGATACTGTTACGGCTTTTGCCTTTATTTGCAAAATTAAACAGAAAATCAGCCTCAACCGTCGGACGCATGCGTTATTTGCCCATTGACAATCAGCTTTTCATTACCAATCGTCAGCGTCTTACTCAACTGCTGAAACCAAAATCACTGGTAGTACTCAATGCCAATGACATCATGCCGACTAATGCCGACGGTACGATGACCTTTCGGCAAAACAACGACCTTTTCTACCTCAGTGGTGTCGATCAGGAAGAAACCCGGCTGGTACTTTTTCCTGAACATCCAGACCCGAAGTTTCGGGAACTGCTTTTTCTGCGCGAAACCAGCGAACTCATTGAAATCTGGGAGGGACACAAACTAACGAAGGCCGAAGCGGAACAGGTGACCGGCATCCCGCAGAAGCAGATTTACTGGATGAATCAGTTCGAGACCATTTTTATCCAGATGGTCTATGAGGCAGATTTTGTGTACCTGAATACCAATGAACATACCCGGGCGGGCGTGGCGGTGCAAACCCAGGATGCCCGGTATGTAGATGAATTCCGGCAGAGGTACCCGCTCCACCGGCTGGAACGGCTGGCTCCGCTCATGCATCAGTTGCGGGCTATCAAACAGCCGCAGGAGTTACCCCTCATTCAAACGGCCATCGACACAACGGAAACGATGTTTCGCCGACTGCTGGCATTCATCAAACCGGGTGTTTGGGAGTATGAGATTGAGGCCGAGATGATGCACGAATTCCTCAAAAACCGTTCGCGCGGCACTGCCTACAGCCCGATTATTGCCTCCGGTGCCAATGCCTGCGTACTGCATTACATCGATAACAGTGCTCAGTGCCAGGATGGAGATGTTATTCTGCTGGATATTGGCGCGGAGTACGCCAACTACAATGCTGACATGACTCGCTCAGTGCCCGTTAACGGTCGATTCTCTCCACGGCAACGGGCGGTATATGATGCCGTATTGCGGGTGATGAAGGAAGCCACCCAGATGCTGCGGCCCGGAAACCTGTGGGACGAGTACCACCGGGAAGTGGGCCGGGTGATGGAGTCCGAACTAATCGGTTTGGGCCTTTTGGATAAGGCAGAAGTGGAAAAACAGGACCCCGATGCCCCTTTATACAAAAAATATTTTATGCACGGTACCTCACACTTCCTGGGTCTCGACGTGCATGATGTGGGCAACAAGTACCGGAAAATGGAACCGGGGATGGTGTTTACGGTAGAGCCGGGTATTTATATACGCGAGGAAAAATTAGGCATTCGGCTGGAAAATAACGTGCTGCTAACGGAATCCGGTAATATTGACCTGATGGCAACTATTCCGGTCGAAGCCGACGAGATTGAGTCGATGATGAACAGGTAAAGTGTATGGTTTTTAGTGTATGGTTACTGTACCCTGCTAAAATTGGGATGAAAAAGGGAAAGTTGGATTTTTGTAGTTCTCAAGCTCCAAATATCCCCCTTTCCCATGAAGCAGAACTTCATTGACCAAATTACAACACTCCTGCATAAAGCACCAATTGTAGCCAATTTAGCCCGTAAAAAGTTCGTCGCTCAGTTTATTATTGGGCTCATAAAAAGCAGAAATACACAATTTTGTGAGATTGCACAACATCTGAACGACAAAGTCAAGTTAGCCTCCAATGAAAATCGCATACAGGATTTTTTCCGGGAAGTAGACA
>NZ_KB893560.1 GCF_000374085.1 Spirosoma spitsbergense DSM 19989 | reverse complement strand
GCTCACCATCACCGATGGCAGTGCCTCCACCACCCTCAACATGACGGCCGGACAGGCATCCGCCAGTTTCAGTCTGGCTGGTTTGTCGGCGGGCAGTGGTGCCCACACCCTCACCCTCAGCGGTGCGGGGTATTCTACCACGTCAACGACCTACACCGCACCGACTTCCTGCTCGGTAACACCAACACCCGGAAACCCACCGGTGCTGGCCCTAGCCGTAACGCCAGGCAGCTGTGCCCCCACCACCAACCAGTACACCCTGTCAGGCACCATCAGCCTGACCAACGCCGTGGCCGGCTCGCTCACCATCACCGATGGCAGTGCCTCCACCACCCTGAATGTGACAGCCGGACAAACCTCGGCCAGTTTCAGTCTGGCTGGTTTGCCGGCAGGCAGTGGTGCCCACACCGTCACCGTTAGCGGTGCGGGCTACAGTCCCACCTCCACCACCACCACGGCGGGCAGTTTCGCCATTGCGGGGGTGAACACCATCAGCTGCACTACCCTGAGTGCCACCCAGCGCCGGGTGAGCTTCAACCCCCAGTATATCGGTGTCGATGGTTCACCAATTACCTTCTCGATGTTTGGTCAGATTGCCTCGACCACCACAGCGGGGCCCTACACGCTCAANCTCTACAATGACAACCCGGCCATCCTTATAACGGCTCAGCAGGGTAGTGTGCAGAGCAGCTTCACCTACAAATGGCTCGAAGTCTGCAACAGGGGCGGCAAAGGTGTTACAACAGGATACACGGCGGTATCGGCTAATTACACCGCCCCAGCCTCCTGTTCGGTAACCCCCATCAGGACACCCACCATGGCCATAAGTGTAGCGCCGGGCAGTTGTAACCCAACCACTAACCAGTATAACCTGGCAGGTACAATTACCCTTACCAATGCAGTATCCAGTTCATTACTCGTTACTGATGGAACGGTGAACAAAATAATACCGGTAACGGCGGGGCAGATATCGGCCAGCTTTAGCCTGACGGGCCTGAGTTCGGGGAGCGGTTCCCACACAGTGATTGTTAGTGATGTAGGTTATACACAGGGACCGCCCACAAGTCCTGCTCACATTGCCATCGTTGGTGTAACAACGGTGAATTGCCTGACCTTATCAGCAGGTCTTCGGCAGGTACTGTTTATTCCTCAATATGCGGGCTTAAATAATGAACCTGTTAGCTTCTCTGTAACAAACGAGTTACTTCCTACTACAAGCCCAGGCCCATACAGTCTGAAATTGTATACTGATAATCCAATGATCACCCTTTATGCACAACAGGGCGGATCGAATGATTCATTCCGATACAACTGGTTACAGGCTTGCGCAACAAATCCTGGATCTACTACGAACACTACTGGCTATACACCTGTATCGGCTGTCTACCAGGCACCTGCTTCCTGTAAAGCTCCTGCTTCAGATCCAGTTCCGAATCCGGTTCTTGCAGCACTGGCGCTGACGGTAAATCCTGAGACGTGTGATCCAGCTACTAATCAGTATAAACTAACAGGAACTATCAACCTGACGAATGCTGTGGCTGGTTCTCTCCTGGTAACTGACGGCAAAAGGAGTACTGTTCTGAGTGTGACAGGTGGCCAGACCACAGTAAGCTTCAGTCTGATGGGGCTACCTTCAGGTAGTGGTGCCCGAAGTGTCACTGTTAGCGGAACGGACTATACCCCCCTCCCCTCTAACAGCACTGGCCCCTTTACTATTGACCATGTGAGTACCGTTAACTGTATCGCAGTTAGTGCCACTCAGCGTCAGGTAACATTTGCACCTGAATACACGGGCGTAAATGGTAGTCCGATTAGTTTCTCTGTCACTAATGAGATTATGCCTACAACCATCGCGGGGCCCTACACCCTGAATTTTTACACCGACAACCCAATAGTGACGGTGAATGCCCAGCAGGATCAGGTACAAAGCACATTCCGTTATAACTGGCTGGAAGCCTGCAATAGCAGCCGCTCTGCCTCTACAGTGTATACACCAGTGACAACTACCTACACGGCTCCAGCCGCCTGTTTCGCTACCCCCCACATATCGCTGGCTGTTACTCCAGATACGGTGGTCACTAAATCGCCTAACGGACGGGTCCCAGCAGCACCGGTGCCTACGGGTAATGTTGATAAGACAAAAGCAAAGGTGGGTGACATACTAAGCTATACGCTGGTTCTGACCAACTCTGGTAATACAGACTTAATCAACGCAGTAGTACGTGATTCTGCCTCAATCGGATTGACATACGTGCCTAATTCAGCCACGGCTCCAGCCGGAACAATTTTCACTCCGGGAGGAAGGGTAAGTACCTGGACTGTAGCCACTCTCGCCCCCAATGAGAGACTGTCACTTGTCTTCAAGGCTAAGGTCGATTCGACGGGTATTCTTTACAATACCGCAACCGTACAGGGTGATACCGCTATTGTGTGCACCTCCGTACCCGTTAAAGTATGCCCTGGTTCAGTATATAGCTTTAGTCTGATTGCCAGGCAAGGCCGGAGTACCTATCGCTGGTTTAGGAACGGCTTGGAAATAAGGGGGGAAACAAACCACATTCTGGTTGTGACCGCCCCTGGCAGTTACAGCCTTGATCCATCAGGCGGAACTGGTCTATGCCCTGACTTTAGTTGCTGTCCGTTCATTGTTGAGTTCGATACGTTGTCTTCTTTCAAGGCCATGACTGTGCCGGTAACCTGCACTACTAATACTCCTCAAGCCAACGGCAAACTGGTGATTAGCGAATTCGATCCATCCTTTACCTATCAGTATTCGCTGGGAACACAATTTAACCCGTCAGCTTCTCTATCGGGTAGCGCACAGACCATACCGATAGATGGTGTATTGGTCAATAACCTGGCAAATCCGGTTTCCAGTCAGTCCTATACGGTTAGGGTCTACAACCGGTCGGGCTGCTACCGCGATGTAACAACAATGCTGGTGCCAACCGCCTGCGAGTGCCCGGCAGATGCGTGCGTACCGTTCGTGATTCAGAAAAATAAACGGGCCAGGTAACCTGGATTATGGGATAAGCAGGTTCGACTCCTGAAACCATACCGGCTTCCCAGCCAGTGGTTAACCACAAAAACCTTCCGATTGGCTGTATTTATTACGTCACCCGGAAGGTTTTTGTGTGTGTTTGCTTCTTTTGCCATCGCCTGAAGAAACCTATCCCAGCTTGATAGCCAGAACTGGACGTTCACTACACTACGCAAAAAATACGACCAGACGCTACTTATCAACCATTTGCAGGTTTTCAAGCAATTAAAATAACGGTAATATAGATAGCCTCAGAGGTAGAATTGAGTAGCATAGCCGAATAAGAAATGGGTAAGTCAACTTTTGAGTAACCGTTTTTGTTACGTACAAAAGCAGATACCGTTCTATCTGTTAACTTTGCGGCTTTATTTGCCCGTCACGCTAAAACGTATTATGTTATCCATCAGTAATTTACATGCCTCCATTGGCAACAAAGAAATACTACGAGGTCTCGATCTGGAAGTCAATGCCGGTGAGATACACGCCATTATGGGTCCGAATGGCGCGGGCAAGAGTACATTAGCCTCGGTACTTGCAGGTCGTGAAGATTATGAAGTAACGGATGGCAGCGTACGTTATGATGGAAAGGATTTACTGGACATGGCTATTGAAGAGCGCGCTGCCGAAGGCATTTTCCTGGCGTTTCAGTATCCGGTAGAAATTCCAGGAGTTAGTACAACCAACTTTCTGAAAACGGCCCTCAACGAAATCCGTAAATACCGCGGTCAGGAACCACTCGACGCTGTTCAGTTTCTGAAGTTGATGAAAGAAAAAATGAAGCTCGTCAACATCGACCAGTCGTTGCTGAGCCGTTCATTGAACGAAGGGTTTTCAGGCGGAGAAAAGAAGCGGAACGAAATATTTCAGATGGCCATGCTCGAACCGAAACTGGCTATTCTGGACGAAACGGATTCTGGCCTGGACATCGACGCGTTACGTATTGTGGCCGATGGTGTTAATCAACTCCGGTCTCCCGACCGGGCTACGATCGTGGTAACCCACTACCAGCGCCTTCTGGATTACATTGTTCCCGACTTCGTACATGTGCTGTACAAAGGACGAATCGTAAAATCAGGGCCTAAAGAACTGGCTCTCGAACTCGAAGAAAAGGGCTACGACTGGATTAAAGCCGAAGCAAACTGATGGATGAAGTATTATATATGATGTATAAAGCGTCTTGCTGACTGATACATACCATATACCATACATCATACACCATACATCAAAGATATGACCCCCTACGCATCCTATAACGATTTTAAAGAGCAATTGCTGGCCTCTTTCCGGGACAATGAAGAACGGATGAATGGTGAGCGAAAAGCGCCGTTGCACCAAATCAGACGGGCGGCCCTCAGGCAGTTTGACCAGTTGGGTTTTCCCACTATCCGGCACGAAGAGTGGAAATACTCGAATGTGAGCGGTCTGATGAAACAGGCTTTTGAGCTCGATGGAACAACAACGCTGACACCAGGTGACCTAGCCCCGCTCGAAATTCCAAACCTCGACGGTACTATTCTGTACTTTGTCAACGGTCGTTACCATCCGGAGCTTTCACGCATTGCCAGTCCTGCCAGTCAGTTACAGATTACAAGCTTTGCCAGTGCCCTCAAAAGCGAACCAGACCTGATAGACAGGCACTTTGCCCAGTACGCCAACTACCAGGAAAACAGCTTCACGGCCCTGAATACAGCCCTAGCCAGTGATGGCGTTGTGGTGCGGGTTCCGGACAATACAACGGTGGAACAACCCATTATCCTTCGCTTCATTACCGACTCCCGGACGAAGAACATTGCCTCGCAACCCCGTAACCTCATCGTGGTAGGCAGGAATTCAGAACTGATGCTGGCGGAATCTTATCGTACCCTGGGCGAAGGAGCCAGTTTTGTGAATGTCGTGACCGAAATTGTGCTGGACCACGATGCCCGGATGCAATACTACAAAGTGCAGGATGAGACCGAGAAGGCTTACCATATTGGCACGACGCAGGTTAACCAGAAGGACAATAGCCACTTCTATTCCGCAACGGTAACACTCAATGGCAGCTTTGTACGCAACAATCTGAATATCAGGCTCGACGGGCAATATACCGAAGCATTCATGTATGGCTTATACATGCCAAACGGTCGTCAGCACGTAGACAACCACACGCTTGTTGACCACGCCATGCCTAATTCGTATAGCAACGAACTCTACAAAGGCATTCTTGACGACAACAGTACGGGCGTATTCAACGGCAAGATTTTCGTTCGGCCTGACGCGCAGAAAACGAACGCCTACCAGTCGTGCAAAAATGTGGTACTGTCGCCCGGCGCAACGATGAATACGAAGCCCCAACTGGAAATCTATGCCGATGACGTGAAATGTTCGCACGGCACTACCACGGGTCAGCTCAACGATGAAGCCCTGTTTTACATGCGTTCACGCGGTATTCCCAAAGACGAAGCCCGGACACTGCTGCTCTACGCCTTCTCGCAGGACGTGCTGAGCCAGATCAAAATTCAGCCCATCCGCGAGTATCTGGAGCGGGTAGTAACAGCTAAACTGGGTAAGTAATTTCGCAGAAGGAATAATGGATAATGCACCGCGCAGGCGGCCCCGAATGAGTAATGGCTCTCAGTCTGGCATTCGGAGCCGCCCGAGCGGTGCATTATCCATTATTCGTTGAAAGGAGCACCTTTCCGCCTTCCAAATTGTTGTCTCTTTAGTAAAACACTTCCTACTATTGCCCATGCAATCAGCCATAGACAACGTCCTCGATATTCAGCAAATCCGCCGGGATTTCCCCATCCTTCATCAGGAAATAAACGGTCGGCCCCTGGTTTACTTCGACAATGCGGCTACCACTCAGAAACCGCAGTCAGTTATTGATGCCCTTACCCGGTATTATGAAGGCTATAATGCGAACATTCACCGGGGTATTCACCATCTGGCCGAGCAGGCAACGGCGGCTTTTGAAGACTCGCGCCGGGCGGTTCAAACGTTTTTGAATGCCCGACACTGGCAGGAAATCATTTTTACGTACGGTACTACCGACGGTATCAATCTGGTAGCTGACAGCTATGGTCGGCGGTTTTTAAAAGCGGGGGACGAGATAATTATCTCTACCATGGAGCACCACTCCAACATTGTTCCCTGGCAGATGCTCTGCGAGGAACGGGGCTGTGTGCTGCGGGTAATTCCGGTTGATGAAAATGGCGAACTGATTCTGGAGGAATACGAAAAGCTCCTTTCCGAAAAGACCAAGCTAGTTTCGGTGGTTCACGTTTCCAATTCGCTTGGCACCATCAATCCGGTCAAAACCATCATTGATAAGGCGCACGAAGTGGGTGCCGTTGTGTTGATTGATGGCGCCCAGGCCAGTTCGCACATGGAGCTGGACGTACAGGCGCTGGACGCTGATTTCTATGTTTTCTCGGCCCATAAGTTGTACGGTCCAACGGGCATGGGTGTTCTATATGGTAAGAAAGAAATTCTGGACGCCATGCCGCCCTACCGGGGTGGGGGCGAAATGATTAAGGAGGTAACGTTTGAAAAGACGACCTACAACGATATACCGTACAAATTTGAAGCAGGTACGCCTAATATTGCCGATGTAGTAGCGGTGAAGAGCGCGCTGGAGTATATGGCCGACTTGGGAAAAGAAATTATAGCCGCCCACGAAAACGACTTACTTCAGTACGGTACGGAGCAACTGAACGAGCTGGACGGATTGCGGATTATCGGACAGGCCAAACACAAAATTGGCGTCATTTCCTTTGTACTGGAAGGCATTCACCACCAGGATACGGGCGTTATTCTGGACCAGCAGGGCATCGCCGTCCGGACGGGACATCACTGCACCATGCCGCTGATGCAACGCTTCGGCATTGCCGGAACTACGCGGGCCTCCTTTGCCGTTTATAACACCAGAGACGAAATTGACCGGCTTATAGTAGGGTTGAAACGGGTTCAGAAGATGATGTTGTAAGCAACAAACTCCACGAAAGATATGACACCGATAGTAACTGAAACGCTGCTCAGCAAAGCGCAGGTTCTGGATAGCCTAAAGGAATTACCGGACCAAATATCTGCTGACGCGCTAATTGAGCACATTTTGTTTATTCAAAGTATTGCGACTGGAATTGAACAGGCAGAAGCGGGGCATGTAACACCTCACAAAGATGCTATGCTTGACATTCGCTCATGGAAGAAATAAAGCTTGTTTGGGAAGATAAAGCCAAAGAGAACGCTCGCACTATATATGGCTATCTGTTTGAAGGGAGTGCAACTTATGCAGCAAGCTGGGCAGATGAAATTGAACGTAAGCTAGACAACCTACTTGTTTTTCCCGAAATGGGACGAATGGTACCTGAACTAAATGTTTCATTTATCCGCGAGATATTTGCAGGACAGTACAGGATCGTTTACACATTTCAGAATAATACCATTACGATTGTTACTGTTCGGTCCATGCAGCAACCACTCGGAAAATATAAATATGACAATCAACGAGAAGCAGGACGAAATCATTGAGGAATTTGACTTGTTCGACGATCAACTCGACAAGACGCAGTATATCATTGATTTAGGCAAAAAACTGTCCCCAATGCCGGAAGCCCAGAAAACCGACGAAAACCGGATTATGGGCTGTCAGTCAAAAGTATGGGTGGATGCTGAACTAAAAGATGACCGGGCTGGCGTGCCCCGGCTGTATTTTTACGGAGATAGCGAACCGACCGCCCAGATTTCTAAAGGCCTGGTTGGCTTGCTGGTCAGGGTCTTGTCGGGGCAGAAACCAGAAGACGTTGCCAATGCCGACTTGTATTTTATCCCTCAGGTAGGCATGGGTAATCTGATTACCTCGTTGCGGGCTGGTGGACTGGCCTCTATGATTGAACGCATGAAAGCATTTGGAAAGGCCTATTCCGTGGCCGAGAACAGGTAGCAATGATACAGACAATGACAATGACAGACGAAGAACTAAAAGAACAGGTTGTACTGGCTCTCAAAGGCGTATATGATCCCGAAATTCCGGTGGATGTGTACGAACTGGGCCTCATTTACGACATCAAGATATTCCCGGTTAACAATGTCTATATCCTCATGACACTCACCTCCCCCTCCTGCCCATCGGCAGGCGAGATTCCGGCAGAGATTGAAGAGAAGGTACGGGCTATAGAGGGAGTGAGCGACGTTAGCGTCGAACTTACGTTCGATCCCCCCTACTCCACCGAACTAATGTCGGAAGTAGCCAAACTGGAACTGGGATTTATGTAAAAAAAGTTGGTCAGTTAAACAGTCTGCCAGTCGATCATCGTTATCGAATTGTGTGACTTTTACTGACCGACTACCAACTGTTTAACTGATAACTAATTATGTATCCTCCTCATTTGCTTATCCCCATGCGGGAAGACCTGACCAGTGTTGGGTTCGAAGAATTAACCACTGAAGAAGAAGTGGTCAACACCATGGAAAATGCCGAAGGTACCATGCTTGTCGTGGTCAATTCGGTATGTGGCTGTGCCGCCGGTGCGGCCCGTCCGGGTGTGAAGGCGGCTCTGGCAGCCAGCCCGGTAAAACCAGACAAAATGGTATCCGTATTTGCCGGTGGTGACCTGGAAGCCACGGCTAAAATGCGCGAATACCTGTTACCCTATCCTCCATCGTCGCCAGCCATCGGCATTTTCAAAGATGGTGATCTGGTGCATTTTATTGAGCGGCACCACATTGAAGGCCGTTCGGCGCAAATGATTGCCCAGCACCTGGAAATGGCCCTGGAAGAGTTTTGCACCCCAGCGAACGCTTAGATACTAGTGTTCATTTTTTAGTCATTGGTTGTCATTTTCCGTCATTAATTGTCATTAGGTCGATAACAACGACGAATGAACACGAATGACGAAAAATGATAGCCAATGACTTTTTTTTAGGTTACAGCAAATACTTTGGCCATCAATCGGGATAGTGGCAACAGGCAGAAAACCAGGAAAGCCAGCGGAAAGGAGGCAAAAGCCGCTACCCAGGCCGCATTCATAACGATGAGGGACAACACACCTGCTTTTACCGCCAGGCCAATATTCCGCCCTACGGGATCTTTCACGGCCCGCCAGAGGGGAGGGAAGATGTAGTAACCAAACAGGAGTAAAAAGGGAAGCGCCGTTCCCAACTGCTGCTGCCGTTGCGCCAGGGCTGCTACACAACCAATTACCAGCGCATACAGTAACCCCGCCACCCGGAGCGTAACCGGACTTCCGCCGTGTACCTCTCCCCGGCTAATCATTGTAATAGCCGCAATGTAGGCAATGGGCACTACACCAACCCAAATCCAGGGTATCACCTCTTCGGGTAAAATGCTAACACCCAGCAATAAGTTAAGGCCACGACAAAGCCCCATATTGACCGGCCCCAGCCAGGAATGATGCTTTCCGAAGCGATCATATACTAACGAAGCAACCGTAATGCCAATGGCCAGGAACCCGGCGGTCTGGTTAACCAGAAACGAAGCGGCTATACCTACAAACAGCAGGCCAATACCCAGCAAAACAGCTGTTTGTTTTTGAACAACGCCACTTGGAATGGGTCTCTCGGGTCGTTCGATGGCATCCAGTTCGGCATCAAAAACGTCGTTGAATACGACTCCTCCGCCATACAGACCAACCGTGGCCAGCGCAAGCCAGCCAACGGGAGCAGCGGCTGGTTCAGGCAATAAAAAATAACCCGCGATAGCCATACCGGCCAGCACATCGGCAATGGCAGTAACCAGATTTGCAGGCCGGGTGAGGGAGAGAAGCGCTTTTAACATAAAGAGCGAAAGAGTGAACGGGTGAAAGAGCAAAAGCTATTCGGCAGTAATCGCTCTTTCACCCGTTCACCATTATTTAATTATCGTTGATTCTTTATCTACCCTCGGTGCCTGACCGCCACGCAGTACAGAACTACCATTGAAACGCTGACTCTGGTCGATGCCGATGGGCTGGGTAAGTTCTTCCAGACTAAGCTGGCCACTCTGTGCAAAGGCCGTAACGGCATTCGTAAACGTTACGAGTTTGATAGCTTCGTCCGAAATACCACGCTGCTTCATCAGGGCGGCTGTTTTGGGTACGGCCAACGGATCGCTGATACCCCAGTCGGCAGCGGAGTTGATCATGATACGTTCCGGTCCATACTGCTTCACAATCTCTACCATACGCTCATTACCCATTTTGGTGAACGGATAAATGGTAAAGCCCGCCCAGAAGCCCCGGTCGAGCACGTCCCGAACCGTTTCTTCATTGTTATGATCAACGATCACCATGCCCGGCTCCAGACCGTGTTCCAGCGCAATTTCCATACTACGGATAGTACCCTGTTTTTTATCCCGGTGGGGCGTATGGATCTGTACGGGCAGACCCGCTTCTTTGGCCAGGTCCAGTTGCGCCCGGTAATATTTCTCTTCGGCGGCTGTCTGGTCATCGAACCCAATTTCACCTACGCCCACCACGCCTTCTTTGTAGATGAAGAGCGGCAGGATTTCCATGACCTGCTCAGCCAGCTCTTCCTGATTGGCTTCTTTGGAGTTCAGACCGATGGTACAATAATGCCGAATACCAAACTGCGACGCCCGAAATCGCTCCCATCCGACGAGACTGGCAAAATAATCGCGGAAAGAGTCGATACCCGTGCGAGGTTGCCCCAGCCAGAAAGCGGGTTCAATCAGGGCAACCACACCTGCATCGGCCATAGCCTGATAATCGTCGGTGGTTCGGGAGGTCATATGAACGTGCATATCGAAAAACGACATACCGCGAATGGAATCTATAAAATCCATAATACGTCTGGGTTAACCGCGTTGGCCTGTGCGGTAATGAGCGGGCAAAGTTCTTAAAAATCTGTCTTCTACCCATATGATTTTTAGGCAGATTTTAATGCAATTCTATAACCTTCATCATAGTCTATTCGTTTTATAGATAGACAACAAATAAACGTATGAATACAAGTAAACAACACACAGTAGGGAAAGGTAGTATCTGGATGATCCTACTTTTGCTGGCCGCAGGTGGGGTATTGACCAGTTGCCGCGACAGTGCCATTAATGATCTAAGCCCTGCTGACAGCCCGGTATACATTACCAACTACGACAATTCGATCAACTTTAGTCAGTATAAAACGTTCAGCCTGCCCGACTCAGTCGTTATTCAGTCGAATGACAACTACCAGACCGTTCGGAGTAGCGTTGCCGATCAATTTGTTTCGAATGTAGCCGCAGCCCTGACCGCCAGGGGGTATCAGCGCGTGGCGAAAGGCCAACCCGCCGATCTGGGCGTTGCCGTTATCCGGGTCGATAATCAGTACACGGGTATCGCGTCGAATCCGTATTCCTACTACTCAAACTACTGGGGTGGTGGCTATGGGTACGGAGGGCTGGGTGGCTATGGCTATTCGCCCTATTATCAAAGCTATTACACGTATCAGGTATCGGAACAGTACTGGGAGATTCAGATGGTCGATTTAAAAAATGCGCCCACCACTTCCGGTACCGACAAACCCCAACTGAATGTTATCTACGATGCAACAGTGCGGGGATCCGATGTTACCGACACGCAGGCCGTTAATACGGCTACTAATGCCATTTTTAGTCAATCGCCTTATTTGAAGGCTGCTCAATAAAAAATCATGAAACGTATCATTGCACTCATTACCCTGCTCAGTCTGACAACTGCGGCCTGGGCACAGTATCAGAATATTTATTCCGGCGAATCGTCCCTGTATGATCGCTATGTCACATTCAACATTGCCGCCCGATACGGTGTATCCATGCCATTGGGTGGTCAGAAAGGGTACATCGACAAGCTATCGCCGACCAACCTGGCCCTGGAAGGGGAATGGTTATTTCCGCAGCGGTTTTCGGTAGGCATCAAAACCGGTTATCAGTACACAAGCCAGCGGATACCCCGGCAGGTATATCAATACGACAATCAGTCAGTTTCAGCCGTGCAGACCCGCACGCTGTCCGTAATTCCGGCTATGGCTTCCCTGTCGTATTATTTTGCCGGGAATGCTGATGCCATCCGACCCTACATACAAATGGCGGGTGGTGGTGCTTACATTGATTATACAAACTATTTTGGCCCATTATCCGATCAGAAAAATGGGTTTAAAGGAGCCATCGCGCCCGCTATTGGGCTGAAATACTATGGCAAACGGGAGCAGGGGTTGGGTGCCGAAATTCAGGCGCAATACCAGAACATCTTCTTCAACTACGACCAGCTAAAAGACTCCGCGCCATCGCTGATGCTTTCGGCCGGTATTTCGTACCGGTTCCACTAAGGTTGGTGTTTTCAGTTTATGGTTGGCTGACGCAAACATTACTTTTCATATGCATCAGCCAGCCATAAACCTTACATCAACTCCTCAATGTGAGGGGGTAAACTGCGCCCGGCAGCCCGGCGTTCGGCGGCATAGTCCGCCAACGTTTGAGCGAGCCGGGCGTTTTTGCGTTCATTCAATCCGGTAATCTGCGTAACGTCTTTATCCGTAAAGAAGGCTTTCAGCACCATCTGATTCCAGGCTGCCTCGTCGAAATAATCCCGTGGATATGGATTGTGCAGCATAATAGCCGATTGTACATCGGCAATATTATTCCGAATGCCTTCGGTTGCCTGAAACCGCCAGGCTTCCGGATGAGCCAATACCGGCAGGGCCGAGTAAAGAGCCACCAGCTCATTGAGTTCGCCCGCCTTAAAAAGCTGGCTGATGGTGTTGACGTACGCAGTCTGATCATCGACCGGCAGTTGAAGTAACCACCAGACCCGTGCCAGCCGATCCAGCGTCCACCCCGTCACCGTGAATCCTGGCCGAACGCGCTCCAGTGCGAAAGCCATGTCGGCCGGAACCTCAATGGGTTGTTTACCTACAAAACGCGGCAAAGCTGTGAACACACGATAGAAGGTAGCGTTCTTTGGTTCAGCCTGTAACGCATCCGTCTGCTGACGCAGGTAGGTGACCGCTTTTTCGCTGTTAGCTTGCTGTTCAATGAGGTAAAACAGCGTCTGGCTCATTTGGGAGATAGTCATAGGACAAAAATAAGGGCGGAATTCGTACCCTTATGCATCAAAATCACATTAGTAGTTGCCTATACTTGCCTTTCATCAATCAGAACACGTTCTGACTGTCTGGTTTCGTTTCGCGTAACTCCTACCCTTCACGGTTACTCATGAAAAAAATAGTACTCATTTTAGTCGCATTCCTTTGTTCAGCGAACCTGATCATCCTTGCCCAACCGGTAACGGACTATGTTTGGTGGAATCCTGCCCAGAGCACTATACCCGTTATTGAAGGGCAGGGATGGTCGGGGAAGGATGTCCAGAACCCCTACGACAGGCTACCCGCTAAGGCCGAAAAAAGCGTTCGCCCAGTGGTATGGAACTTAGCGCATAATGCAGCCGGGCTGATGATCCGGTTTCGGGCCAGTACAGACCAGGTTGTAGTCCGATACACGGTTTCAGGCAAACAGGCACTCCCGCACATGCCCGCTACGGGCGTTAGCGGGGTTGATTTGTACGGGGTAAACAGCGACGGCGACGCGCTTTGGTGTGCGGGTAAATACACGTTTGGGGATACCATTCAATACCGGTTTACCAACCTGGAGCCGAACGATGCCTACCATAAAAAAGGGCGTGAATACCGACTTTACCTGCCTTTATATAACTCCGTTCAGTGGCTCGAAATCGGAGTACCGACGGGTGTAACGCTAACACCGTTGCCCGTTCGGAACGATAAGCCCATCGTTATTTACGGCACGTCCATTGCGCAGGGTGCCTGTGCCTCGCGGCCGGGTATGGCCTGGACCGCTATTCTGGGGCGCAAACTTGACCGGCCCGTTATCAACCTCGGCTTTTCGGGCAATGGTCGGCTGGAAAAAGAAGTCGTTGAGTTGCTCCCGGACATCGACGCAAAACTGTATGTGCTGGACTGCCTGCCGAACCTGGTAGCAACGGTCGGTATTAAACCCGACGAAATAAAAGCCCGGATTAGTGAATCGGTGAAAACGCTCCGGAAACAAAAACCCAATACGCCGATTCTGCTGGTTGAACACGCGGGGTATTCGGAGGGCGGCCTTAACCCCGGCCGACGGCGACTTTACACGGAAGTAAATGAGTTGATGCAACAGGCGTTTGCGCAACTGAAAAGCGAGGGCATTCAGAAGCTGTATCTCCTGCCCAAATCGGCCATTAATCTGGATGCCGATGCCACGGTAGATGGCACCCACCCTACTGACCTGGGCATGCAGCAATACGCTGATGCCTATGAACGCATCATTCGCTTTATCCTGAACGAACCCGTCGGTGAACTGTCCACCATGAAGCCCCGAACGCAATACCGGGATGCCAATGTATATGACTGGGAAACTAGGCACAACGACATTTTGGACCGGCTGAAAAATAAACCACCCCGCATTCTTTTCTTCGGTAACTCCATAACCCATTTCTGGGGGGGTGAACCCCAGGGGGCCCCGGCAAGGGGAGCCGATAGCTGGAATGCGGTCATGAAACCCCTGGGCGTTCAAAATATGGGCTATGGCTGGGACCGGATTGAAAACGTGCTTTGGCGGGTTTACCACGGGGAACTGGATGGTTATGCCCCAGCCCAAATTATGCTGATGATTGGCACCAACAACCTGCAACTCAACACAGACGCAGAAATCAGTGACGGTCTTGCCTTTCTGATACGGGCTATACAGGCCCGACAGCCCAATGCCGATATTTTGTTGATTGGCATATTACCCCGCCAACAACTGGAAGGGCGGGTGGCAGCTCTGAACCATCGCATCGCCCAGGTAGCAGGCGAACTAAACGCAACGTTCATTCAGCCGGGCACCATGTTCTTACAGCCCGATAGTAAAATCAACGAGTCGCTATTCGGTGACGGCCTGCATCCCAACGCTGAAGGCTATCGGCAGTTGGCCACCAAATTAGTACCTTATCTGAAAGCGACCGAACCAGTCATTAAAGGGAAGAAATAAGCCAGCGTCGCTCAAACATCCGTATAACACAGTTCCCCCCCTGTAGATACACCTGATGGGTACGTTGAACCGTACACCCACTGTCTGGTGTTGACATGTGGACGGCCCGTTGACCCGACCGTATACAGCCGACAGGTTTTCCGGCTCCCGTCGTTTCCGTATCTTTGCCGCTAATTTTACCCGCACGCCCGTTGACAATCCGTATGCAGGGCGCGCGTTTTTTCGCTTATGACCGTCGTGAAGTACCAACAATACGAATCCCTCGATTACGCACAGCTAGCCGCCGAGGTGCTGACTTACTGGAATAAAAATCAGGTGTTTGAGCAGTCCGTCGCTATTCGCGATGGGCAACCCGGCTACACATTTTACGAAGGCCCGCCGTCGGCCAATGGAGCACCCGGCATTCACCATGTGATGGCCCGGACGATAAAAGATATTTTTTGCCGCTACAAAACCCTGCAGGGCTTTCAGGTAGAGCGCAAAGGAGGCTGGGATACGCACGGCCTGCCCATCGAATTGCAGGTCGAAAAAGAACTGGGCATCACCAAAGACGATATTGGCAAAACCATCAGCGTTGAGGCATACAACCAGAAATGCCGCGAAACGGTCATGCGGTTTACGGACCAGTGGAACGGCCTTACCCAGAAAATGGGCTACTGGGTAGACCTAGACAACCCGTACGTCACGTACAAAAACGAGTACATAGAATCCGTCTGGTGGCTGCTCAAGCAACTATATGACACAAAGGTTGATGGGCAGCGAATGTTGTATAAAGGGTACACCATTCAGCCGTATTCGCCGAAGGCCGGAACGGGCCTGAGCTCCCACGAGTTGAACATGCCGGGTACGTACAAAGACGTACGCGATACCACCGTTGTGGCTCAGTTTAAGGTGAAACCCACCGGTAAATCGGGCTTCCTCTTTTTCGATTCGATGGATGCCGATATATTCATCCTGGCCTGGACCACTACGCCCTGGACGTTGCCCGCCAACTCAGCGCTGACGGTGGGCGCCAACATCGACTACGTGATGGTGAAGACGTTTAACCCGTATACCCACCTTCCAGTACACGTGGTGCTGGCCAAAAACCTGGTGAGTCGCTGGCTGAACGAGAAAGGGCAGGTCGATTCGCCCAATGATCCGGCTTTTGGGACGTATTTACCAACCGCCGGACCGGTGATACCCTGGGCCATTGTTTCTGACTTTAAAGGAAAGTTTCTCGAAGGCATCGAGTACGAGCAATTGATGCCGTACGTTACGCCGGAAATACCCGCTTTTCGCGTTATCCTGGGCGATTTCGTCACGACCGAAGACGGTACCGGTATCGTGCATACCTCTCCCACCTTCGGGGCCGACGACTTTCGGGTGGCGCAGGCGGCTGGCATCCCACCCATTATGGTGAAGGACGAAACGGGAAAAGATGTCCCCATTGTGGATAAACACGGTCAGTTCGTAGCGGAAATCACGGATTATGCGGGTCGCTACGTAAAAGAAGAGTATTACTCCGACGAAGAACGGGCCGACCCCGATTTCAAGCCGACGGATGTGCTGATTGCCATCCAACTGAAAGAGGAAAACAAAGCCTTTCGGGTAGAGAAGTACGAACACCCCTACCCGCACTGCTGGCGCACAGACAAACCCATTTTGTATTATCCGCTCGATAGCTGGTTTATCCGGACAACGGCCAAAAAAGACCGACTGGTCGAACTCAACAAAACCATCAACTGGCAACCCGAAAGCACCGGAACGGGCCGCTTTGGCAACTGGCTCGAAAACCTCGTGGACTGGAACCTGAGCCGCAGCCGCTTCTGGGGTACACCGTTACCCATCTGGCGGAGCGAATCTGCCGTTGGCGGTCGCCAGGAAGAGGTATGCATCGGTTCAGTTGCGGAACTCATCTCAATGAGTGAGTTAGCGAATGAGCAAATGAGCGAATGGGTTCGGGAAGGCAAAACTAAATACCAGCCTTACATTGATAAGAACACCGCGTTTTTAAACGCGCATACCAACGGGAGCTACGACCTCCACCGTCCTTATTCAGACGAAATTTATTTTGTGTCGGAAAGTGGTCAACTTATGCAGCGCGAACCTGACCTGATCGACGTCTGGTTCGATTCGGGGGCAATGCCCTATGCGCAATGGCATTATCCGTTCGAGAATAAGGACGTGTTCGCCAAAGCGTTTCCGGCCGATTTCATCTCGGAAGGGGTGGACCAGACGCGGGGCTGGTTCTTTACCCTCCACGCCATTGCGGGGATGCTCTTCGATTCGGTTGCCTTCAAAAATGTCGTATCAACCGGCCTGGTGCTAGACAAAAACGGGAACAAAATGTCGAAGCGGCTGGGTAATGCTGTCGATCCGTTCGAAACACTGGCGAAGTACGGTCCCGACGCCACGCGCTGGTATATGATTACCAACGCCGAACCGTGGGACAACCTCAAATTCAACAGCGAAGGCATTGGCGAAGTGCAACGGAAACTGTTTGGCACGTTGTCGAATACCTATAATTTCTTTGCGCTTTACGCCAACCTGGATGCCTTCTCCTTTTCCGGGCGCACCGTGCCCGTAGCCGAACGCCCGGAGCTTGACCGCTGGATTATATCCAAACTACAATCGCTGATACTGGAAGTAGAAGAGCAGTTTGAAACGTATAACCCAACCAAAGCAGGCCGGGCCGTTCAGGAATTTGTCAACGACCAGTTATCGAACTGGTACGTTCGCCTGTCGCGCCGGCGCTTCTGGTCCGGGGTCGCGTCCGACGGTGAAATGACCCCCGACAAACGGGCGGCTTACGAAACGCTGCACGAGTGCCTCTCAACGGTAACGCAGTTAATGTCGCCTATCGCGCCGTTTTATGCGGACTGGCTCTACCGCAACCTGAACCCGGAGGCAACGTCGGTACACCTGACGGATTTCCCGATGGCAGAACAGGCTTTGATTGATACAGAACTGGAGCGTTCGATGGAGTTGGCCCAGCAGGTATCGTCGCTGGTGCATTCGTTACGGAAAGGACACAAATTAAAGGTCAGACAACCGCTGAGCCGGGTGTTGATTCCGGTATTGAATGCTGATACCCGTCGGCAAATTGAGCACGTATCGCTCATCGTTATGTCGGAGGTGAACGTGAAAGCCATTGAGTTTGTCGATGATGCCAGTGGTATTCTGAAAAAGCGAGTGAAGCCTAACTTCAAAGCCCTTGGTCCTAAGTTTGGTAAACAGATGAAGGAGGTGGCAACCATCATTACCGCTATGACGGATAATCAGCTGAAAGAACTGGAGACGGTGGGTAGCTGGCAATCGCCCGTGGGTACCTTATCACTGGCCGATGTCGAAATCGTGACGGAAGATATTCCGGGCTGGCTTGTGGCTAGTGATGGTGGATTAACCGTTGCGCTGGATGTGAACCTGACGGATGAGCTACGCGGAGAAGGAATTGCCCGTGATTTTGTGAACCGCATTCAGAACCTGCGTAAAGACAGTGACTTCCAGGTAACCGACAAAATCAGGATTCAACTGGAACGGAACGACGAAACCCTGGCCAATGCCATCGAAGCCAATAAGGTGTACATCTGCCAGGAAGTACAGGCAGTATCGCTCGATTTGGTTAATAACCTGAATGGCACCACAGACGCGAATGCGGTAGCAGAAATCGAAATGGATGAGTTCCAGCTACGCGTTACGGTACAGCGGGCGTAGTAAATTTTATTTTTCAGGAAAAGCCACTTCAAAAGAAAGTGGCTTTTTTATTTATATATTTCTAATTTTGTAAACATATAAAAACTATTTGTTACCAATAAATTATATCGGCACGGATTTTGTACACATCATAACCATTAGTGAATAGTCGTTTCATTGCTGTTTTCGGGCCAATGAAGCGGTCAAACTATAAACAATTATCCTGACCCATTTCATAAGTATGTCCGCGTTGATTCGTTACGCCCACTAAATTTTTACAACATTGGTAGAACATTTACGTACAACATTACACACGTTTGTCAATAATTATCAGGCCGTTATGTGGCGGCTACGCGAGTGTTCGCTCAATGATGAGCAGCTGGGCAATGCCGTAGGTTTAAGTGGCAATGCTATCCGAAACCGGCGTTCAAAACCTGGTGTCTGGAAATTATCCGATGTGGAACGGTTAGCCACTCACTTTTCCCTCCCCGTTACGGCCTGTAACCAGCTGGAACAGGCACTCAAAGATTTACCAAAAACTATGAGAACGCTTCCGTCCGACGAACGCCGACGAACTGAACGACAACTGCTTACGAAAATTGCTCAACTGGAACTGTATAATCAGAGCGACTGGCCAGTTAAGTGCTTACTGAAAATGCATCAGGCCTTGTACAAAGGGTTTTAGGGAACAGATGACCCCCGGATAGATTAAATTGTCGGCAGTAAATATCGGTCAGGCAGTGTAAATTTACGGTGACTTCATTCTTCATCGTATGCGAACCTGTATCTACCTGGCTATATCATTTCTACTTTTTTTTAGCGAAACTACTTTTGCCCAATCCCCGACTATAACGCGAGGGCCGTACTTGCAGGTCGTTACGCCCACATCGGTTATTGTCCGGTGGCGTACCGACCAGCCAACTACGGGGCGCGTATGGTATGGACCGTCAGCCAATCAGTTGACAGCCAGCGTACGCGAATCGCAGCCCACTCAGGAACATGTAGTAACGCTCACCGGCCTGCAACCCAATACGCGCTATGCATACGCGGCCGGTTACGATGATACGCAACTAGCTGCCGGTCCGGGTTATTACGTTAAAACAGCAGCACCGACCGGCGACAAAAGCCCGGTGCGCTTATGGGTACTGGGCGATTTTGGTAGCGGTACCGACAACCAGCGAGCCGTTTACCAGGCCTACCAGAATGCTACCGCAAGCCACCCGGCCGACCTTTGGCTCTGGCTGGGCGATAATGCCTACTCCTACGGGCTGGAAGATGAATACCAGCGAAACGTTTTCTCGGTGTACGGGCCTACCTTTCGGAATACCCCGTTGTTTCCCTCCCCCGGCAATCACGATTATGCTGGAAGCGAGACGAATTTCAATATTCCCTACTACAACCTGTTTTCGTTTCCCCAGAATGGTGAAGCCGGGGGCGTTCCTTCCGGCTCCAAGTCCTTTTATTCGGCCAACTACGGTACTGTTCACCTAATCTCCCTCGATTCGCAGGGGCGGCAGGATGGGCTTCGGCTATACGACACCACCAGTACGCAGGTGCAGTGGCTCAAACGCGACCTCGAAGCGAATCGTACATCAGCCAACCCCATTCCCTGGACAATCGTTATTTTTCACCATCCACCCTACAGCAAGGGCAGCCACGACTCCGATACGGAGGAATCCATGCGGCTCCTCCGGGAAAACCTGACGCCCATTTTTGAACGCTATGGAGTCGATTTGGTCATGAACGGTCATAGCCACGCGTACGAACGTACGTATCGCATCAAAGACCTGCGCGGATTGGCCGCTACCTTCAACAGGGACGTAAACGTAACGGCCAACACAACCGGCCGCTACGACGGCTCGCCCAACTCCTGCCCAATCCTTACCAGGCAGGGTACTGTTTACGTAGTCAATGGGTCGGGCGGGCAATTAGGTGGACAATCACCCGGTTTTCCGCACCCTGCTACCGTGTACAACAATGTTACGACCGGTGGCTCCATGCTGCTGGACGTGACCGATAATCGCCTGGATGCCCAGTTCCTGCAATCGGACGGTACGGTGCAGGAGAAGTTCACCCTTATGAAAAATGTGAACCGAACCACTACCCTCACCGCTGAATATGCCGATACGCTTCAGTTAGGGGCTTCCTGGCCGGGAGAATACCAGTGGCCGGGTGGGCAAACCAGCCGCAATATCCGGTACGTAGCCGACAAAGCGGGGACCTATCCGGTTCAGGTTACGGATAAGCAGCAATGCCTCACCGATCAGTTCACGCTAACCGTCCAGCAACCGCCCAAACTAACGACCAAACTCGCTGCCGCTACCGCCGTTTGTGCGGGTGGCATCGTAGCCGTAACGGCTACGCCCGAAAATACGACCAAAGCGGCTGGCTGGCAGTACGATGTGTTACTCTCCGACGCGTCGGGTAATTTCACCACCGAACAGGTTGTTGGGTCGGGTTCGTTAACTAACCTAAAAGCAACCATTCCGGCTAGTGTGCTGCCCGGTGCAGGCTACCGGTTGCGCGTCAGACCACGCGGCATTTCGTACGCGCAACTTACGGCAAGTGATGTTTTTTCGGTAAAGCCGTTACCAACCGCTACGCTGTCCGGCTCGACGACCGTGTTGCAGGGACAGTCCATTTCGCTAACCCTTGCCTTTACAGGCGATGGCCCCTGGACGGGCGCGCTATCCGATGGCACTACGTTTTCTAGTAGTGTATCACCAACCATTCTAACGGTTCAGCCGACAAAATCCGTCAGTTATTCCATTACCAGCGTGGAGAATAGTTGTGGGAAAGGGACCTACTCGGGTCAGGCTTCTATAACGGTACTGCTCCCAACGGCTGAAGAAATATTTGCCGACGGCCAGCTTCGCATTTATCCGAACCCGGCTCACGACGTGGTACAGGTCGATTTAGTCGTCAACAAGAAACAGGAAGTTAGCCTAACGCTGATTGACCAGCAGGGCCGAACGGTCGTGCAAAAGCCGTTTGGCGTAGTGCAGTCGCTTTCCGAAACCATAGCCCTGCCACCGGTTACGGGAACCTATATGCTCAAAATTCAGGCAGGTTCAACTACGCTCACGCGGAAGGTAGTACGGCAGTGAAGCCCTTCAGAGAATCTGTCCGATCCCAAACAGGAGGACGAATAGCAGCGTCGTTAGGGCCAGTTGGCCCAGCCGGGCGTTGAGTTCTGCCGGGCGTTTGTGGGTGGCAATGGCCCGCCCGTTCAGAATAAAAAGCGGGAACGCCAGTATATACACGTAACTAAACCAGTTGGCCCCCGTCAGGAATGAATACGCCACTGCGCAGGCCATCCCGGCAATGAGCAGCCCCCAGTGGTAGCGAATGGCCAGCAGCAAGCCCAGACGTGCCGGAATAGACCTTTTTCCGGTCATGGTGTCGGTTTCAATATCCCGAATGTTGTTGACGTTCAGCACGCCCGTAGCGAACAAACCAACGCTCGTAGCGGGCAGAAGCAACAATATATTGAACGAAAGCGTGTGTAGAAAATACGTTCCCAGAACGCCCACCCAGCCGAAAAACAGTAGTACGGCAATGTCGCCGAAACCCGCGTAACCGTAGGGGCGTTTGCCGTTGGTATAGCCAATTGCAGCCGCTATACTCAATATACCCAACACCAGAAAGAACCAGAAAACAGACGCACCGGCCTCCCGAAAGGCCAGCACGAGCAGGCTGATTCCGCAGACCAGCGACAGCACCGACGTCAGCACAATACCGCGCATCATGGCTTCTTTAGTGATATCGCCCGTGGCTACTGCCCGGCGGGGCCCAACGCGCAGTTCGGTATCTTTACCCGAAACGGCGTCGCCATAGTCATTGGCGAAGTTGGAGAGAATTTGCAGGAAAATGGTCGTCAGAGCGGCCAGCAGCGCAATGGGCCAGCTAAACTTGTGCGCAGCCGATGCCAGAAAGCTTCCGAGAATGATACTAGCCAGCGAGAGCGGCAACGTGCGCGGCCGGGCAGCCGCAATCCAGGACTTCATCATTTTCAATGAGTGAGTGAATGAATGAGCGAATGGGCGAATGAATTTTGCGCAAGCTATTCAGCGCACCACTCATTCACTCATTCGCTCATTTACTCATTCCTAATTACATACCAACTGCCTTTTTGAATTCGGGGCTGTCGGGCTTTACGCTGGATGCGAAGAAGTTCGTCAGTTCGCCTTTTTCGTTGACGACGTACTTACAGAAGTTCCAGGTTGGTACTTTGTCGTTCCAGCCGTTCAGCGACTTTGTTGTCAGCCACTTGTAGAGCGGAGCCTGATTGGCACCCAAAACGTCTACTTTCTCGAACATCGGGAATGTAACGCCGTAATTTTTTTGACAGAAGGCGCCGATTTCTTCGCTCGTGCCCGGTTCCTGACTACCAAAGTTATTGGCAGGGAAACCCAGTACCACAACTTTGTCGCCGTGTTCTTTGTAAAACTTTTCCCAGTCGGCGTACTGTGGCGTGAAGCCGCACTTAGATGCTACGTTCAGGATAACCACTTTCTTGCCCTTGTAGGCGTTCAGTGCTACGGGCTTACCTTCCAGTGATTTAACCGTAAAATCGTACAAACTTTTGGTGGGGGCAGCCGCATTTTTCGGCGCACTGACCATTTCGCTTTTATCCGCGAAGAGGCCTTTAACAAGTGTTGATAGTGACATAAAACTGGTGAGGGTCACGACCAGCGCGACACCGATTAGCGTAAAAACAAGATTCTTTTTCATCCTTAATTTAACGGTTTGGGGGTTACATCTTCTCCGGTACTTCTATGCCCAATAAACCCATTGATCGCTGAATAGTTTCACCAACAACTCTGGCCATCGTAAGGCGGGTTTGTAGTGTTAACGGATTGGCTTCCTTGAGTATAGATAACTTATCGTAAAACTGGTTAAACGTTTTGGCCAGTTCGTAGGCGTACTGCGCAATGTACGAGGGCGCATAGTCTGCACCTGCTTCGGCCAGCCGCTGCGGATACTGACTCAGCAAAAACAACAACTGCTGCTCCACCTCATCCAGTTGTCCGGCTTCGACCGTATCACTCAGCACAATATCCATCTCGGCTGCCTTCCGCAAAATAGACCGAATCCGGGCGTGAACGTACTGGATATACGGCCCCGTATTCCCGTGCAAATCCACCGATTCTTCCGGATTGAACTGCATCCGTTTCTGCGGGTCTACTTTCAGCAGGTAATATTTCAAGGCACCCAAACCAAGCATTTGGAACAAAGCCGATTTCTCCATTTCGCTAAACTGGTCGAGCTTTCCCTTGGCGGCTTCGTCGGCCGCGGCAGAAGCTGCATTGGTCGTTTCCTCAATCAAATCATCAGCATCTACCACGGTACCCTCGCGGGATTTCATTTTTCCCGTTGGTAAATCGACCATTCCATACGACAGATGATACAATCCATGGGAGTATTCCCGCCCCAACCGGCGCAGAATGGCAAACAGGACGTTGAAATGGTAGTCCTGCTCATTCCCGACAACCCATATCTGCCGGTTGGTATGGAAATCATGGTCTTTCAAGTCCGTTGTACCGAGGTCCTGCGTTATATAAACCGAGGTGCCATCCGAACGAAGTACTAACTTATGGTCCAGCCCTTCAGCGGTCAGGTCAATCCAGACAGAATTGTCTTCTTTTTTATAAAATACGCCTTTCTGCAAGCCTTCTTCTACTACCTCCTTACCCAACAGGTAGGTATTTGATTCGTAGTACGTTTTATCGAAACTGGTACCGATGCTTTTATAAGTGGCATCGAATCCGGCGTATACCCAGTTGTTGAGTTTGCGCCAGAGAGACACCGTTTCGGAGTCGCCCTGTTCCCATTGGCGCAGCATCTGCTGAACTTCCTGCATGAGGGGCGCCTGCTTTTCGGCTTCTTCTTTCGGCGTTCCGGCCGCGACCATTTCTTCTACCTGCGCCTTATACGCTTTGTCGAACAGGACGTAGTATTTACCAATCAGGTGATCGCCTTTCAATCCCGATGAGCCTGGTGTTTCACCGTCGCCGAAACGCTGGTAGGCAAGCATGGATTTGCAGATATGAACGCCCCGGTCGTTGACAATGCAGGTTTTCACCACATCGTAGCCGTTTACTTTCAAAATCCGGCTCACGGAATCCCCCAGAAAAATATTACGCAGGTGGCCCAGGTGAAGCGGTTTATTCGTATTCGGCGAGGCAAACTCCACCATAACGGTTTCCCCTTTTTTGGGCAGCGTGCCAAAATCAGGATTACCGGCAATATCGTTCAACACCGCCACCCAGGCAGCATCGGCAATACTGATGTTCAGAAAGCCCTGCACCACATTGAATGCGCTGACAACGGCACTGTTTTCGAGTAGCCAGGCACCAATCGTTTGCCCAATCTGGGCCGGTGCCTGTCGGAGTACTTTTGTTAGTGGGAAGGTGACGAAGGTGTATTGCCCTTCAAACTCTTTCTTGGTCGGCGACAGTTGCACTACGGCCGACTGGCCCGGATAGCATTCGGCTATGGCCCGTAAAATATCGGTCTCTACTTTTTCCTGAATATCCATTAGACCGCAAAAATACGAAATGTATAGTGGATGTACGTTTTCAGATATACGGATAACGGGGCTTAAGCAGATTTTATCCGCACCACCGAACACGTTTACGAGTCGTATGACACAAAAAAGGGGAGATTGCCCGGTTGGCAACCTCCCCTTTCTAAAAACAATCAGGACTGATTAATCCACATCCCAGAACAGCTTCGTGCTGAATGGATCGATGGTACCCTGCGCTGCTACGTTCGCTACGTTTGAACCAGCTTCCGAGTTTGGATAGAAAAGCCGCAACGGACGCTTGGTGGCTTCCGGAACCTGAATACTTTGTGGAATAACCGGTAGGTTCGTGCGCCGGTACTCAGCCCAGGCTTCCAGACCGCTGAAGTTGGTCAGGGCAATCCATTTCTGGATGGCAATAGCCGTCAGTTTATCCGTCGACGCAACCCAGTCGTAGTTCTGAATACCACTCCCTTTGTAGGCGGTGGCTCCGGCCGTGTTAGCGCCCAGTACGCGGAAGGACTGCGTAATGCCATTCTCGAAGTATACCTGCGCCGTATTTGGCAGGGTCACATCCGAATAGCGTTGTTTGGCTTCGGCCAGCAGGAACTGAACTTCGGCGGCAGTCATGATGATGAACTTCCGGTTGAAATCGCCCTTCACGAGCAGGCTTGGCCCTACAGATGAGGTGTTTGCTGGCAGGTAGCCCGAACTGGCGCCAAAGGGCGTCCCCGAATAGTTGGCAGCAATTTCCGCTTTCGTACTGACACCAGGATTGTTTGCGTTCTCACCACCGGTAGCATACGCGATCCGCTTCATGCGGAGCGTGTCGCCCGATGCTTTGAGGCTGTTGATCAGGAACTGCGTTGGTCGGGGGTAGTTATTCAACGCCCGTTTCGCACCCGTTTCGCTATAACCCCAACGGTCGTAGATGGGATTCAACTGACCGGCCGCAGGCTGGTAGAAAGAGGCACCACCGACACCAACATCTTCGCCCGTGATGAAGCCTGACCCCTGCGTTACAATTTTATTGATTTCGGTTTTGATGTACGTATCCCGACCAGAAACTTTGGACTGACGAATCAGAATCCGCATCTTGAGTGAGTTGGCAAACTGCGCCCACTTCGTTACGTTACCCGCGAAAACAATGTCGGAGGTGCCGAAGCTACCTGTAAACGGATTTGTTTTCAAATCAACGATGGCTTCGTCCAGCAGGGTAATCAATGATTCGTAGATGGCTTTCTGATCGTCAAATTTTGGAGCCAGCACAGCAGCTCCTTTCAGTGCATCCGTGTAGGGAACGTTGCCGTACAAATCAACCAGTTGCTGAAACAGCATAGCTTTCATCACCTTGGCTGGTCCTTTCAGAAACATCTGACCATTGGCATCCGCATTGTTGATCACGAACTGATAATCCTGCAGGTTGTCGTAATATCCGTCCCAGTAGTTGAAATCACCATTCGTAAACTGGTAGGCAAACTGCTGTGTACTGATGATGTACCCGTTGCCCTGCGACCATTGACCCGACCAATACGTACCTAATTCGTTGGTGGCGAGCATGTTTGTTGCCGTAACGTTCAACGCATTGGTGAACAGGTAGTTCGGCGATGCAGTTGGTAACTGATTTGGGTTGGTATTTATATTCAGGAAATCTTTGGTTTTACAACCATTACCAACCAGTGCCACCATAGTGGCTATAATAAGTGCTTTGACTTTCATAGTAAGTTAATATTACCGTTCACTAAAATGTGAGGTTGATGTTTACACCATACTGACGCACGGGTGGCGTTTGTCCCGTCGTGTTGATCCCAATACCAATCGACGAGTTGGTGGTGGGTACCGACGACGACTGACTGCCTGGTCCTGGATTACCCTGATAACTGAATTCGGGGTCCGTATAGTAGTTCAGCTTGTCGACAATCGTAATCAGGTTACGACCGTATACCGCAACGCTGGCCGCCGAGAAAATCTTCGTTTTGCTCATCAGGCTTTGTGGTAACCGGTACGACAGGTTAATATCACGCAGTTTGATGAACCAGGCGGGTGCCACAAAATTCTCCGAAATGAGCCGGTAGTTATCAACCCATAACGAATACTCCGCTTCGCGTACTTGCGTTGTATTAGCCGACACGGTACCGTCTGTATTCAGGATAGCCGAGTTCGGAAAGATTTGTGGTGTCCGGTTTTCGGTCCACTTACCCGTTCCGGTAAAGGTCATCTGACGCCCCAGGTCACTAAACATCACGTTGCCACCCCGGTATTCGAAATTGAACGTGAAGCCAAAATTACCGTACTCCATCTTCGATCCCAGACCGGCAATATGCCGGGGCAGTACACCACCCCGTGGCAACAGCGAGGTATTGCGCAGGGGGTAGCCCGTGGTGGCGTTAACCAACACGCGGCCTGAGCCATCCGGTGCGTACTGATAGCCATCCGTTTTCAGGATTGGGAAGCGTGAATCTTTGATAACGTTCGTATTAGCGTACGAAAAACCGCCAATCTGGAATTCGTTGATGCCGGGATACAGGTCTAGTACCTTGTTGTCGTTGTAAGAGTACCGAATACTGGCATCCCACGTAAACTTACCGCCCCGGGCAATCAAATATTTCAGTTCAGCTTCGTAGCCCCAGTTCTTGGTTTCGCCCACGTTGATCAGCAGGTTGCTGAACCCGGTCGAGTTCGGTACCCGAACCGTAATTACCTGACCTTTTGAGTTCTGCGTATAGGCAGATACGTCGATATTAATCCGGTTATTCAGCAATTGAAATTCACCACCCACTTCGGCCGAGTAAACTTGCTCAGGTCTTAAGTTTGGATCCGGCAGGACGTTACCAACCGTCAGACCAACGGTGTTGCCATAAGGGAAGTTACCGCCGTTCGGGTAGTTTAGATCCAGACCATACAGCGGGATGTTGTCATTGGCGTTTTTGTTGTAGTTCGCCCGAAGTTTAGCATAGTTCAGAACATTGCTGCGGATGGCCGGAAACGCATCGGTCGCGATGAACGACACGGCTGCCCCGTAGTAGGGGTACGACCAGTAATTGGATGGACGGTCGGGCTTGTAAAACTTGGACGTCTGGTCGAAGCGGAACGACCCGTTCAAAATCAGCCAGTTTTTGTAATTGGCCGTGTAGTCAGCATAATAGCCTAACCGACGCTCCTGCGTTAGAATCTGACCACCCGTCAGATTGCCCTGCCGGTTCGATACGTTGTACACCTCGGGCACCACAATGGAGCTGGAACCAACACCAATGTTGTTGGTTGTGCGCTGGTACAGGCTGTTACCCAGAATCAGTCGGTTCGATACGGGGCCAAACTCTTTCGCCAACTGAATCTGGAACTCGTTGTTAAGTACGTTTTCGGTACCGGAGTAATCAAAGACGGAGCCCTGAATATCGCCAATGGCCCGGTAGATACCCGTACCATCCCCATCCCGGTAGAACGGAGCCGGAATGTACGATTTGCTTTTTGCCCAGTCCGAGTACGTAAATTTACCCGTCGTGTTCTTACCCGTCCGGGAGTTGTTCAGAATGCCCACCCGCTCGGTAAAGGTCAGCCAGGTAGTTGCTTTGAAGTTCAGATTCAGGTTGCCGTTTATATTGGCGTCCTTGTAGTTTAACCGGTTGTTATCGGCCTCAAAATAGGGGTTGCTGTAATAATCGTTGTAAAATCCGTTCGGGTTAGCGAGCGAATTATTGCGCCAGTCGCGCAGGTCGCTCAACGGCAGGTTAGCAGGCTGATTGAGTACGTTATTGTAGAAATCAGACGACGTACGGTTGTAGATTGCCTGTACGTAAGCCGCGTTGAAGCTGGCCGTTAGTTTACCATACTCCTTCGTAGCCGACAGACGCGTACCGGTCCGGTTGCTTTTGTCGCCCGGCACAATACCATTAACCGACTGGTTTTCAATCGACATGTAGAACGAACTGGTTTCGTCGCCCCCCTGGAAACTGATCTGATTATTTACCGAAACGCCCGTGTTGAACGCTTTCCGACGTGCGTTGGGAACAGGCGAATAAGGGATAAGCAATCGACTGCTGTCCTGCGCGGTACGCCCCTGAATCCGGATAGAGCCATCGAAGGCATCGCCATATTGCTGGTTTTCATAGGCACGCCAGTTGTCTTTCATGCGCTCCAAGTAATCAGCTTTATAGCCGGCAGTACCAAACGCCGTGGCATAGTGCGAACCGGAACCATATTTATCCTGAATCTGAGGCAGGAAGCTGATCTGCTCGAAGTTAGTACTGTTAGAATAGTTAACTTTCAACTTGCCTTTTGCCCCTTTCTTGGTTGTAATAATCAGGGCACCGTTGATACCTGCCGAGCCGTACAGTGTGGCAGCCTGACCACCTTTCAGAATCGACACACTTTCGATGTCGTTCGGGTTGATGGTAGACAATACCGTCGAGGTCGTCTGCATGCCATCGAGTACCACCAGCGCTTCGTTATTACCCGTTAGCGAACGGTAACCACGCAGGACGATTTTCACCGCCGGATCAACGCTGTTGTTAACGTTGTAAACGGCCAGGCCCGTCACCTTACCCGATAAAGCCTGCGCCAGCTGCGGGGAACGGCCAACCGTTACGTCTTCGTTCTTGATTGTCGAAACGGCATAACCGATTTCACGCGGGGTTTTCCGAATACCTTGTGCCGTTACAATGATCTCGTTCAATTGCGAGGCATCGGCTGCCATCAGGGCATTGATTACGGTTTTGTTCCCGATGGCAATTTCCTGGCTCTTGAATCCGATGAATGAGAAGACTAGTGTGGTAACGTCTGATGGCACCGTGAGGCTATAGTTGCCATCGGCATTACTCGTTGTTCCGCGGGAGGTGCCTTTGATGGTTACGTTGACGCCCGGCAGGGATGCACCGTCTTCTGATGAAGTGATTTTTCCGCTGATGACCCGATCTTGAGCCAGCAAGGGAAAAGCAAATAGCATGACCAATAGCCAGCTACCAAGTAAACTTTTTTTCATGTGGTGGTTTACCTAATAAGTTAAGAAATACTGAAAGATTAATACAAAATTAATGCAAAGCTAATCACTCAAAGGAGAATATTAATCTGTATACATACAACAAATAGATATTTTCTTTCGAATATGCAGAAGCCGCCCTTTCTTCCTGTCGCGTTAGGGGTTTAATACCGTAGTTCCATCGGCAACAGACTGTATTTTCTGTTTGGAGAAGAAGACCGGGAAGTAGCCATTCTCGGCCCAAATGGGGAACAGATTCCCATAATACGGGCTCTCGGGATTGCCCGACTGACCGGGGCTGTTAACGCCAAGGGTCTTGTCCCAGTCTTCGGTATCGACCAGTATCCGAAATGTAGCGCCGTGCGTCTGGTTGAGGTTACTGGAGGTTGCATTGACGGTTTCGCCATAGCCACCGCGAGCTACCGGGCCGAAATTGATTTTTGTCCGCATCGCTTTATCAACCATACCGGAGAGGGGATGCGAAATGGTGATGTGCTTATTCTTTCGCTGCCCGTAGGACCAGTCGTCCATATCGGCACCAAGTCGGGCAGTTAGTTCGGCTACGGCTTTATCCATACAGGTCAGCAGCAAACTGTCGCGGGCGGGGGTGGGGATGGACAGGGCATCCAGCACGCGCTTCGTGGATAGGTTGCGGAAATAGGGCTGGGCCGGGGCCGGTACTTTCTGGGCGTAGACGGCTTTTCTCAACTGACCTTCCCAAGCCACATAAATGGCAGCCGCTACGGCATTCGGGTCCAGCTTGTAATCCCACCGGCGCAGGTAAGCCGTAGCCTGTTCGGTTCGTTCATTGAAGGAAACCAGGTCCCGCATGAGTGGTACCAGCGTCCGGGCGGGCATAGCCAGATAGTCGGCCTGCAGGGCCATAAAATCAGTCATCGTTTTTCGTTTCCCGTCATTCAGCACTTCTTCGATCCGGTGCGCCCGAGACGGCCCAGACCAGGTCCAGCCAACCGCATTCCTGTTAGGAAAATCCACTGGTGTAAGGTTGTTGTTTGCCGTTACCACGTAGCCTTCCGGCGGGTTATGTTTGTTGGGCAACTTACTGATAGGCAGGTAGCCACCCCATTCAAACCGACCATCGCCCGGCACAGGAACCAGGCCCGTAAAATTTGGCCGTATGGGGGCCAGCCCTACCGCCTGCCAGCCTATTTCGGCCGGTTTACCCGCTTTAGGCCTCTCGGCCCATATCATGTTTTCGCCCGGTACCCGGCTGAAATAACAGGCCTGCCGAAACTCTGTCCAGTTGCGGGCCTGGTTCATGCGTAAACTGGCCAGATAGGGCGCCCCCCCCACTTCCAGACTCCCCGACCGGATGGCGTATGCTTTATGATGCACTGAATCCTCGAACACCACTGGTCCGTGGCGGGTATATTTGAGGGTGGCTTTTACCGGTTGCCCCCCTTTTACCGGAACCGTTTCGGTCAGTATTTTCATGGGCACCCAGTTTCCTTTGTAACGATAGAGGTTGGGGTTGGCGGGGTTGGTTTCATACACGTAGAGGTCTTCATTGTCGGTCTCAAAAATTGTCAGACCCCACGCCCCGTACTCATTGTGCCCCACCGAAATACCCGGTAGCGTTGGCTCACCCGCTCCCACCACATCCCAACCCGGCGCATTCAGGTGAACCCAATACCGGAGCGATGGGGTAGAAACGGACCGGTGTGGGTCGTTGGCCAGCATGGGGTAGCCACTTGCCGATTTATCACCCGCTATAACCCAGTTATTGGAGCCGGTGTATTGTTTATCGGTATCAAAGAAGGAGTCAACCCATTTCTGTTTCTCAGCGGGTGTCCTGAACAGTACGGCTTCGTCTTCGTCCGCTTTCGTAGCCACTCCCGCAAATTTTATGGGTAGCCGAAAGGCTTCGTACAGTTCCAGAATTGGTTGAAACAGTTCGTCGCCATTCACGCGTAGCGTCAGGTCGGGCTTTGCGGGGTCGGCAGTGGGGTGAAACCATTCCAGTTCGCGTAGTTTATCGGGGCCAATCAATTTCACTAACCGGCCGTAGTTCAGTTCTTCCCGAATGTTGCCCAAAAGTCCCTGATGGCGGCTAATGACCACTTCGGGCGTCCACAGGCCGGGTTTCGTGTCGAGCACGCGAAATTCGAACGGTAGCTTTTCAGGCGTTTTCAGGATTTGTATTACGTAAGCATTGATACCGTCAACAAAGGCCCGAACAATCTGCGGGCCGTGCGGGTGATAGTGGGTCAGTTCCTGCTCCAGACTGACACGGGCCGCAGCCGGTCGGAACCGAAATAGCCGGGCACCAATGTCGCGTTTGATTTCCTGCGGACCCAGCAGTTCGGCTACCGTTCCCGTAGCCTGCCGACGCCAGATTTCTAACTGAAAGAGCCGGTCCTGAGCGGCCGAGTAACCCTGAGCAAAAAACAGGTCATGCTCGTTTTTAGCGTAGATATGATTGACACCCCATTTGTCGCGGATAATTTCGACGGGTTGCTTCAGGCCGGGCGTTTTTAAGGTTTGGGATGACTGAGCCTGGCAATAGGGTACCAGTACAGTTGCAAGGAGAAGGAAAAAAAGTTGGCGCATGTGTTGACGAATTTGTGCGTAAGATAGCCCAAAAACGAAACAGCTACATTTTAACATGCGTTTAACCAACTCAAACGAAGTATATCGTTACTTTAGTGGGGCAATTAAACCGCACTATCATGAAAATAATGACTCCACTTTTAGCGATCTGTTTGGCCTCAATTTTAACTGGCTGCCTATCTGTTAACATACAGTCGAATACAAAAACGGAGGCAACACCGGAGTTCCATCGCATACTGATTGAATCCCGATTACCGGAAACCGACAACGCGTATCTAAACCAGTTTTTGACTGCTTTTCCGGCAGGTTACCAGGTTTGCACCGTACTGAACAGCCCTACTTCATTTGAGAGCCCGGCGGAGGCCATCGAAAAACAGCGGCATACCTGCCAGAGCGAAGTGCTTTTAACCATCGATTTTTACCGAAACTACACGTCAGGGAGTGGTAAATACATCACTACGACCAACGAGCTGCTGCTGGAGATGAAGAACTTAAGCAACGGCCAGTCTTTCTGGAAGGCACTCGTCAAGACAAGCGGCAGCAACGAGGTCCCACCCAACCGGATTGTCAGCAAGCTGATTGACGACGGCCTCGTTGAAGGCAGGCTACCGGGCAGCAAGCCGGTGCAGGCAGCAAACTAAACTTGCCCGGATCATGGCCTTACTCGGACCGTAACGACTCCACCGGGTCCATCAGGGCCGCTTTTATGCTTTGAAAACTTACTGTCAGCAGGGCAATACCCACCGCCAGCAAACCAGCTACCGCAAAGACCCACCAGCCAATTTCAGTTTTGTAAGCAAAGCCCTGCAACCATCGATTCATAGCGTACCAGGCCAGCGGGCTGGCGATAACAATCGCGACCAGTACCAGTTTAAGGAAATCTTTGGAGAGCAGCGTTATAATGCTGCCCACACTCGCGCCTAACACCTTACGAATCCCAATTTCTTTAGTGCGCTGCTCAGCAGTGAAGGCGGCCAAACCGAACAGACCCAGACAGGCGATGAAAATAATCAGAATGGAAAACCCGCTTAATACGGTTTTAGCCTTCTCCTCACGCCGATACTGCTCGTTGAATGACAGGTCTAAAAAAGTAGCTTCAAACGAATAATTCGGCACTAAACTCGTCCAGATTGACCGTACATTGTCCACACCTGCCGGGTTGATGCGTACCAGTACATTTGGGGGATTATCAGTTAGATAGTGCAACATGAGCGGTTCAACCCGGTTGTGTAGTGATGCAAAATGATAATCAGCTACCACGCCAATCACCTGCCGAACGAGTGTATCGCCTTTAGGTGGATTGATGATACGACCCACCGCATCACCGGCATGCCAACCCATCCATTTTACGAAACTTTCGTTGATGATAACGTTGCGATTCTTGTCGGACGGAATGGCCGGGTTGAAATTCCGACCTGCCAATAGGTTTATCTTTAGAAGAGAAAGATAGTTTTCGTCGATACGGGCGAGAAAGACGAATAGCTCGGTTTTCTCGCCCGGTGTTTCTTTAAGAATACCAGCTTTGGCATCGAGCGTAATGGGATTTAACCCCAGCGATACAGCATCGATGCGGCTGTCTTTGGCTAATGCTGTTTTAAAGACCTGCATTTGCTGCCGAACGGATTCTTCTGCCGGTACGCTCACTACCAATACCTGCTCTTTGCTGAATCCCGGATTTTTGTTTAACAAATAGTCAGTTTGCTGACTCACGACCAGCGTACTGATAACCAATGCGATGGAAATGGTAAACTGAAGAACCACCAGCGTTTTTCGGACGTATTGTTTGCCTATCTGCCCCGATTGTCCCTTTAGCATCATTGAAGGCGGACTGGCTGATAAAAACAGAGCAGGGTACAAACCAACTAACAAACCAATCAGTGCGACCACGCTGATACAAACGCCCAAAAATGGCCAGCCGGGGAATTTTAGCGGTATGGCCGTAAGCTGCTCGAATACAGGTCGAATAGCCAGCATGACTACCAGCGACAAACCGGCACTGATACTGATAATCAGGCTGGCCTCGCCCAGAAACTGCCCCATCAACTGCCTTTTGCCGGCACCAATCACCTTGCGAACGCCAACCTCTTTGAGCCGTTTGGTTGATTGAGCCACGTACATGTTCACGAAATTGATACACGCCACGAGCAGGATGAACAACGCCACAATAGTAAAAATAATGAGATAAGTTCGATTGCCTTTGGGGGTATCATCGTAGAGTCCATCGACAAAGTGCAAACTGGTAAGGGCCTGAATCTGATGCTCGATTTGAATATCGTACCCTAATGCTTTAATGCGGGGCGCAACTTGATTTTGATCAAATTGGGCCAGTTTCCTGTCAAAATTGGCGGCCTTTGCCTGATTCTGAAACAGCACATACGTGTAAGAGGTGAAATTGAAGACATCCTCTGCGGAAACAGGTTCATCTTTCCAGGACAGCAGCGCACTGAATTTTAAATCTGTATTGGCTGGCAGGTCCTGCAAAACGCCCGTAACGAGATAAGGCTGCTTATTGATTGGCAGCATTTTTCCGATGGGGTCATTTTCACCGAAGTATTTCTTAGCCAGACGTTGCGTAAGTACAACGCTGCTTGGCTTATCCAATGCCGTTGTACCACCCGAAAGCAGCCGATACGAAAACACCGTGAAGACACTCCGGTCAGCCTGATAGATGTCGCCTTCGTTTATCAGTTCACTACCGTTTTTGACCGTAGCAATCGGCAACGACCTGAACCGAACTGTCTCGACTATTTCGGGATAGGTCTGTTTAAGACGGAGGCCAACGTCATGACTCGAAGTGGCCAGCCCATCATCAGAACCGGCCATTTTAAATCGGGTGGTGACCCGGTATATAGAGTCGGCCTTATCGTGAAACCGATCGAAGCTGAGTTCGTTCCAGACATAGAGCGTAATAAGCAGGCAACAAGCCATACTGACTGACATCCCGATGATGTTGATTGCGCTGTACAGTCGATTTGCCTGTACCGTTCGCCAGGCGATTTTGAGGTAGTTTTTAAGCATAAATGTCCGTACCAGATTACACTATCAAGGTACGGACATTGCTTATAGACAGGCTGTTAATAATTGTTAAGCTTAATCTCACTCCGAGCGTAAACTCTTAACGGGGTTCATCAGGGCGGCCCTGATACTCTGAAAGCTCACCGTCAGTAACGCGATGCCCAGCACAGTCAGGCCTACCAGGCCAAACAGCCAGCCGTTCAGCTCCATGCGATACACAAACGTATCGAGCCACTGGCGGGCGGCATACCAGCCCAGGGGTGCGGCAATCAGGAACGCCAGCAAAACCAGTTTCAGGAAGTTGATGGACAGCGTCTGGCTAATATCCAGGACACTGGCACCCAGTACTTTCCGAATACCGATTTCTTTGGTCCGCTGTTCAACCGTGAGCGTAACCAGCCCGAACAGGCCCAGCCCGGCAATCAGGATAGCCAGCAGGGTGGCATCGGTGATGAGTTCTTTCCAGCGGGCCTCGTCGGCGTAATCATTCAGGCGGTCATCCTCCATAAAACTGTAAGAGAAGGGCTGGTACGGAATCAGGCGTTTGAACGTACTCTCAAGGGCCTGCAATCCTGCCTGCGACTGACCTGGCGTCAGTTTGGCGTACAACTGATTCATCTGTTCGGGTCGACCGAGCTGAAACAGGACCGGCTCTGGTTTGTCGCGCAGGGAGCGGTACTGATAGTCGCGTACTACGCCCACTACGGTCAGATCACTCCGGGTATCGTCCTGTTCCTGCCGCTGAATTACCTGCCCCACAGCGGGTTTGCCAGCCGTCAGAAATTGCCGGACGAAGGTTTCATTAACCAGAATATTGGACAGACTATCGGCGGGGTTGGCCGCACTGAGCCCCCGACCTGCCAGAATTGGAATATTTACAAAATTCAGGTACTGGTCATCAATCCACTCGTTGCCCGACTTAACGGCTTTGTTCTGAATGTAATACGTACCGGCTTTGTGTCCACCTGATTTTCGGGCCACGGCATCGATACCGGACTGTTGCCGCAGCGCCTGCTTCACCAGCTCGCCTTGTTTCTCCCGTCCCCAGGGCACATAAACCCGAACCCGGTTGGCCCGGTCGTAACCCACGCTGGCCTTCTGAATGTAGCTAAACTGCCCCCGCAGAACCACCGTGCCAATGAGCAACACAATGGCAATCACAAACTGTAGCACCAGCAATGATTTACCCACCCGGTTCCGCTCGGTCAGGCGTACGCGGCCATACAGAATCTGAGTCGGATTAAAACCGGAGAGTACCAGTGCCGGATAAAAACCTGCCAGCAGCGTGACCAGTAGAATTAGCCCCCCAAACAGACCCAGCGTTTGTGGCGTGAACAGAAAACCGATTTGGAGTGCCTTGTTGGCCAGCGTCGAGAACTGGGGCAGCAGGGCGTAAACCAGTATCAGCGCCGGAAGAAAAGACAGCAGAGTCAGCAAAAACGTTTCGCCCACAAACTGCCCGATAAGTTGCCGACGGGTACTGCCGGTTACTTTGCGAATACCGATTTCCTTGGTTCGGCGCAGGGACCGGGCCAGAGTCAGGTTGACGAAGTTAATGCCTGCCAAAAGCAGAATAAGTCCGGCAATACCGCTCAGCAGGTACGAATATACCGACGATGACCCCTGAGAAAGGCCATTTTCCCGGCCGTACCGGTTGTCGAGGTGCATGGACAGAAAGGGCTGCAGGTGATACGCCAGACTGAACGGACCGTTTTCCCTCCGCAGCTGCGCCAGTTGCGGGCCATTATATTTCTCCAGCACGGACGCCATTTTACGTTCCGTTGCCATTGGATCAGTGGCGTCGACACGTAACAGCAAAAAGGTATTCAGAAAACCGTCCGACCAGTCAGTCTCGTGCCAGTCTTTACGATCGGGCGGGAGCGAGGTCACAAAGGGGCGCAGCAGGTCGAAGCGGATACTTGAATTCATGGGGGGCGTTTTTACAACACCCGTAATGCGATAATTTTCGAAGGCCCCGCCGGCATCAACCAGCAGGAGTTGGTTCAGCACGTCTGTCGTACCAAAGTAGGTACGGGCCATATCGTCGGTAATAACCACACTCCCCGGGTCATTCAGCAGCGTATTCGGATTACCCGCCAGCAAATCGAAACTAAACAGCTTGAGGAAGGATGGGTCTACGTACATGACCTGCTGGTAGATGGCCTCTTCTTTTTTACGAACCAGCATCTCATAGCCTTGCACCCGGCAAAAACCGGCTACTTCCGGCAACTCAGCCACAAAGGTTGGTCCCTGCGGCAGTCCCGTTGCACCAGTCTTGATTTCGTTGCCATCGGGCGTTGTTGTATCCAGCACAACCCGGTACAGCTGACCGGCCTGCGCATGGAAGCGGTCGTACGACACCTCGTCCTGTACAAACAGCAGAATGAACATCACCGCCGTCAAGCCCGCGCTCAGCCCAACAATGTTGATGGTACTCAGGGCCCGGTTGCGAACCAGATTCCGCCAGGCAATTTTGAGGTAGTTTCTGAACATCGTTGTATTGTATTTATTCCGTAAACGGACGATTTAAATCCGGGACGTGTAGTCGTCCGCCTACGGAAAGTTTACTCACTCCGTAATGATTTCACCGGATCCATCAGCGCAGCTTTTATGCTTTGAAAACTTACTGTCAGCAGGGCAATACCCACGGCAATCAGGCCCGCCAGCGCAAACACCCACCACTCGATGTCAATTTTGTAGGCAAAGTCCTGCAACCACTGGTTCATAAGATACCAGGCAATGGGACTGGCAATGACGATAGCTACCAGCACCAGTCTGAGGAAGTCTCTGGAGAGCAGCGTGACGATATTACCCACCGACGCGCCCAGTACTTTACGCACCCCAATCTCTTTGGTCCGCTGCTGAATCGAAATCAGGGCAATGGCAAACAAACCCATGCACGACAGAAGGATGGCAACCCCGGCCGCCGAGGAGAAAATAGTGGCCAGCCGCTGCTCTTTTTTGTACCAGCGTTCGGTATTCTCGTCCAGAAAAGAGCCGATAAACTCCTGCTTCGGGGCTACGGTTTTCCAGGCCGCTTTGATGGTTTCCATGGCACCCGTCAGGTTCTGCGGATTTACCCGAATCAGTATGTAATCAACCGGGCTGGCCGACTGCATCTGTAGGGTTATGGGTTTGGCTTCCTGATGCAGCGAATACAGGTTAAAGTCCGAGACAACACCAATAATCTGAAACGATTTTTCATCGGGTTTGATGAACTTACCAACCGGATTTTTCTCCCCAAGGGCTTTTGCCATACTTTGGGTAATGAGTACGGACGAACTGCTGTCGGTACCGAACGTTGTGCTGAAATCACGCCCCTGAAGTAATTTGATACCCATGGTTTTCAGGTAATCCGTATCCACTCGAAGCCAGTCGCAGGTGACGTCGTGTTTGCCGTAGAGGAAGCCAAACATCGTTCGTGATGAACTACCATCCAGGCCCGCACCAATATTAACGCCCGTTCCCGATACGGCTACAATGTTCGGCTGGCTGGCTAACCGGTCGCGCATGGTTTTCAGCGCGGCATTACCGTTCAGTTCGTTGCCAACCGGAATGCTCACCACCTGCTCTTTATCCATCCCCATCGGTTTCTGCTGGAGATAACTGATCTGCTGCCGCACAATCAGCGTAGAAATAATGAGCAGGCAGGCAATGGCAAACTGAGTAACAATCAGCGAATTGCGCAACAAACCCGGTCGGCTCGATTTACCCCGGAGGGCTGCGCCATTACCCTTCAGCACATCCACGACGTTGAAGCGCGTCACAAACCAGGACGGGTACCCGCCTGCCACCAGGGTGATGAGCAAAAAGCCCAGTCCTGTAGCGATTAACGTGGTTGGCTTCAGGAAATCGGCCAGCAGCAAATGACTTCTGAATAGCTGATTGAACGTTGGTAAAACCAGGAAAGCCATCCCCAAACCCAGCAGCAGCGCAACCAGACAAAGCAGGATGGTTTCGCCCCAGATCTGGCCGAACAGCTGCCCCCGTTGCGCGCCCAGCGATTTACGAACGCCCACCTCCCGCGCCCGGGTGAGTGACTGAGCGATGGTCAGGTTAATAAAATTGATGCAGGCGATAGCCAGAATGAATAATCCCACCAGCATCAGTGTGTACACGTACGTCCGGCTGATGGCGTGACCGTTCATGGTTTCCGTATCGAAATGAATATCGGCCAGCGATTCCAGCAGGAGGCTCCGCTGAAAGCCAAGTTCATTTTTCGGGTAGCCCTGCGCCTTATTTTCTTCGTTGTCTTTCGCGAAGTATTTATCCACGAATGCCTGGGTTCGCCGTTGCAGCGTCTGCGGATCGGTACCGGCTTTCAGTTTAACGTATACGTCGTGGTTACCATGGTCCCAACGACTTTTGAATTCCTGGTAATCGCCCGCGTTTTCACTACGAATCAGGGCATCGTACTGAAGGGTGGAGTTTTCTGAAAAATCCGTGACGACACCGGAAACATTAAACGTTTGCCAGTTTCCGTTCATGCGTAACTGAATGGGTTTGCCCACCGGGTCCTCTTTCCCGAACATATCCTTTGCCATAGTCTGGCTGATGACAATGTCGCTCAGGCTGTTCATGGCCGTTTGCGGGTTGCCTTTCAACAGCGGAAAAGTGAACATGCGCAGAAAATCGGCATCCACCATCCGCACACTCTTGCTGTAGGTCTGTTCATTCCGACGAACGCTCGAATTGCTGTTGAAGAATCGCGTTACCCCTTCTATTTCCAGAAACTCGGCTTTAATGGTCGTTGCCATCGGGTAAGCCATGGTGGCACTACGGCTAGGGGTCCCATCGCGGTTGGATTCCAGAAAATTAAGCCGGAAGATGCGGTTGCCATCGGCATGAAAACGGTCGAATGATAGCTCAAACGTGGCGGTCAGAAACAGCAGTACGCAGGTGCCAAAGGCTACGGACAGGCCCACAATGTTGATGAGTGTATGCGTCCGGTTTTTCCAGAGTGTGCGGAAGGCGATTTTGAGGTAGTTGCGAAACATGGTTGTAGGTGTTTATTCGGAACGGAGTGATTTGACGGGGTTCATCAGGGCGGCTTTGATCGACTGGAACGAGACCGTCAACAGCGCGATGCCCACCGCTAGCAGACCCGCCAAAGCGAACACCCACCAGTTTAGCGGGGTACTGTAGACGAACGTACCCAGCCATTTGCTCACTGCCCACCACGCCAGAGGTGAGGACAGGAGGAGGGCGATCACTACTAATTTCAGGAAGTCTTTGGAGAGCAGTCCAACGATACTGGCAACGCTTGCACCCAGTACTTTACGCACGCCTATTTCCTTCGTGCGCTGCTCGGCGGTAAATGCAGCCAGCCCGAACAGGCCCAGGCATGAAATCAAAATGGCGAGTAATCCGAAATAATTAACGAGTGTATTAACCTGCTGTTCATTGCGGTAAAGTTTCTCGTAATCTTCATCCAGAAAGTGGTACGTGAAGGGATAGTTGGGGTTGAACTGTTTGGTTATTCGTTCCAGATCGGCAATGGCGCGGGTGGTTTGTCTGGAGTTGGTTTTTACCAGCAGGTAACTTGTATTGCGGGCATCGAAGGCCAAGATCAACGGGGTGATGGCCTGATGCATAGAGCCAATATGAAAATCTTTCATCAGCCCAATGATTCTGCCTTTACCTGGCCAGAATTGAACCTCTTCACCAACGGGCTTTTTCATTCCCATCAGTTTGGCGGCTGCTTCATTGATGAGGTAATTTGACGTGTCGGCAGGGCTATTTAGTCGAAAGTCGCGGCCATCGAGTAGTTGTATGTTCATGGTCCGGACAAAATCACCACCCACAAACATGCAGGAAACGTTAGTTTGCAAGTTGGGATCTTTGCCGGGCCACTGTAGGTCGCCCGATGTACTTTGCACGTTTATCGGAAGCATCATGGAGGTGGTTGCCGCCGAAACAGATGGCTGGCCCATCACTTCCTGCCGAAATGCTTCTATTCGTTTCGGTTGCGCAATATCCCCTTCCAGCGGTACATAAATTACATTCTCCCGGTCGAGACCCAGGTTTTTTGTACGCAGATAATCCATCTGCCGACCAACGGCCAGCATCCCGACAATCAGGAAAATGGACAGCGAAAACTGAAACACTACTAATGCCCGACGAAACAGGGCCGGTCCAGCACCAAACTGCAATCGACCTTTAAGAATTTTGATCGGTTGCAGCGACGACAGAAACAAGGCTGGATAACTGCCCGACACAAACCCGGTGATCAATACCAGGCCCAGAATAGTGAGCCACAAAACTGGTTCGGTCAGGTCAAGAGCGAGCTGTTTATCGAATAGAGCATTGAATGTTGGCAGCACCAGCCAAACCAGTATCAGAGCCAGCAAAACGGCCAATAGGCTCGTTAATACCGACTCGCTCAGGAATTGCCCAACCAGTGAGGTGCGCCCAGCTCCTACTACTTTCCGAACCCCTACTTCCTTCGCCCGCATGGCTGAGCGGGCCGTGGCTAAGTTCATGAAATTGATGCAGGCAATCAGCAGAATAAACAGGGCAACGATGGAGAAAATACGGACGTACTCAATGCGCCCGCCAACACTTTTGCCCTTTTTGAATTCGGAGTAAAGATGATAATCCGTGAAGGGTTGTAGTGTAGGGCGAGCCGTTTCAAAGTTTTTCCCCGCGAAACGCGGATAAACAGTACTCATGACGGCTTCGGTCTGCTCCAGGGTGGTATTGGGGTTCAACCGTACAAACGTTTGAAACGAATTATTACCCCACGTTTTCATCCAGTCCTCTTCCTGCACCTTCCAGTTAACCAGCCAGTCGAATTGCAGGGTCGAGTTTGCGGGGAGATCGTCAATCACGGCACCCACTACATAGAATTTTTTGTTATCGAGTTGCAGCGTTTTGCCGATTGCCAGGCCATTCGGAAAGAATTTCTCCGCCAATTTTCGGGTAATAACAATCTGATTGGTTTGGGCTAGTGCCGTTTTAGGATTACCATAAACGACGGGTAGATCGAACACACCAAAAAAGTCAGCCGTAGCAAAATGCCCCTTTTCTTTAGTGGATTTTTCGCCAAACGGACTGTCGACCGCTTTAACCAGGTATTCGGGGCCGTAGTTGATTTTGGTTACAGCCGCCACTTCCGGCACGCTCTGCGCAATGGCCTCCTGTAGTGGGCCCGGTGTTACCGAATTTGTTGTAGTATCGCCATTGTACGGAAAGTTTACCCGCACAAAACAGATACGGTCGGCATCAGGCAGGAAACGGTCGTAGCTAAGTTCGTCGTGTACCCAAAGGCCAATGAGCAGCGCACAGGCCATACCCAGCGCCAGCCCAAACACGTTGATACCGGAGTAGAGTTTTTGCTTCAGCAGGCTTCTGAGAGCGACTTTGAGGTAGTTGCGAAACATGGTGCTTTTGGGTAAGTTTGTGTAAATCAATAACCAGCTATGTATTTTCCCCCATCGACCTTACCCTCGCTTGCCCATGAAGATCAAGGCGTTTGGGCTCCTGCTGATCATCAGCGAATTATTTCCAAACTGACAATTGGTCTGGGCATTCGCTACTATCATCAGAAGACGATTCAACTGGAACCACTTCCTGAAACAATGCTCGATGATGCAAAAGCCAGTCCTGTTCCTGATCTGTCACTAGTTGACAACAATACCGACGAAACGCCGATCATTATTGAGGTCTGTAAAAGCAAAGGAAAAAAGGACGATATGAAGAAAGTTGTTCAATTGATTGACAACGATCTGTATGGCATCCGCGAAGGATTCGTTTACAATTACAAAACCAAACAGTGGTTTCGATACTGCTTCGGCGATGGTGGGCTACCAACCGAATCATCATTCTCCGAATTGCTGCAACTGGATTTGAACACCTTCCTATAAATTCCCTTACTTCACCTGCACCGTGTTTTTCTGACCGGTTTTCACCAAAAAGGGCAATTGCATCTGTAGCACATCATTCTGCCGGTACTCATACCGGTAAGCACCCGGCGGTATTTCCAGATCGAACGGAAACGCCGGTTTATTTTTATCGTCCTCTATCTCGCGCTCTGCCGAAAATCCGTTTCCGCTGATGCTGATTTTGGTTTTCCCTGTACAGGTCGGGCAGGTGAAACTAACCTTCTCCACGCCTGAGGTCATCGGTGTATTTGGCTGGGCCGGTCGGGGTGGTTCCTCCCCCAGACCCAGCGAATCCAGCACCCGGTTTTTCATCGCTTCTTTTTGTTCCTGGCTCATACCAGCTACATCGAATGTTCGCTTATAATGGACGGCCTTACCATTACTGTCGCCATCAATCTGGATCGAGAACGTTTTTCCGTTGTCGTTAACCGACGTATTCAAATTTGAGTGTGCAGGTGTCTGCGCCAGCATTGTAAAACTGGTTAGTAGCAGACCGAGAAGCAGAGTTTTCATAATCTCATTCGGGTAATGATGCTACACATGAAAATTCTCCGTTACCACTTTCCCATCAAACAGGTTTACAATCCGATGCGCGAAACCAGCATCGTAGGGTGAGTGGGTTACCATAATGATGGTTGTGCCTTCGTCATTCAGTTCGCTCAGTACTTTCATCACCTCCTCGCCATTTTTCGAGTCGAGATTACCCGTCGGTTCATCGGCCAGAATCAGCTTGGGTTTGGCTACCACCGCCCGGGCAATGGCTGTACGCTGTTGCTGACCACCCGATAGCTGCTGCGGGAAGTGGTTGCGTCGGTGCATGATACCCATCCGCTCCAGTGCCGTTTCTACCCGGCTTTTACGCTCGTCGGCGGGGGTTTTCAGGTAGAGCAGCGGAAGTTCTACGTTCTCGTATACGGTCAGTTCGTCAATCAGGTTGAAGCTCTGGAACACGAAGCCGATGGAGCCTTTGCGCAGCTGTGCCCGTTGCCGTTCGGTCATGTTGGCTACCGCCGTTCCGTAAAAATTGTACTCTCCGTCGCTGGGATTATCAAGTAGGCCCAGGATGTTGAGCAGGGTCGATTTGCCACAGCCGGATGGTCCCATGATGGCCACAAACTCGCCATCTTTCACCTCCATGTTAATACCATTTAGGGCGGTGGTTTCTACTTCTTCGGTAGCGAAGAGTTTCTGAAGATTAAGTGTTTGGATCATGATCTGTAAAAATGTCTGAACGGGGATTTAAAATCTAGAAGTTAAAACTCCAATACCTCATTGTCACCAAAATTTTCGTAGCTACTCGTAATGACCTGATCGCCGGGTTGGAGCCCCTCCAGCACTTCGTAATATTCGGGATTTTTACGACCCAGGGTAATGTTTCGCTTCACTGCCCGGTTGCCGGCCTTACTCACGACGTAGACCCAGTTTCCACCCGTATCGGAGAAGAAACCGCCAACGGGCAACAGCGTGGCTTTGGCCGCTTTCCCCAGTTCTAACTGGATGGGCGTCGACTGACCGCGCTTGAGTCCTTTGGGGGCTTCTTTCAGGAACTTCATATCCACATCGATACGGCCATTACGGGATTCTGGATAAACGCGGGTAACTTCCAGTTCGTGCTGTTGTCCGTTATACTCGAAGGAGCCGGTTAGCCCCGTAAACAGGCGGTTATTGTAGTGTTCATCGACACCAACCCGCATTTTAAACCCGTTGAGATCATCAATCTGACCAATGTTCTGCCCCTGGTTGATATTTGAGCCAACTTCAATATCCATAGATGATAACAGGCCGGACACGGGCGCTTTCACCACCAGGTTATTGAGCGTTTGCTGCCAGAGCGCCACGTTTTTCTGCGTACGGGCCAGCGTACCTTCCAGCAGTTTAATCTGCGTACGGGCGTTGTCATCCTGGTACTTCTGGGATTCGACCTCAATTTTCCGTTGTTCAATCAGCCGTTCGTAATCCAGTTTGGCTTTCGTGTATTCCTGGGCCGAAATAACTTTCTGGTTGTATAAAGTTGCCTGCCGGTCGAACACGTCTTTGGCCTGATTGATCTGAAAATCGAGGTCCGACAGCGTTTTGCGCAGGGAAAACCGTTCCACACGCAGCCGTTGCCGGGTATTCTGCAAGTCATTCACCAGCCGGTTGGCTTCGGTTTCTGACTGGAGAAAGTTGAGTCGCAGGGTTTGGTTTTCCAGGCGCAGCAATACATCGCCCTGCTTTACTTTGGTACCACCTTCTACGAGTTTCTCGGTAACATAACCGCCGGCAATGGCATCGAGCCGGATTGTTTTCAGCGGTTGTGCTACACCGGTTACGGCAATGAAATCCTCAAATGGTCCGGTTGAGACGGTCGAGACAGTTATTTTATCTTTTTCAACGTTCAGTTTCGACCGGCGGTCAGTAAAAAAGAACGTATACACCAATAAGCCCAGAATCAGCGCACTGCCCCCGAATAGAGCCATGCGTTGGGTTGTCCAAAATCGTTTAGGTAAGACGCGATCCATTGTTCAATGAGTGATTTAATGAATGAGTGAATGAGTGAATAGTCTGGAGGCCGTGTTATTCAATCCTGAACTCATTGCTCAAAAGGTCTTGTGCCAATAGTCATGCCAGTTAGATCTTGCCTTTGACTATCAGTTTATTAAGCGATACAAAGGCTGTATACCTGTCCGCTTTCGGACGGAAAATGTCCGTTTTTGGAACGCAGGTCAGGCCGGTATGCCCCTTGCTCATTCACGATTTACTCATTTGCAATTGACACGAGCACGTAAGCCGACAGCGTTTGGGACCGGGTGGTAGGATTCAGGAAATCATACGTCAGCTGACTAACGTGGTAATAGGGGAACACGGCCAGCGTACGAACGGTGAAGCCCCGATTGCTAAGGGAATCGGCCAGTTCAGCCGATGTAAATACCTGTTGGGAACCTGTCTGTAGCTGCGCACTCAGGGTAGAATCGGTGCGGGCATACTGCGTAGGGGCTTTTGCATAAAATTCATACGACCAGAAACTACCGCCCCCCACGCCCGTACCAGGTTCATACAAAATGGTTGAGTGGCTGGCTGTGGTCGGCTGAGTATTTGCATAGTCGGCGGCTGCACTACCGGCCTGATAACGCAGAAAAGTAGGGTATAAAAACAAGTTCAATGCACTGGCCAGCACGAACATAACCCCAACCATCCGACCCGTTAACCCCATTAAATTATTTTGCCGGAAGAGCAGAAAGGCACTAATGGCACTAACCAGCATGAATGCCAGGGCCAGTTGACGATGTTCCGGTTGTACCAGGTTCAGCAGCCAGGCCATTACCGCAATCAGCAATAGTCCGATGATGGTTTGAGCAATAGCCCACCGTTGCAGGGCAATTGGTTTCAGACCAACTAAAAACTGCGCTGTCAGGATGGCAAAGAAAGGAAAAACGATGTTCAGATAATGGGGTAGCTGAAAACCTGACAGGGAGAAAAGGGCAAAGGTAGCCAGCCCGGAACCGAGTGATACATACTCAGGACCCGGCTGGTTAAAGAACTGTTTTCGTTGTTGGAACAGTCCCGCCAATGCTTTTCCTACCCCCGCGTACAGGGGTAACGACCAGGGAATAAATGCCCACAGCAGGGTATGGACGAAGAAAAACTTGTCGCCTTCTCCCTTGATAGGACCTGTATTGAAGAATCGCCCAAACTGACTATCCCAAAAGAAAAAACGGATACCCGATACGCCTGTTTGGCCAAAGATTACCTTCTCCGGGTGCAAATCGAACTGTTGATACAGGCAGTAAACCTCAGGGAGAGTGAAAACGAATGACAGCGCAACAGCCACGTACCAGCGTGGTTTCAGTAATTCGCGCCAATGGCCGATCAGTATCCAGTGCAAGACCAAACCTGCACCAATGGGGATAAGTACAAAAACACCTTTGGTCATCAGGGCGCAGCCCGTGAGGAGAGAGCCCACCAGCACATGGAAGTTGCTGGCGGGTGTACCCTTAAACACCCGCCAGAAATGGTACACAGCCCCGATGATAAGCGGCATCAGGTAGGGTTCGGCCCGCACATCGCTGTTGGATAAAACGCCGTGAAACGCTGTCAACAGCACCAGAGAAGCCACTTGTGCTACTATCTTCGGGTAAACCAGCCGGGCAAAATGATAGGTGTAAGCCACACTGCCCAGAAAAAAAAGCAGGGCCGGAAACTTGTATGCGAAGGTATTGATACCGAAAACCCGAAAACTCAGGGCCGCGACCCAAAACGGGAAGTGAGGTTTGTCGAGCCAATCGGTACCTACTGCGTAGAGGTTGACAAAATCACCCGTTTGCGCCATCTGTTTGGCAATACAGGCATACAGTGCTCCGTCAAGTTCCATGATGGGCGGAAACAGCCCCGTCATGTTCAGCAGTACACCAACGGCTACAAGCCCATAAAACCAACGATCAGGAAGAGAATCATTCATTTGGCGGTCTTTACGCTTCGCTGTCATTATACTTTGCTGTCATTACTGGTCCTTACGCTTCGCCGTCATTACTGCCCAAGATTACCAATTAATGACCAACAATGACAACTCAATGACTATTAATGACCACCTAATGATAATAATGACCATTTACGACAATTTGAGAATCAAAGTACGGAAGAAAACCGTAATTCGTTCTTGAATCGAGGTCGGCGTGCAACAAATTCGCCAGTCCGTTATCTTTATACTATGCAAGATGCCAAACTCTTACTCGTTGATGACGACCCAGACGTGTTGCTGGCTGCCCGATTATTGCTCAAACGGCACGTTGGCTCGGTAGATATTGAAAAAAACCCCGAAAAACTGCCGTTCCTGCTCAATAACAATCGATACGATGCCATTGTACTCGACATGAATTTTCAGCGGGATGTGAGCAGCGGACGCGAAGGCTTTGCCTGGCTCGACCGTATTCTGGACCTCGACCCCAAAGCGCGGGTTGTGCTGTTTACCGCCTATGGCGATGTTGAAATGGCCGTGCGGGCGATCAAAGCCGGTGCCGTTGATTTTGTGCTGAAACCCTGGCAAAACGATAAGTTTCTGGACACTATTCGCGGGGCTGTCCGTAAAGGGGAAGTAGATAAAAATCAGCCTGAGGCAGATGGGCAGGGTTCCTCAGCCCGAAAAACCGGTAAGCAGTCTGGTATCATCGGGGCAGCCATGCGGCCTATTCTGGATACAGTTGCCCAGGTCGCTCCCACCGATGCCAATGTGTTGATTCTGGGCGAAAACGGCACCGGGAAAGACCTGATTGCCCGCGCTATTCACGACCAGTCGAACCGGCACAACAAACCTTACGTGAGTGTTGACGTGGGTGCCCTGACCGAAAGCTTGTTTGAAAGTGAGTTGTTCGGCCACGTGAAAGGAGCCTTTACCGATGCCCGCGACGACCGGGCCGGACGCTTTGAAGAAGCCAACGGGGGCACTATTTTCCTGGACGAAATTGGAAACCTGAGCGCATCGCAGCAAGCCAAACTGCTCACCGTACTGCAACACCGTCAGGTAACGCGTGTTGGCTCGAACAAAGCCCGCCCGATTGATGTACGGCTCATCTGCGCGACTAACGCCGACATCTCTGAACGGGTAAGTTCCCGGGACGGTCCGACGGTTCGGTTCCGGCAGGATTTACTGTACCGAATCAACACGATTGAATTTAACTTACCCCCCTTGCGTAGCCGCCCCTCCGACATTGGGCCATTAGCTGACCATTTCCTGAAAAAATACGCGAAGCAGTACAACCGGCCCGTTTCTGGCCTGAGTCCGGCCTTACTGGCCGATATGAAGCAATATCAATGGCCGGGTAACGTGCGTGAGTTACAACATGCCATCGAACGAGCCGTTATCCTTGCCCGTCCTGGTATGGACCGGCCTGACGTGGCCCGACCTGGCGAGGTTCCAACAAATGAAAATTCGGGAGTCTTGCTGGAACCCGACCATTTTATCTTCAAAAATGGGTCGGCCGCGGCATCACCGGTTAACGAAACGCTGCAACTGGAAGATATGGAACGCCAACTGATTCAACAGGCGATGCAGAAACACCGGGGCAGCATCACCGATGTAGCCCGGGAACTGGGCTTGTCGAGGCAGGCACTTTATAGGCGGCTGGAGAAGTTCGGGCTCTAATGAACAAGAAACCGCGTTAACTTAGGCCCTATTACTCCTCCTCAAGTTGCCCTAACTCCCGGGCAATCATTGTCCGGGCTAGCTGCACGACTTCATCCACCGAGCGGTTGGCGGGTTCAATGCCGGGCAGCACCTGCCACGACATCTGCGAAAAAGACCGGAGTGGAAACAAGCCTGTGGGGTTGAAGTGGCCCGTGCCCCGAATGGCAACCGGAACCACCAGCGCATTAGGTGCCCGTTTTAGCAGTGTGGCAACGCCACCCGCCACAAACGGGCGCATAGGATAGGCGGCAGAATATGTTTTTCCATCTTTGGGAGCGCGGCTTCTCGTCCCCTCCGGAAAAATCACCGCCGAATGGTTAGTGTCCTTGATAAGTTTTCCCAGACGGGCAATTTCTACGATAGCCTGCTTTGAGTCTTTCCGATTGATGAGGGCCGCTCCACTTTTACGCAGATTGTAGGAAATTCCCGGTATGCCGTGAGCCAGCTCTATTTTCGATACAAAAAGGGGCGTGTGTCGGCGCAGAAACCAGATAATAGGCGAAATATCGAACATACTCTGGTGGTTAGCCACGAAAATAATCGGTCGGTCGGTAGGCGTATCGGTCCGGTCGTTGAACTGGATGGTACTACCGGTCAAATACCAGCCATAGGCGATAAAGGCATTCATCCAGTCGACCGATTTCTTATGCGCCCGTCTCCCAAACCCGTGCCAGGCAACAACCTGCGCCAGGTGAAAAAAACACAGCACCAGGCCGAAGTAAACCAGGTAAATAACGGTTAGTATATAATCGAGGAGTTTTTTCATACAGTATAATCTGTCAGGATTCGACGCACCAAAATTAATGCACCGATACGGTTCTCCACACAGAAAAAGCGAAGTCCAACCCAATTCAATCAGTTATATTGTCGAACTTTACCCAATCATTTAACTAGTCGTTCATTTTTTTTTGTTTGATCAGTCCATGAGTTTATCTGGCACACGTTTGGAAGTTATGCGATTCGTCGGTGAAAAAATCGACGCGTCCATCGATGCATATTTGAAACCCGTTGAAACAAACTGGCAACCCGCCGATTTTCTGCCCGATACGACCAGAGAAACGTTTCTGGACGAAGTAAAACAGTTACGGGAGAGCACCCGCGAACTGTCGTACGATTATGTAGCGGTGCTGGTAGGCGATACGATTACGGAGGAAGCGTTACCCACCTACGAATCGTGGCTGATGGATATGGAAGGCGTCAATCAGGCAGAGCCCAATAGCTGGACACGCTGGATTAGAAGCTGGACTGCCGAAGAAAACCGGCACGGCGATTTACTGAACAAGTTTTTATACCTGTCGGGGCGGGTCAATATGCGGGCGATGGAAGTATCGACCCAATACCTGATTGCCGACGGTTTCGATATTGGCACCGGCCGCGACCCCTACCGGAATTTCATTTATACCTCCTTTCAGGAACTGGCTACCAACGTATCGCACCGCCGTACGGCTACGCTGGCCAAGCAGGCTGGCTGCGTGCAGTTGTCGAAGATTTGTGGCGTCATTGCCTCCGACGAATTACGACACGCCAAGGCCTACAAAGCATTCGTGTCCCAGATTCTCGAAGTTGACCCGACTGGTATGATGCTGGCTTTTGAGGATATGATGCGCAAGAAAATTGTGATGCCCGCTCACTTCCTGCGCGAAACAGGCGTAAAAATCAGCGAAACGTTCAGCCATTTTTCCGATGCCGCCCAGCGTCTGGGTGTATACACAACGATGGATTACATCGAGATTGCCGAATCGCTGCTGGTCGACTGGAACATCGAGTCTGTCAATGACCTCAGCGATGCCGGTCAGCGCGCCCGCGATTACCTGATGGCCCTGCCCGGCCGGTTGCGCCGGGTAGCCGAACGGACCAAAGTCCCGATGCTGGAGTACCCCTTTAGCTGGATTGCTGCTTAATATGAATCGGTTCGCTATCGGTATCGGCTGGCGTATCGTTAGTATTATCCTTCTGGTCAGTGCCCTTACATACTATTGGCTACAGGCGGTGAATGGGTTACTGCTTTTTCCTTTAGGCGTAGCCCTGTTTTCTATTGTTATCAGTCTATACCGGTTTGTTACCAGCTTAAACCGAAAACTAACCCGGTTTCTGGAATCGGTACGTTACTCTGACTTTGCCGTTGCTTTCCGTGCCGACAGTAATCTTGGCCCTTCTTTCCACGAACTCAACAGCCAGTTTAACGAGGTACTAGATGCATTCCGGCAGGCACGGGCTGAGAAAGAAGCAAACCTGCACTATGTCAACACGATCGTACAACACGTTGGCGTCGGACTACTAACCTTCGATGCCGCCGGGCAGGTGGAGTTAGTTAATCAGGCCGCCCTCCGGTTACTCAGTATTTACCGGCTCCGCACCCTGAATGATCTTGATGCCACGCACCCGGAACTAAGTCATTTGCTGAGTTCGGCCAAGACATCGTCCACCCCGGTTTCGTATCAGACCGGTGCCGATGGTGAACTGTCGGTGCGCTGTACATCGGTTCGGTTGCGCGGGCGTTTGGTCACGGTCGTTTCCTTACAAAACATCCGAACAGAGCTACAACAGCGCGAACTGGAAGCCTGGCAAAACCTGACAAAAGTTCTTCGGCACGAGATCATGAACTCCATTACGCCCATTGTATCTCTGGCTGGTACCATGCGCGATATTGTGGAAATTGATTTGATGGGGAAAGGAGAGGAGGATAAGAAAGAGGGAAAATTGCTCTCCTCCTCTCTTTTTCTCCCTTCCTCCCCCCTTGATGATTTACGTGATGCGTTGACGACAATTGAACAGCGGGGCGAGGGCATTATGCGGTTTGTGGATGCATATCGGAACTTCACGACCATTCCCCAACCCGTTTTTTCTGACGTGCCGGTTGAGCCTTTTCTGCGCAAAGTATGCCAATTAGCGCAGGCCAATGCGCCCCAGTGCCAGCTGACTGTTCGGGTTACCTCGCCAAACCTGGCCATACGGGCTGACGCAGCCCAAATTGAAATGGTGTTGCTGAATCTGATTAAGAACGCGGTGGAAAGTTTGGGAGAGGTAGTGCAACCAACCATTCAGCTCGAAGCCGAATCAGTAGGAGCGCGGGTCGTGCTTCGGGTTATCGATAATGGGCCAGGCATTGAACCAGAAGCCATGGAACAGATTTTCATCCCGTTCTACACCACCAAAAAAACAGGTTCCGGAATCGGCCTAAGTCTATCGCGCCAGATTATGCAACTTCATAATGGCCAACTCACGGCCCTCTCCACCCCAAAGGCCGGGAGTACATTCAGCCTTAATTTCTAGAAGAATGAGCTGGCACATCGCTTGAGTATATTCGCTAAACCACTTTAAAGGGATATCTGACGGCACCTTGGCTAACGGATTTTGAATGACGAATCTGCCATTCCCTTGGCATCAACGCCGATTCAACAAAAAAACGGTCTGTAAGTAGTTAACTTACAGACCGTTGTAATGTGCCGAAGGCGAGACACAAACCTAGTTAATTTTACCATTACGATAGTCCGCTAAAAACACTCAAAAAGCCGCCTTATTTAATCGTATAGGCGGCTTTTCATTTTACACTGATTAAGTAAAATTAAGCTGGATTCAAATAAATCAACTCATTCCGTACACCATTCCGTACACCGTTTCGTATATCTATTTATATTTGGTATATAAACTAAACGAACATACGGACTATGCCACGCACAACTAACAGCCCCGTTACATACCTGCTTCGTGACCCAAAAGCAAAGAAGCCTACTCCAATCACTTGTGCTGTTCGGTTCAATAACGAGCGTATTAATATTGGTACTGGCTTTAAGGTATTGCCTACTCATTGGGACACCCGCAAGAGCCGGGTAAAAAACGTAGTTGACGCTTTGGACAAAGACCAGATCAACGACTACCTGAACAACATAGAGACAGCTATCAGCAGCATCATTACCGATCTGAAATCCAAGCAAATCGAACTGACCAAAGAAAACGTAAAGGCACGTATCGACGCTTTTCTAAATCCCGTTGCCGAGGAACAGAAACCGACCGACCTGTTAGCATTCATTCGATGGTATATTGATACCTGCCCTACCCGGCTTGTACGTGGCTCAAAGGCAAGGTCAGGACGCTTTATTTCACCCGATACAATACGACGCTATAAAACGACGCTGAACGGCTTGGAAGCGTTCGCAGCGACTTACCCGCGCTCACTTGATTTTGACAAAATAGATGCCGGGTTCTACAAAGCATTTACGGTGTGGCTAACAGCAAAAAACTACGCCACCAACAACGTCAGCAAATATATTGAGAATGTCAAAGGCTTTATGAGTGCTGCCGTTGATGAGGACTTTACCACAAATATGGCATTCCGAAAGTTTGCCAATTTGCGGGAAGATTCCGAGAACGTCTATCTAACCGAAACGGAGTTAGAGCGTATCTACTCCTATGACCTGACCAAAACACACCGGCTGGAGAAAGTACGCGATCTGTTCATTTTTGCCGCTTGGACTGGTTTACGCTTTTCCGACTTTTCGACGTTGCAGCCGGAACATATCAAAACGGATGACTACGGAAACCAGTACGTTGATTTACGCCAGCGCAAAACAGGAGGACGGGTGCAGATTCCGATTGTTAACGATGCCGTTACGCAACTACTCGCCAAGTACAATAACTGTCTGCCAGCGGGTATATCGAACCAGAAAACGAACGACTACTTAAAGGAAGTCTGCCAGTTGACCGAGATTAACGAGCGCGTTCTAAAGCACGTGACAAAAGGCGGTAAAGCCGTAGTCAAAACGTCGGACGGTTACAGTAGCGGTCTTTCGTCAGGTGTGGAAAAATGGGAGTTAGTCACAACGCACACGGCTCGCCGTTCTTTCGCTACCAATATGTTTAAACGGGGGATGCCGACGCTGTTAATAATGAAGTTGACCGGCCATAAGAAAGAATCCGAGTTTTTGAAGTACATCAAGATTGATGCTACAGAAACCCTTGATCTGATGCGGCACTATCTTGGACAGAAGCCCGCAGCGACCTTGCCACTGCGCAAAGTATCCTGACCTTATTCACTCAAAAAGCCCACCGAGGTCTGAACACCTACGGTGGGCTGTATCACTTATCGCAGTATGACAATGCCCTACACGGAGAAACAGCTTAACAAACTATTCGCCACTGCAATACGTGCCGCCAATAGTCAGACCTGGACCTCAATATTGGCTGCTAATGACTGGCAATCGGTCTTACCTCTACCTACACTACCAACCCCGCTTCTGGCTTTAGGTGGTGAGCAAATTGCTATAAGTGCATTAAGTGCATCAAAAATACATCGTACTCCACTACGTGAGCAGTGGGAGCCTAAAGCAACCGAGTGGCTACAAAGGACGAAAGATCTCATTGCCCGGCGCAGTATCCATTTAGAACAACTTGTGGGTAATTTACTGCCCAAGATTCAACAGCAGGCTTTTGAAGTGACCGAAAGACGGGCGGTTAAACACTTGTTCCATGCCGTTAAAGATTGGACGCTGGAAGAATTTCTTTACGAGCCACCGTTTACAGAGGATAAAGATTTTCCAGAGGATAAACCGGCTCGCTACTTCTATTATGATTTTGTTATCCAGCTATTCAGTCAGCTATCTGTTAGCGTGAAGGCAGCAGGACCTGCGAAGGATTTACTACCTCAATATACTTCTTTTGAGGAACTGTTCAAAGATCCCACTGATATTGCCCCATGCGTTAAGGTGCTGCATCAATACGAGGCAGGAAAAAGTAAAAAGGGCTTCAAAAAGTTTGTAGTATTGGCTTGGATTGACTGGCTATACGATAAGAAAAAGATTCGCACTAACAGCTTTGAGATAGTTGCACCCATATTGACTAAAGAGTTGGACGGATTTACCGTAAGCAAGCGTACCTACTACGATACGGCCAAAGGTAGCAAGGACGCAAATCTTTTTTTTAAAATCAATATTCCGCACTAACCGCATCAGTGCGGAATGTGCAAGTTTTCGCCTAAACGGTGAGCCAATTTTGTCCCATGTCTAACGCAAAATTTGCAAAAACATGGATGCAAATAACTTCATTCTAACAACTCCCGACCAACTGAAAAACTTGGTTGTTGAATCGGTGGCCGTTGCCTTTCAATACCACCGCCCGGCCATTACTCCAGCCCCCGATGCCGACGAACTTTTAACGCCCGAAGAAACGGCCACCTTGTTGAAGGTTAGTAAAGTCACCGTATGGCAATGGAGCAAACCCACCCCCGGCATTCTTAACCCGCGTCGGATTGGAAACCAAGTTCGGTATCTACGCTCTGAGGTGATAGCAGCAGCCCGCCCAACTAAAAAGGGGACAGCAGCATGAGTCAGCACCAGACCCCCGGCATGGATAAGCCCGTCCCCGGTTTCCGTCAATTACAGGCTTTCATTACGGAACAAACCGCCCGCAAGTCCCGAAGTACTTCCAAGCCGAGGAACGAAACGGCGAATGCATTAACGCGCCGTATAGTCCAATACGTGCGGGCCAACGGTGGGTGGGCTTCACGAATCAACAGCACCGGAACGTATAGAGCCGACTTGAAAAAGTTTGTCAATAGTCAGCAGGTTTCGGGCTTGCCAGATGTGCTAGCTTGCATAAACGGGCAATTTGTTGGTATCGAGGTCAAAGTCGGGAAAGACCGTCTGTCAGAAATGCAAAAACAGACACACGCGGACTTAACTGATGCAGGGGCAATTATCTATGTGGCTCACTCATTTGATGAATTTACGGCGTGGTTCAAATCCTATATTATACCTATTCCTCAAAGGCCAATCCCCATTTACCACCAACGGCACCCAATTCCGCACCTGGCTACCCCTGATCTCGATAGCTTCAAAAAGAATTAAGGCCAGATTATTCAAAAAAAGGGCCGTATGCCTGCCAGCATCGGCCCATCTAAAACTTTATTGCTATGTATCAGCAACACGACAAAGATAGGCCCTACGACGTTCATATCGACGGGTTCGACCCAGCGCAATTTGAACAGCACAAGAGCGAGAATGCCATTAAAGAAACCCTACAGAAGCAGATCGCCACCAACAATGAAGAAGCCGCTAGACAGCAATTATTAGCTCCCTTGCTGGAACGGGAACGGCTCTTATCGGATGCCGCTACTAAAGCCGTTGTTTTTAGCCCTCCTTTGATTAGTCGAGCCGATACCGGAATTATTGGACGCGGAACGATCAATATCATTCAGGGTGCTTACGGTAGTCATAAGTCAAGACTGGCTGAACTCTTAGCCGCGCTGATGTTGACAAGTGAACCTGATAACCCGCAATTTCTGAATTTTGAACGGGCAGTCATGGAGCGGTTTAGTATCTGCTACATCGATACCGAACGAAATCAGAGCGAGGAATTGCCCTTTGCTATTCAGGGAATCAAACTAAGAGCAGGTTACTCTTTGTTAGATTTACCCGCTGACTTTCGCTTTACGTCCATTAAAGCAACTGAGCGCTCTCGACGTTTCGGTGCTATAGAAGCGTTTATTAGCCACGTTCGCAATACTACGGCATTGCATCTATTCGTCCTGATTGACGTGGTCACCGATGCTGTAGGAGACTTTAACGACGCGAAAGAATCCATGCGGCTCTATGACTTTATCGGCAATCTGTGCGATAAACATAACGCTACCTTTTTGCTTGTTATCCACCAGAACCCCGGCACCGAAAAAGCCAGAGGGCACACTGGCACCGAAGCCGCCAACAAAGCCAGCACCGTTTTACAGATTGGTTTCGAAAAAGATACCAGCGGCAATGATACCGACTTGATACGATTGCGCTATCTGAAACTACGGCGAGGCAAACGACCTGAACCTCTCTATCTGCAATTTAGAAAAGAATCCAACGGTCTGGATTTGGCCGGAGCCGATCAGGTAGCCGCACACATCAACCACCGCAAACTAAAAGCCGATACAGAGGATATAGCCGACCGGTTGATTAGTTTGCTTACAGATGGGCCTATGATTAAAGGAGCAGTGTTCAAGGCGCTAGAAAGCGAGTTTAGAGCCAAAAACGCTACCATCCGGGAACGGCTGAAAACTATTCGGGAGGAACAACCGACCATGTTCGATGAGGAAAGCCGCTCCGTTCGATTGGATGAGTTTCGCAAAGGACGCGATCAGTTTTACCAATTGACGCCGATTGACTAAAAAAGTGTCTGCCAACTGCCAAATCCCCTATATGGCCTTTGGCAGTTGGCAGACACTTTCTGTACTGCTAAAATATGTCTAGCACCTGCTTTGGCAGTTAGCAATGACTGACCTATCCGACATAAAGATGCCTACTTACCAACTAACACAAGACGTGCTGAATGTATCGGTTAGTTGTTTCAAAAACTATGAGACCCCCGCCAACCCCGTAACGATTAACCTGCTTACTTGGATTCGTTCGGAAAAGCACCGCCCTAAGATTGAAGCCTTGCGGCTAGTTGATGATAAGGTCCTACGTGATAGCATCAAAGCCACCTTGCCCGCTATTACCCCAAGTGGGGTATTTACCTACCGGAAAGAATCCGACCTAGTGCCGGGTAGTCATACCCGCCTGATCCAGTTCGATATTGATTTGGCCGATAACCGCCAAATACGCAACTATGCCAGCCTGAAACTCCAAATTAGCAAACTCCCCTTTGTGGCTTATTGCGGCCTGTCAGCATCAGGAAAAGGGTATTGGGGACTGGTGCCGATAGCGTACCCCGAACGGCACGGTCAGCACTTTGACCGACTCAAACGGGTATTTGCTCACTACGGTATTCACATTGATACGAAGCCCCGTAACGTGGCCAGCCTACGCGGTTACTCGTACGACCCTGCCCCGTACCAGTCTGACAAAGTGATGCTTTTTGAATGGCACGACTTACCTAAACCTCAATCCCACCCCACCTGGAGTAATTCGGCCGTTCAGAGTCGCCTTAAGGGGCTATATGAGGATGAACTACAAAACCGGCTGATACGCTTCACACAAGCCGCTGGTGAGGGGCAACGGCACGAAACATTATTGAAAGCGGCAACGGTAGCAGGTGGATACATAGGAGCGGGCCGACTGGATGAGCAGACCGCCATTTACGCGCTAGAGACAGTAGCGAGTGGATGGCCGACGTTCACCAAATCCCAAAAAACTATTCGGGATGGTATTCGATACGGTATGACAAAACCCATTTATTTAGGTACCTAAACCTATTCATACAGTCATTACCTGACCACATTCTGTATCCAGTTAAAGTTAATACAATTACAGAATGAGCAGATAATCCTAGATCGATATTTAAACCTGACAAATCACAAGTAGAGTAACTGACTACCCAATTTTGTGCTAAATATCTTTGATAACAGCAAAACAACCAGAAATCATAAGCTTCAATAAAGTACAATATTATATGGCACTGTTAAACAATATTATACATGAAATATATCATATTAGATGTATTTCATGAAGCACCTGGAGGTAAATTTTACTGATAAAGAAAACAACAAAAATTGACAGCAAACTAATAAACCAAGCTGTTATTCTCATAAGTTTGAACAAATACTTCTGCTGTATCATTGTTGTGAGCGGATACAGTTAGTTTGCCAGTTTCATCTAAGTGTAAAGTTACAGTCATGCTAGATTTTCCAGCAATATCAGGTATGAAGCCTGTTACCTTAAATTGAAGATGGTTATTAACATCAATATTATCTTCAGTACTACAAATAATGACATTACCAATACTCATGTTATCAAAGCCACTGTTTAGTGTTATTGTTTTATTGCAAGGTACTACTTGGTTTTTTTCTATAAACCTTAAAAATTTCCCTGATATCCCGCCAATTATAGCAATCATACCTAGGGATAAGCTTGCCTTTTTCTCCATTTTAAGAGCAAGTACATCTTGCTCCTTACTAACTAACATTTTTGAATCAGTCAATAAATTTGGTGCAATTTCAAAAATTACGGGTGGGTCATTTTTTTCGTTCTTGTATTGAAGATCATAGATTATATATTCGTTAATACCACCTTTCTCATGAGTGCTTTCGGGCATTACTTTCCTTTCGATTTTTCCTTGAACTATATCTAATGTGGAACATAACTTTAGAAAAAATTCCGAGAATTGACTAATGATATGCTTATTGCCTTTTGTAACTACTATGTTTTCGTAATTTCTTTTCTCAGAAAAATATGTCCAGTTATATGACCCATTTATTAAAACATCTTCATCAATTAAACAAAATTTATGATGAATTGGCTTGTCGGGATGGCAAAACATTAACTTTCCTTTCATGTCAATGAATTTTTGAAAATCTAATCCATCAACTCTATTATTAATATAGTCATCTAGTATTATAATCTGTATATCCAAACCGGCAGATTTTTTCTCGATAATCTTCTCGAATAGTTCTTGGCTAGTAAACCAAGCAACAGCTATTTTAATAGATTTTTCTGCTAGGTCAAGTTCATTAATGATAGCCTGTCTAATTCCTGAAAAATATGCTGTTTCCATGCTTTATTAAAATAATACCTTTTTTGCTTAGCCACCGCCTTCGTGCCTTATAAAACGTGGTATTATAAGGCTGTTTCAGTTAGGTAACGATATAGTAAAGTCCTTTTTTGTGCCCAGCATTTAAACGATAATAGTCTATTCTGTATCAGGCATAAGCTTCTCGAACTCATTTTTATCAATCGGAACGATTGTTTTATTCTTATAATATTTTACATAATATTTTTTCAGACTTTCCATGTCAGTTTTTAGTAATTTGATATAATCCTTTAAATAATCCTCTGATATTACGTCAATAAGTAGAGTTTCAGGCTGGTCTTGGAACCTATTAAACTCATATATTATATGTTTCTTTTTTTGTATGTCAATAATTTCTCCATCTTGAGAAGCTTCGTATAAATCATTTTGAAGTATTAGAAGAGGATAATGAATCTTTGCGTAAACTTCATTTCTAAAAACCGACTTTGGAAGCCAATCACTAAAGTCCTCATTAACTTGAACTGTACAATCTAATAGTTTATTGAAAGTATCGTAAAGTGCATCAGGATGAGAGGCTAACCATTCATCGTTTTTTGCTTTTTTAGGAGAAAAAGAACAATATTGAGTATTAGATTTAATCTGATTATAGTGAAATCTTTTATCTTTAGTTGGCTTTGTTGCATGGCTACGTAGGTACTCGCATTACAGCTTTGGGCATCCCTAATTTTGTGAATCGGTTTAGGCAGTTTGCCTTCACGTGAGCTTCAGCTTGTTGATTGGCCAGCAAACGGGTTGATAACCGCTCCCCGAAGGTCGTCTTCCAGCGGAACATGCCCGTTTCC
>NZ_KB893559.1 GCF_000374085.1 Spirosoma spitsbergense DSM 19989 | reverse complement strand
ATTATGTGCAATATCTATTTTTCCGAATCGGGTTTGTGTAGTATTTTTTTTCGGGGGTTCACCGGGGTTGGCCCCATTGAGGTCTGCAATATATCTTTACCCAGATCGGTCATGATATGGGCAAATTTCTCTTCGTAGGCCAGGAAATTAGGTTGTTGTTGCAAAGCTTGAAACTCATCATACCGGGCATCAACGAGGGCATGTAATTCTTCTCTGGTCATGGGAACAAGGGCTTTTTGAGGCTATGTCAACAAGATACTGGTATTTTTGAAATGCACCCCTATGAAACCTGCCTACATTACCACATTGACACCGCTACGGGGAATTGCCGCTCTGCTGGTGGTTGTGTTCCACTTCAATATGATGGTTATGCCCATCGTTGACCCCGCCATTACCCAACTACACCGGCACTGGGCCTTGATGGTCGATTTCTTTTTCATTCTCAGTGGCTTCATTATGACTTACGTTTACGGCGGCTGGTTCGCAGAGAAGGTAACCACTACCTCGTTTCGGCAATACATGGCCGCCCGATTCGCGCGGATTTACCCCCTGCATCTGCTCATGCTCCTGTGGGTGGTAGGGATTTATGTTCTTCTTGTGCCCATCAATCACCGCCCGCAGGATGCTGAATCTCAGATGGTTTTTGATTTGGGAACTATTCCGTTGCACCTGCTGATGTTACACGGATTCAATCAGGCCTGGACAGGTACCTGGAACCTCCCGGCCTGGTCTATTGGCAGCGAGTGGTTTTTGTACATGCTGTTTCCGGTACTGATGTTGGGGTTCCGGCGGATGCCGTTAATGGGGAAAGTAGCTTTACTGCTGGGTGTTTTGGGGTTATATACCTACCTGAGTAAGCCATTGAGTGAAGTCCTGCTTCAGAAGCCCTGGCTTCCCCCCATGCATCATATCATTGATGAGGTCGTCTTCCCCGACAGTCTCCTGCGGTGCCTGGCGGGGTTTGTTCTCGGAATGGTGCTGCACGATGCTTACCAGTTCCGTTGGGGAGCGCGGGTACTGGGTCAGGGAGTGGTGTTTGTGGTACTGATGCTGGGATTGCTGGTAGCCTGGCACCTGAACATCCCCGATCTATGGACGGTCTGGGCATTTCCGGGGCTGATTCTGAGTGCGGTATACAACACCGGTCAACTGGCTAATCTGCTCCAAACGCGCCAGTTCCAGCGCTTAGGCGACTTGTCGTATTCCATCTACATGACGCACGTCCCCGTTATGTTCACGTTTCTGGCCGTTGACGAGCTCTCGAAACCACAGATGGAGTTTCCTGCCCTACCTGCTCCGGTGGTATATGGGTTGGAAGGCCCCGTAACCTGCCTGGTCTATGTACTGATTGTGCTGCTTGTTTCCGCCCTAACGTATCGCTTCGTGGAAGTGCCCGCGCGGAATTACCTGAATGCAGGCCTCAAACGCCGACAGCCCCTTATCATACCTTCTGGCTCTACCTGAACACGGACATCTGAAGGCATTTCTGGTGACCAGAAATGGTGTAAATGCGGGTGACGGGGACCGATGCTGTTAAGTAGGCGCGCCTACAAATTCACAGCCTGGATTGACCATTCTTACCATTTGATCTCTCACGTCAAAAATGGCTGATTGCTATAGACAATGACGAAAATCATGGTTTATAACGAATAAGTGACCAGAATCAGGTCTCTATTTTTGTTGCTACCTGCTTGCCGAACCACCTGATGAAGCCACAGACCAATGTAAAGTGCCTGAATTGTAACCGTCGCTACAAAGGCACTTTCTGCCCTGAGTGCGGGCAAAAAGCCAGTACTCACCGATACAGTCTCCGCGAATTAAAAGAGCATCTGATAGACAAGCATAAGCTCTACGAAAACAAGGAGGTATTTACACTTAAAGAGATTCTGTTCAGGCCCGGAACGGTGGTTTCTGATTACCTGGCTGGTCGGCGTGTGCGCTATGGTTCACCATTTGCGCTGGTAGCGGTGGCCGTTGGTTGTATGTTCTGGGTATCCAGACGGCTCGACTATGGCCTGATGAGTTCGACGCCTATGGAAGTCAGGAATTTGTCGTCGACGGCTACTGCTGACGATAAACTGTGGGCGCAGACACTCGATTCCTTCGGGCCATTTTACGAGACTACCTCCGACTATACTTCTCTGTTTGGCATTCTCTTTACCAGCCTGATTTCGTATCGCATCTTCCGAAAGCAGAAGCTCCTGTTCGGCGAGCATTGCGTTATCAATGCAGTGTCCACTATTGGGGCTACATTGATTGCGGTTGTCTTTGTGCCCTTGCTGAAAATCACCGACGACGCCAATTACCTGATCCTATTCTATCTCATCACAACGGTTGGCCTCTACTACTACGTCTTTTTTGATTTCTTCCGGCGCTACTACACATCGAAGGCTGGTTTGATCTGGCGACTTGCCCTTTGTGCCGTGTTGGGTCTGGCCTTCGATTTTGTGTTTATTCTATTTCTGTTTTTGCTTTCCGTTCTATTCTTAGATGCTGAAAATCATCCTTATGAAACCCTTATTGTTACTGATTATCTTTATGATACTACTGAGTTGTTCGAGCAATTCTACGGATGCTGAATTTGCCGGAGTCTGGACTGGAATGCTGCGCATTGAGGGGAAAGAGTATGCGAGTACCCTGTCGGTGATACCACTTTCAGAAACTTCCTTTGCGGGAAACCTTATGCTGAAAGAGGGGCAGGTTATCGTAAAATCAATGCCCTTAAATGGCGTCATTAACGGCGACTAGGCAACTGGACAAACTACTGACCCACAACCAACCCGGTTTGTCTTCGTGCGGACTGGTCAGACGATGGCCTGCACCTGGAATAACAACGGGCTGGAGGTCAGTAGCGTCTTCAATCGCAGCAGCCAATATGGCCTGGTACCGGCAGAAAATCCCGAAGCACCGCAGCCAGCGGAGCCGCTACCCGAGAACCGGGGGCATGACCCAAACGTAGTAGGAAACTGGATGACCAAAGAAGCTAGTGGCGGTTTCTTGACCAAACGATTTAAAAAGCTATTACCCGATGGTCGTATTGATGGCTACAAGATGGTATTTTTTCCCTCTAACCCCCACGATAATCCCCAGCCAGAGCCTGACAAAACCATTGAAGACTGGAAACAGCAGGGCGTAACCTGGTACACAACTAACGATTTTGTGTTCTGCCTGGCATTGCCGAGCGGGACGGAGTGCTATACGTATCAGCTAAACGGCGACGACCTGAATCTGTACAATAACCAGGGGCAGGTTGTTGTGACATGGTCAATGCCTTACTGAGCGCATCGCCCCGTATTACGCTCATCATGGAAAATCATAAGCCTAAAAATCATAGTTTCCCAGGAGTCGACCCGTTTGTTAGCACCCGTTGCGACCAAGGTGCTGACAAACCGTAAAACATCAGATTCAGGGCCTGACCGATGCTGAACTAATCTCGGCTGAAATCTTCTACAAACCGGGAAGCGGTACTCATTAAGGGCGAGTCGGTCCCCCAGACAAAATATATTTTCAGGCTGCTCGCCTTATGAAATATCATCCGGGATGTATGCTTAGCTTTGGCTTCCACAGCAATCGTTCGAAGGTGCCCCGCGAAAAAAGGTAGTTGGCTTTGCATTGAACAAAAAAGGGTATCTGACCACTGGGTCAAACAACTCTGATGCTTTCAGTGATTTGTGGGTGTTCAATCCGGCTCCTTAACGAGCGAACCTTGTGGCTTTGGGATGTTGCCGGTATATTTACCACTACTTTATTCGTTTATATCACGCTACACGTCAACAAACTACCTGCTTAACCTAAATTTATGGAAGCTGCTATTGAAAAGCCCAGTACCAGAACAGGCCACCCAACCGGTCTTTACGTCTTGTTTTTTACCGAGATGTGGGAACGGTTTAGTTATTACGGGATGCGGGCTATTCTGCTGCTGTTCCTGATCGACAACGTTCGGGGCGGTATGGGGCTGAACGAGACGGAAGGAGCGGCCATCTACGGAATTTATACGGCTTCTGTTTACCTGCTCTCGTTACCCGGCGGCTGGATTGCCGATAACATATTGGGGCAGCGAAAATCTATCTGGTATGGTGGAATAACCATTATGGTGGGCCACATTATTCTTGCTATCCCCTCCGGCACGGGTTTATTTTATTCGGGCCTCTGCGTAGTGGCGCTCGGAACGGGTCTGTTAAAACCGAATATTAGTACGATTGTTGGCGAATTATACCCGGAAGGCGGGGCGCGTCGGGATGCGGCTTTCTCCATTTTTTACATGGGTATTAACCTGGGTTCTTTCCTGGGAATTACCATTGTTGGTTACCTGGGGCAGAAAGTGGGCTGGCATTACGGGTTTGGGGCCGCTGCGGTAGGTATGGGGCTGGGGTTGATTACCTTCCGTATTCTGGGAGAGCGATACCTGGGACGGTACGGGAATGTGCCCATAAAAGCAGAAGTAACAGACGGGGTTGCCAGAACGCCCGGTAGCAACAAGCCCATGATTGCGTTTCTGGTTGGGTTAGCTGCAATTCTGACAGCACTGCAACTAACCCACGTAATTGATATGACCACGGCACAGGGGCTGGCTAAAGCCATGGGAACAATTATTGCCCTGGTAGCCATCAGTTATTTTGCTTATATTTTATTGGGGGGCGGGTTAACGACCGTCGAAAAAAAGCGGGTCGTCGTTCTGTTTGTCTTTTTCCTGGCGGCTGCTTTGTTCTGGGCGGGCAACGAACAGCAGGGGTCATCTCTACAGATTTTTGCCGACCGTTATACCGACCTGAACTTCTTTGGCTGGGAAATGCCATCGAGCTGGTTTCAGAACTTCAACCCGGCTTTTATTCTCATTTTTTCTCCCGTTCTGGCTTCGCTATGGATTTTTCTGGCGAACCGAAAATTAAACTTCTCGGTGCCTGCTAAATTGGCTACCGGCCTGATTTTACTTGGTTTGGCCTACGTCATTATGGTATTTGCCGCTAAACTGGCTCTGACGGGCGTACGCACATCGGCTCTCTATCTGACGTTCACGTATTTATTCTTCACCCTGGGCGAGTTATTTCTGAGTCCGGTAGGGCTGAGTTCATTTACCAAACTGGCTCCAAAGCGTTTTGCCAGCCAGTTGATGGGTATCTGGTTCGTAGGTACCTCGCTTGGAAACCTAATTGCCGGCTTGTTTGCCGGTGGGTTTGATGAAGAAAACGTGCAGCAAATGCCTGCTCTGTTCCAAAGTGTAGCGTACTTTGGCTTAGGTGCTGGCATTGTCATGCTACTCTTCGCCAGGCCCCTGAAAAAATGGATGGGTGGCGTTGAGTAAGAGGGACTAGTACATAGACTTGATAACTAACTCTGGATTAGCCTGTTCGTATTCCCGAATGCAAATCTCCCCTTCATCGGTCAGTTGGTAGTAAGTAGAGTCAGTACCTTCTTTATCGCTCGCGCTGATCAGGCCAATATTTAATAGCCCCATCGTGTAATAGTTGACCATCAGGTGGTCGAAACTGGTCCTCTTCTTTAATTGACTGTACGTGACCCGATGCTGTGAAGCCATCAGAATACTGTACTGGGCAAATGTGATAAACATATTCGTTAGCTGCTTAAATAATAGGATATAATACAGATAGTAGCGAAATCCGTGCCTTTCTTTGTTAGAAATAAAGCCAGCGTCTAACCGAACAACATCAATACGATTTTATTGTTTAACATTTTGTTACCATATTGTCTATTATTTTACATATTGGCGTCGATAACTTTCTGTAGACTCGTAATCAACCTGTTAGACGCATCATAGTCTGCTAGTCACAAAATATAGGGTCAACTTTAATTTACGAAAAAGTATCCAGAGTAGTTATTGGTATACTATATAATAAATAGGCTAATTAAGTTTGTTTGTAAACACATTTTTGTATACTATCTAACGAATGCATTATTAGTTATTACTCTAAAATTCAACCAAAAAATTTGTTATTTTCCTGATCCACTCTCTTAATACAGAACCTCTTACCACATATTTTCCCTTTTTACAGGTTACTGTTTTGTGAAAATAGGAAACAAAAAAAATATTTCTGTGAGAGGAAAAAAAAAGATAAAAAATAATTTCATTGATTTAACGGTGTTTTCTATTACCGTAATACGTAAATCTATTGTGTTCTTTTATTTAAAAAAGGTAACTAAAGGTAATGATTTCAAAAAGTATGCCCAATTGTAGCTTACTGATGATTAGGCAACATAACTTGTATTTTTTTTTATGGATCAACCAGGTTTATGCATAAAGATCGGTTGACCAGGAATGGTGGTCACTATTGTAGGAATGGAATTGATAGTTGCGTATTGGCAATAATAGTATACCCGGAAAGCTGTCTTTCCCCTTCGGTGAACAAGTATACGTATGCGATTATCTGATAGTTAGAGACTTAGTCTGGATTGATATCCACCAGATAGTACCAGGCGCTTGGTGTTGATGTGCCGTTCTGGCAAAAAAACGGGCTTTATAACTGCTGGATACCGACCCTAAAAGGGTAGTTGATGGTAGGAGGGTTTACTGTTGGGTATTCCGCAACATGTTTACATCTTGAGCAGATGTAATTAGTTACAGGCAGTTTGGTATGATTATAGCCTTCAACCGCAATCTGGCAGCCGACAGGCCGGGAACAAAAAAGATAGAATAACGTCCTTGCTTATAACAACACCAGTAAACTCCCCGGAAGTATCTGCACATCGGCCCGGCCGGAGGGCAACGTAAGCGGCTCCCCGTCGGCGTGAATAAGTAACGGCTCCCAGGTCTGCACGGTTGCTTTGGTGATGGAATGCCCCCGCCAATAGGATGATTCATTCAGGGTTTTATTGAACAACCGCCAGGTAATCATCCCGGTTGCCTGTGCCGGGAATGGTCTTATTTCGCACTGGTCCAGTTTGCCATCGGCAATGTTGGCCTGCGGAGCCATCCAGGCGTTGTTGCCAAACTGTCCGGCATTGGCGAAGGTGAGCGAAAATAACTCCTTCTGCTCGCCATTGAGAGTAAATACGGGTGGTTTGTATGTCCAGAATGCCCGAAATGCGGCACGGATGTAAGTTGGTAAACCACGAATCGGCTCTTTTGCAAACGCATGGGCCACAAACGCTTCGAAACCCAGACCGGCAGTGCAGAAAAAGGGGTGCCCACTTATCTCACCACTGTCGATAACAACGGGTCGTCCTGACAGGGCACGTTCGATGGCTTTCATGGGGTTGAGCGGAATACCCAGGTGGCGGGCCAGCCCATTTCCTGAGCCAACAGGAACAATACCTAATGCCGTAGCCGACCGCCGTAGAGCCTGCGCTGTTTCGTTGATGGTGCCATCGCCCCCAATGGCCAATATGCGGCTTATGCCCTGTTCAACGGCTCTCGCTGCCAATTCGGTAGCATGGCCGGGGTGGGTAGTCATGACCACATCGGGCGAGAAGCCAAGAACATTGGCCCGGCGTATAAACGCGTCCTGAAGCAGTTTTTTTTGCTCGACAGATGTAGTGCCGGAGAGCGGATTAATGATGGCCAGAATAGCCGAACGGGTAGCCACTTAGGAAAAGAAAATAAATAACAGCAGAATGAAAACAACAATAAAGACGTAGTACCAGCCATCCGAAAAGATGTATGGTTTGTACTCATTATAAAATTTCCGTATCCTGTTCATAAGGTACTGCCGACGGTGAATGCTTCTGTAAAGTTAATCACGGTTTTGTGGTTTATGGTTTACGGTCTATAGTTTATGGTTTGTGTCAGCCACCTTAGACTATACACTGTAAACCATAAATCACTATAAAGCCTGACCCCCATTTACTGATAAGACGTGTCCGTTAACGAATGACGCTTCGTCAGAAGCCAGAAACAGGTACGCATTGGCAATGTCTTCCGGCTGACCGATGCGTCGGACCGGTATAGTAGCAATGGCGTGGTTACGAACGTCGTCTGGCATGGCATCCGTCATGGCTGTTTGAATAAAACCGGGTGCTACGGCGTTGGCCGTAATGCCTTTGGGTCCCAGTTCCTTAGCCCAGGAACGGACCATGCCAATAATCCCGGCCTTTGCCGCAGCGTAATTCGTCTGTCCAAATGCTCCATGCACCCCATTGATGGACGAAGTACAGATAATGCGGCCCTGTTTCTGCGCCACCATGTAGGGAGCAATGATTTTCGTGCAGTTGAATACCCCGGTCAAGTTGACGTCGATAACCTGTTGCCATTCGTCAAACGACATTTTTAGCAGACTTTTGTCGCGGGTGATGCCCGCGTTATTGATTAAAATATCGATTCGTCCGTAGCGATCGTGTACGGCTTGTACTGCGGTTTCGATGGCTGCCACATCGGTCGTACTCACGTGGTTGAACGCGCACCGGAACCCCTGCTCCCGCAACTGCTGGGCGGTGGTTTCACCTTCGGTGAGTACATCCCAGATGATAACGGTAGCACCTTCTCGGCAAAAGACTTCGGCGGCTTTCTGGCCAATTCCCCGGGCGGCTCCGGTAATAATTGCCACTTTATCAGCTAATCGCATAGTTGTTCAGGATATCAAATTTTGTTGGCGGCAAACACCGATGAAACAGAAACGCATATCATCCTTTCAACTACCGCATGATTCACTTAGTTTAGTAAAAAAGTTGGTTATGAACTATCTCCTCACGGCGTTATTCCTCGTTACGATCTGCCTGCCGGGGGCAGGGCAGCGGACCATTGAAGCAGAAAAAGTACAAATGGCCAAAGAACGACGCGCCATCCTGCAAATTCTCGAACGCCAAACTGCCGACTGGAACGCCGGACGGGTAGACCGGTTTATGATCGGGTACTGGCCCTCCGATTCACTGACCTTTGTGGGGAAAGTGGGTATCACCTACGGCTATCAGGCTACTCTGGCCAACTACAAAAAACGCTATCCCGACCGGGCTTCGATGGGAACGCTGAAATTCGATATTCTGGAACTGGATTTACTGACGCCTAACACAGCCTATGTTATTGGCCGGTATCACCTGACCCGCCCCCAAATCGGGGATGCTGAAGGATATTTCACCCTGCTTTGGCGGAAAATGAAAAATCGCTGGGTTATCGTCAGCGACCATTCGAGTTAGCGAACGGTCGCTGCGTAGAGTTCTCTGGCAGGAAGCCGTTGGCGGAAAAACGCTGCAAAAGAAATTGACTTTTTCCGGCACAGATTGCCCCGCCTGTGCCGGGAAAAGTCAAATACCACTCTGTAGAAACCGGGTTCTTTACGTCCAGTAGTCGAATTTTTTCTTAGTGAAGATCGACTTCGGAATCATGGCATGAACGCCTAGGGTCTGATCAACGACCTGACTAACCTCAAAATCGACGCCTGTACTGGCAATGGACAGGGCTTCATTGAACGTAAAGCCCAGTTCATCCCTGATGAAGGCGACTGCTTCCGAAAGGGCGTTTTTCATGGCTTTGTTCAGGTCTTTGTCCAGGCCGATGGCAATAAAATGGGTAGCTGTTTCGGCACGGCACTGTTTCAGGGCTTTCCCTTTATGGACAATAAACTTTGCCGTTAGGGTCAGGGCTGTTTCGATGGCTACACCACTTACTTCGCCATTACCCTGCGCCCCGTGGCCATCCCCGGCCGTGAATAACCCTCCCGGAACCGACACGGGCAGGTACAGCGTAGAGCCTTTGGTCAAATGTTTGATGTCCAGATTACCGCCAAAGAAATTAGGTGGAATAGAGCTTTGATGGCCCATATCGGCGGGGGGAGATAGGGCCATAACGCCCATAAATGGCTTTAGGGGAATGTCGACACCCGCCACGCAGGAAGCCGTCATGTGTTTGGTATCATACCGGTACACAAAGGTTTCTCGGCTGGTAACTGCGTCGGGAATGCCGCCCCCACCGGGCCATACACTGTTCACCCCAAAGCTGGCCGGGAAAGCCAGGTCGAGAATACGAATCTCAAGCGTATCACCGGGTTGTGCGCCATCGATATATACCGGCCCCGTCAGCATATGGCCACGAATACCCGATGGTTCGGGCTTCACGTTTTTCAGGATGGCAATTACTTCCTGAGCGTGCTGGTCGATGGGTAAGTTATTTTTGGTGTAAAACTCGTCGGGATTCGTGCGGCTGACGCCCGATGGGTTGACGGTTTGAATTTCGACTATATCGCCATCTTTTGCTTTATAGACGGGTGGAACATCGGCCCCAAAATAGCCCCAAACCATATTTTCGGGAAGTGAACGTACGACATGGTCCGGTTTGACCCGTACCGGTTCGTTTTTGAGTTCGGTAGCCGCTGAATGGGGAAGCCCCGCCGATGCATCGGTTATCAGGCTACTGGCCGAGAGTAGGGCCAGGCCCTTTTGGGTCGACTGGCGAAGGAAATTTCGTCGGGAATTTTTCATCAGGTTGTTTGATTCAGTACTTACGTATCAGGGGTGAATTGATTGTTTATGCTTCAGCGGAATACACAGGCTAAAACAGCGAACCAATTATCGTGCGTGGTTCAATGATTTTCAGCCGTCCTAATCTAAAGAAACGTCCCTTACCGGCTTCCTGAATATTTGGCCGGTTCGCTGGTTTTTGGCGTGCTTTTTTTGATAAACGTCCGCAGGCGCTCATTGCTGGTAGCCAGATCTTCTTTGCGGAGGTACATCATGTGACCGCTCCGGTAGCCCTCCCATTCCATGCGGTCTTTGAGTTTGCCGCTGGCATCCATCTGCCACATGTTGTATTTGGCATTGAAATAATCGCAGGCTCCATCGTAGTAGCCCGATTGCACCAGTAAATGCAGATACGGATTCTGCGCCATTGCCTGACGCAGGTTTTCGCCCGTGTGGTTATTGGTATTATCCCAGGGGCGCACCGGTCCGAACATGTAGTATTTCAGGTCTGTTTTGTAGTTGAGTTCCTCGCGCATAAACATATTGATAGCGGGTGTGAACGAGTGCAGCCAGGAAGTCAGCTCCGAATTATAATCCGGGGCAATACCGGCGTCTTTGCTATCCATACCCAGGTAGCGTGAATCCAGCCGACCCACCGTCTGGCTTTTATCGCGCAGGAGTTCTTTCCAGAAGAAATTGGTGGGTACGTCCAGGTTCTGCTGCATCACGGCCGTTTCGGACAGGCCCGAATACCGGGCTACTTTTTTAGCAATTTCGGCGCGTTTCTGGTCGCTCAGTGAGCCGCCAAGTGCCAGCGCAGGCAGGTACTCCTGAATGGTGAAATTTTCCACTTCGGGCAGTACGTCGGTCAGGTCTTTTTTCTGTAAATCGGTCGGAAGTGCTTTGTGAAACCAGGCCGTAGCCGCAAAGTAAGGCAGCTTCAGTGCCCCCTGAGCCGGGCCGTCGCGGTCGATACCGAGGTCGGTGGGAGAGACCAGAATAACCCCGTTCAGGTACATCCAGTGGCTGTTTTGCAGTTCCAGTGCCAGGCCCGATACCCGCGTGGTGCCGTAGCTTTCGCCAATCAGATACTTTGGCGAAGCCCAGCGGTTATACCGGCTAACAAACGTGTTAATCCAGTCGGCCAGGTACTTGATATCGGCGTTGACACCGAAGAACAGTTTTGCAGCGGGCACATCCTTATTGACGGGCCGCGAAAAGCCGGTATTGACCGGGTCGACATAAACAATGTCGGCTACATCGAGAATGGAGTTCGGGTTGTCTTTTACACCATATGGCTGAACGGGGTAGCCTTCGTCATCTACCTTGAGAATGCGCGGCCCCGTATAGCCAATCATCATCCAGACGGAAGCCGTACCGGGACCACCGTTGAAGGAAATGACCAGCGGGCGGGTGGTGCGGTCGCTAACGTCGGAGCGTTCGAAATAGGTGAAAAATACACCGGCTACGGCTTTGCCATCCTCATCCCAAACCGGGATGGTGCCGGCAGTCGCTTTATAGGGAACCCGCTGTCCCTTAATGGTCACTTGTCCGTTGGTTACCACCTGCGAGTCGATGTCCAGACTACGGGAATCCGGTGCCGGTTTATCCTCTTTGGGTGATTTGCCTTCTTTGGCGGGTTGTTTTTCGGCGCTGACTGGCTTTTGCGCCCATGTACCGGTAAATGAATAGCAACTGATTAGTAACAGAAGAAAAACTTGTTTCATGCTTATAAATGCGGGTTGATAAGTGAACTAAGAATAAGGCCTGGCGGAACGCCCGACTTCGGCCGACTAAAGATAAGGAGAATAACAGCAGCGTATCTGGCCTATTTCCGGAAAAACAAGCCAATAGCCAAGTGCCTGAAAGCATATAAGCTTTTGCAAGGCACGATGTAGGCGTAAAAGGCGGTAAAGCTTTCCAGTCTTCTTATTTTTGCACCATGCAACAACAATTGGATAGTTGGATACGGGCCGTTATTCGCTGGTTCGGCTATATACCCAACCGTGATTTGTCGGGGTGGATATTACTACTTACAGCCGTATTGGCAGGTGTAGTGGTTGATGTGGTTATCACACAGATAAGCCGGTTTGTGGTGCGTCAGCGTCCTTTTCAAACGCTGACTTTGTTGAAGCAATATGCGCGCTGGCCATTCTGGCTTTTCATGCCCTCCTTATTTTTTCTGCTGGCTACCAATGTCCAGTCTGATCGTTTCCTGCGTCAGCATGCAATAGCGGATAAAATGGCCGAGATACTGTTTATTATCAGTACGACCTGGCTGGTTGTTCAACTGTTAAAAGTAGGCGAAATGAGCCTGGTTAAACAGTACGTTACGGATAATGACGAGAAGCTGGCCCAGCGTAAATACGTTACTCAGGTACGATTTTTCCGCCGACTGGTCGCTATCACTGTTCTTGTTATCGGGACTTCGCTGGTGCTTATTTCGTTTCAGGGTAGCCGGAAAATTGGTCTTAGTGTCCTGACCTCAGCCGGTGTCGTGTCGGTTGTGATTGGTTTTGCCGCACAAAAAACACTGGCTAATCTGCTGGCCGGTGTTCAGATTGCGTTCAATCAGCAAATCCGGCTCAATGATGCGGTAGTCGTTGAAAAAGAGTGGGGCCGCGTGGAGGAAATCAATCTTACCAGTGTCATTGTCCGCCTATGGGACCGGCGTCGGCTTATTTTGCCCATCACGTACTTCGTTGAAAAACCATTCGAGAACTGGACCCGTTCGGATGCTTCCATCGTTGGGTCCATTATTCTCTACCTGGATTATAACGTACCCGTTGATAAACTTCGGGAAAAGGCGCGTAAACTGGTTGAAGATGACCCCCTCTGGACGGGTGAAAGCTTCGCCGTTCAGGTAATCGATACGCTGCCCACCTGCATTCAGGTGCGTATTCTGGTTTCGGCCCCTGATTCGCCTTCGGCTTTCGACTTGCGGTGTCATATGCGGGAGCAGCTTATTGCCTTCATTCGGGACGAATATCCGCAAAGTCTGCCCCAGACCCGGCTTATGCTGGCTGAAGAGCTGATGCCAAAAGAGCCGGAAATCTAGTCTATTCTTCCCAGCCGAATGACCGTTCGATGGCTTTCTGCCAGCCCTTCATAAGTTTTTGCCGCTGGGTATCGTCCATCGTCGGTTCGTACGTTTTTTCGATGCCCCAGTTCTGGCGTAAATCGTCCAGGTTTTTCCAATAACCAACGGCCAGTCCGGCGGCATAAGCCGCACCGAGGGCGGTGGTTTCGGTCATGCGGGGGCAAATGACGGGGCCATCCAGCACGTCGGCCTGAAACTGCATCAGCAGGGAGTTGACCACCATACCACCGTCCACCCGCAGTGATTTCAGTGAAACACCCGCGTCCTCTTCCATGGCCCGTACCACATCAACCGTCTGGTAAGCTGTGGCTTCCAGTACGGCTCTTGCCAGGTGGCCTTTGGTGACGAAACGGGTCAGACCCGCAATAACGCCCCGCGCATCGGCTTTCCAGTGGGGTGCGTACAGGCCCGAGAAAGCCGGGACAAAATAGGTGCCCCCGTTATCGTCGACCGAGCGGGCCAGGCTTTCGATTTCCTTGCTGTCTTTGATAATACCGAGGTTGTCGCGCACCCACTGCACCAGCGCACCGGTAATGGCGATGCTACCTTCCAGCGCGTAATGAACCGGCTCATGCTGAAACTGATAGGCTACGGTTGTCAACAACCCACAGGTGGAAGGGCGGAGTTCGGTGCCGGTATTCATCAGCAGAAAGCAACCCGTGCCATAGGTGTTTTTAGCCTGACCTGGTTCAAAACAGGTCTGACCAACCAAAGCCGCCTGCTGGTCGCCGAGAATACCCGCAATGGGTACGCCGGGGAGTACTTCCGACGTTACGTGCCCGTACACCTCGCTGCTGGGCCGGATTTGGGGAAGCATAGCGCGGGGTACCGTAAAATCACTGAGCAATGAGTCGTCCCAGTCGAGGGTGTGCAGGTTCATCAACTGTGTCCGGCTGGCGTTGGTGACGTCGGTCAGGTGTAACCCTCCCTGCACACCACCCGTCAGGTTCCAGACCAGGAACGTATCCATATTGCCAAACAGCGCGTCGCCCCGCTCGGCATCTTCCCGCAGACCGGCCACATTATCCAGCAGCCATTTTAGTTTTAATCCGCTGAAATAGGTCGCTAATGGAAGTCCTGTTTTAGCCCGGAACCTATCCTGTCCGCCTTCGCCTTTGGAGAATTGTGCTACCAGATCGGCCGTTCGCATGTCCTGCCAGACGATGGCGTTGTAGTAGGGTTTACCGGTTTTACGGTTCCAGACAACAGCGGTTTCGCGCTGATTCGTAATGCCAACCGCCACGATATCTTGAACCGGTATTTTTTTCTTAATACGGGCTAATGCAATCACTTCGAGTGTGTTACGCCAGATTTCTTCGGAATCATGCTCTACCCAGCCTGGTTGTGGATAAATTTGTTTATGTTCTTTCTGGGCAACGGAAACAATCTGTCCCTGGCGGTCGAACACAATGCAACGGGTGCTGGTGGTACCCTGGTCAATGGCGGCTACGTACGTCGGCATATCCTAATTATAAGAATCGGTTAAAAGGCTTTTCCGTGTGTAATATTGTTAAATTATCCAATTAGTTTAGCGAAAAACCTTATGACCATGAAAAAAAGAACCTTCCTGAAACTATCATCATCCTTATTAACTGCTCCCCTTATGGCACCATTGGTTAGCTGGGCAACGGCTGAAAAACTCAAAAACTGGGCGGGTAATCTCGTTTACAGCACCGATAAACTGTACAAGGCCGACTCTATACAACAAGTGCAGGATTTTATCAGGAAGCAGAACAAACTGAAGGTGCTTGGCACCCGACACTGCTTCAACAGTATTGCCGATAGCACGCACAATTTCATTTCGCTGGAAGGCATGGACGAGGTTGTTTCGCTGGATACAACGGCGAAAACCGTAACCGTCGATGGACGGATGAAATATGGTCAGTTAGCGCCCTATCTCGATGAAAAGGGTTTTGCCCTGCATAATCTGGCCTCACTGCCGCATATTTCGGTTGCCGGTGCCTGTGCTACGGGAACGCACGGATCGGGCGTGAAGAATGGTAATCTAGCCACGGCCGTATCGGGCATGGAACTCATTACGGCAAAGGGTGAAACGCGCACGTTGTCCCGCGCTGCCGATGGGGAGGCTTTCAATGCGGCCGTGGTGCATCTGGGGGCATTGGGTGTCGTGACAAAGGTTACGCTGGATGTACAGCCAACGTTCATGATGCGTCAGTATGTGTACGAGAATCTACCGATGGAGCAACTCAAAGACCATTTCGAGGCCATCATGTCGGCGGGTTATAGCGTCAGCCTATTTACCGACTGGCAAAAACACCGCATCAACGAAGTCTGGATAAAAGAGAAGATAGAGAACGGGGGAACGGCCACGGCAAACCCCGACTTCTTCGGCGCCAAACTGGCCACCAAAAACCTCCACCCGATTGCCGAACTCTCGGCCGTGAACTGCACCGAACAGATGGGCGTGCCCGGCCCCTGGTACGAACGGATGCCCCACTTCCGCATGGGTTTCACGCCGAGTAGTGGCAAGGAATTACAGTCCGAATATTTTGTTCCCCGCAAAAACGCGGTCGAAGCCATTCTGGCCGTTGAAAAACTACGGGACCAGATAAGCCCGCACCTGATGATTACCGAACTGCGTACCATCGACGCGGATGACCTGTGGATGAGTATGGCGTACAAACAGCCGAGTCTGGCGATTCACTTTACCTGGAAACAGGACTGGGATTCGGTTCGTAAAGTACTACCGATGATCGAAAAAGAACTGGGCCCCTTCAATCCCCGGCCGCACTGGGGCAAGTTATTTACCCTAGTCCCCGCCCAGTTGCAATCGCGCTACGAGAAGATGGCGGACTTCAAGGCGATGATAAAGCAATACGACCCACAGGGTAAATTCCGCAATGCGTTTCTGGAAACGAATTTATATAGTTAGACGCTACTGTTTTTGCTGGTGTCAGATTCCTGAATCTAACACCAGCTTAGTTTATTGAATGAAAAAAGAGGTTCAGGAATTGTTTATCAATCAACTAAGCTATTTTATCTCGAACAAACGCATCTGACTATCTTTATCTGTAAGTAGATAACCGTTTGGTGTTTTTATAATAGCATACTTTATTGGCTCACGAGCAATGTATTGCGTCTTTCCATCTGCTTCCAGTGAAATTGGGTCGTGTTGCAAATAGAGTGAGTCGCCTACTAACTGCCAGCCAAGTGGACTATCCTTAGTAACCATATTTCCTCTTTTGCCCCGAAATATAGCTTTGCCATCCTTATGAAAAATAAGAAAGAGGTGTAAATCATTTCCGGCCTTATTGGTTTCTGCTTCCTCATCAATGATAAATGTTTTATCAGAGAGATTAATTGTTTGGGTTGTTAATCCTGGTGTGCCTGCTTTTTGACCTAACGCTAGAAAGGGTATAAAAAACAGCACGACAAGGAGGTAAACGATTCGATGGAACATCTGAGAATTTACTAGGTGCAATAAAACCGCGTCAGTTTTAAGTTGTTAAGATTGATGGTGAGAGCTTCAATAATTGACTGGACTAAATGCCGCTCATTAGAAACCGTGATACATTGTAGTGTTGTAAAAGACTCAATACATACCTATAAAGCCAATCGAGTCGGAGCGACAATTCCCTACAGCGCAAACGAGCGAATCAGTAACCCACCTAGTACGGCCCCCACTATTGGCCCTACCACCGGTACCCACGCGTAACCCCAATCCGACGAACCCTTGCCCGGAATGGGTAGCAACGCATGAGCCAGTCGGGGACTAAAATCGCGGGCCGGACTCATGGCGTAGCCCGTGGTGCCACCCAGCGATAGGCCAATGCTCCAGATCAAAATGCCGACCAGATAAGGACCAACGCCAATGGCCAGTTCACCAATGTTTTTGGACGATATACCCGCCAACCCAACAATCAGCACCAGCGTTGCTATCATTTCGCTCACGAAATTATCGCCCTTACTCCGAATAGCCGGTCCGGTAGCGAAACAGGCCAGTTTATCAAATGGGTCGGGAGTAGCGGCCCAGTGGGGCCGGTAGAGAATCCAAACGAGGGTGGCACCCAGAAAACCACCAATCATCTGGGCCGTAATGTAGGGCACCAGGTTATTAAAATCATTGGTCGCTACGGCGAAAGCGACCGTTACGGCGGGGTTCAGGTGGGCATCGGTACTACCAAACGCTTTGGCAACAAATATACCCATTGTAACGGCGAATGCCCAGCCCGTGGTAATCACGATCCAGCCGGACGAGTTACCCTTGGTTTTTTTTAAAACAACATTGGCGACAACGCCATTACCCAATAATAAGAGCACCATCGTGCCAATCAGTTCGCCCAGAAAAGGAGAGGTTTGCATAATAAGAGTGAGACTTGAAAGCCGGCCGTTGAATGCACTGCGGAAGGCTTTCAAGCCTGTTAATAGGAGTTTAGGAATAGTTTCTGCGAATTAAGTCATATTTTTGACCTAACGCCAACCCTTCGACATAATTCACTTTTCGCTCCATTGTTGAACCAGCCAGTTACTGGTTTGGTCTTTCGTTCTTTCGCGCTTTTAACAGTATGAAAAGTATACTTTTTGAACAAACCGGCAAACCGGCCGACATCCTTAAAAATACCGACGTTCCCATGCCCGAACCCGGTCCCAATGAGGTCAGGATAAAGGTTCTTGCAGCGCCCATCAACCCCTCCGATATTATGTTCGTGCAGAATCTGTACGGCATTCGGCCTCAGTTGCCCTCAGGCGCAGGGTTTGAAGGAATGGGCGTTATCGATGCGGTAGGGGAGGGCGTTTCCATGAAAGCGGGCACGCGCGTTAGTTTTACCGGTGTGGGTACCTGGGCCGAATATGCCATTGCGCACCACCGCAGCCTGATTCCGGTTCCCGATGCCATGTCGGACGATATAGCCGCTCAGTTATTCGTGAACCCCTTTACGGCCTACGCGATGGTGCAGGACGCGAACGTACCGGAAGGGGGCTGGCTGATGCTTACAGCAGCCGGGTCGGCGTTTGGGAAAATGGTGATTCAGTTATGCAAAATGCGCGGAATCAAGACTATCGGTACCGTTCGGCGGGATGACCTGAACGACGACCTGAAAGCCCTTGGCCTGACCGAAGTTGTCAATGTGGAAACGGAAAACCTGGCGGGCCACGCCTGGTCGGCCCGCGTCAAACAGATTACGGACGGGGTTGGCGTTGCCTGCGTGCTGGATGCCGTGGGTGGCCAAACCGCTACCGAAGCCCTAACGTGCCTGGCAAAAGGCGGCACTATGCTTATTTACGGTTTGCTGAGTCTACAGGACCCCCAAATCAATGCGGGATTACTGATATTCCGGGAGCTGACCGTTAAAGGGTTCTGGCTAACCGACTGGATGCGACGGGTTGACAACAATACCCGGCAGGACGTGGCTAAAAACGTCATCGGTTTGCTGGCATCGGGAACGTTTCAGTTGCCTATAGAAGCGTCGTATTCACTTGACCAGATTGCCGAAGCCGTCGAACACGCCGACCGGCCCGGTCGCTGGGGTAAAATTCTGATCAAGCCCTAAAACCCGTTTGCGATGCCTATTACCAAAAAACTCGGTTTTCTGTGGTCGTTCAGTTTGCTGGCGGCCATCGTGGGCGGTTACTATGCTGGTGAAGGGCACTGGACCTGGGCGGGGATTGTCTACGTCTTTGTACTCATTCCGCTATTAGACCTTGTAGTTGGGAAAGACCGGAACAACGTGGACCGGGATGCGTATGAGCAGGTGCTGCATGACCGGTACTTCGATGCATTGCTTTACCTTTTCGTGTACCTGCACTACGCCCTCCTGCTCTGGGGTAGCTATGTACTGCTCACGGACCCACTGACAACCGTGCAGCAGCTACTGCTGATGATGAGCATTGGGCTGTTTGCCGGAACCATCATCAACGTAGCCCACGAACTGGGTCACCGAAGCAGCCGGATAGCCAGGTTTCACGCGAAGTTCGCGTTGCTGTCGGTTAGTTATATGCACTTCTTTATCGAGCATAACCGGGGGCATCATGTGCACGTAGCCACGCCGGCCGACCCGGCTACATCACACAAAAACCAACCTTTGTTTGCTTTCTGGGGGCAAAGTATAGTGGGTAGTTACCGGAGTGCCTGGCGTATCGAATCGAAATTGCTGGCCAAAGCCGGGCATCAGGTTTGGAGTCTCCTGAATGAAATGCTCTGGTTCACAGCACTGCCTGTCATGCTGTGTGGGCTGCTCACGGCAGGTTTCAGCGCGTGGGCGGGTTATGTGGCCTGGGTGGTACTGGTATTCTTTTTAGGTCAGAGTCTGGTAGCTATTCTGCTGCTGGAAAGCATCAACTACATCGAGCATTACGGCATTATCAGGCGGGAGGTAGCACCAGGAAAGTACGAACGCGTCAATCCGTTGCACTCCTGGAACGCCAGTCAGTTTGTCAGTAATCTGGTACTGTTTCAACTTCAGCGCCACTCCGACCACCACGCGTATGCCGCACGACCGTATCAGGTACTGCGGCATTTTGACGAAAGCCCGCAGTTGCCGGGGGGCTACCCACTCATGATTCTGCTGGCTTTTTTGCCCCCCCTCTGGTTTCGTATCATGAACCCCCGGCTCGAACGCTGGCAGGCGCGGGCCTGCCAGCCCGAAGAAATTACCGCTATAGTCCGGCAGTTTGCCTGACCGTACATGGATGCCGTCGGGCAAACAGCCAGGCAGCTTCTGGTTGGCCGATGCGAGCCTGAAACGCTGAACACGAAACCAACTAAACAGCTACTTGCGTATCTTTGAAACAATATCCACCGAAACCAGCACGTTTGTTCCTTTAACAGTCATTGGTCTAACCTTATCCATTTACCCGACTCGTTCGTATGCTTTTGCTCCAGGTTCCGGCTATTGATACCACGGCCGCATCGATGACCGCCAATGCGGCCGCTCAACCCCAAACGTTACAACTATTTGACCTGGTCGCCAAAGGGGGCTGGGTAATGGTTCCCATCGCCTTTTTGTTCTTTGCTGTGCTCTACCTGATGCTTGAACGCTATTTCGTTATCCGTTCCCAGACAAAGATGGATGCCAATTTCATCGACAACATTCGGGATATGGTGGCGCAGGGTAACATTAAATCGGCCGAATCATTCGCCAAAAACCAGCGTACCGCTATGGGACGCGTATTCGAGAAAGCCATTGGCCGGATTGGGTCGCCCATTCGGGAAATTGAAAGTACCATCGAAACCGTTGGGCAAATCGAACTATCCCGGCTGGAGCGTAACATGGGCTACCTGGGTATCATCGCCGGTATTGCGCCGATGATGGGTTTTATCGGAACTATTTCGGGTATCATCCGTATATTCTACGACATCTCCCTGACCGACAATATCAGCGTTGGTATCATTGCCGGTGGCTTGTATGAGAAAATGATTACGTCGGGCGCTGGTCTGATTGTGGGGGTCATTGCCTACACCTGCTATCACCTGCTGAACATGATGATTGAGCGGTTTACGCTCGCGCTTGAAGTGAATGCCTTCGAGTTCATCGAAGTACTCCAAAAACCAACCACCGAACCTGCCCGGATGCGGTAGGGGTAATGTAAGATGTATAATGGACAATGTAAAATGAACGGTTAGCTGTTCTACTCTCTCTGTCCATTGTACATTATCCATTCTCCATTGTACATTACTTTCTATGAAACTTCGCCGAAAAACCAAATTTGCTGCCGAAGTGGCGACGTCTTCGCTGAACGACATCATGTTTTTCCTGCTGTTGTTCTTCCTGATTATCTCCACGGTAGCCAACCCCAACGTTATCAAGCTATTACTGCCAAAAGCTGCTGCTACCCAACAGTTGAGTAAAAAGCAGGTGACGCTCTCCGTCGATGAAAAGAAGCAGTACTTCATCGACAAAAGACCGGTTGACCCGGCTAATCTCGAAAATGAACTGAAAACCATGATGGCCGGTATTGCCGAGCCAACCGTTGTTGTCCGCTTCGATAAAACGCTGACTGTTCAGGACCTAGTTGATGTGTTGCAAACGGGTGCCAAACTGAATATCAAAATGGTGATGGCCACTTCGAAATAGGCGCGTAGCCACAGATTTTGCCTTGCATAGCTGAGGTATAGTGATTGTAGTCGGTGTCGAAAGCACCGACTTTTCTATTGGCTCAAATCAAACGGGCTAACTTCATAGTTACACTACAAACCCAACTGAGTTATGACAGCCGATTATACCGAAGCTCCCGTTTGCCATATCAATGACATGGCCGACGGAGAAATGAAAGAAGTTCACGTGGGCGATACGGATGTGTTGCTGGTTCGTGCTGATGGCCAATTTTACGCTCTCCATCCTCAATGTACTCACTACCATGCTCCGCTGGAAAAGGGACTACTGAACGGGTACCGACTTGTTTGTCCCTGGCATAACGCCTGTTTCGATATTCGGAACGGCCAACGGCTCGAAGCGCCCGCGCTGAGTGGCCTGCCCACGCATGAAGTACGGATTGAAAATGATCAGGTCTTTGTGCGGCTCACCTCTGCCCAGGAAACTCAGGACAATCCCATGTCTTCGCCGGACGAAGACAGTCGGGAAACGTATATTATCATTGGAAGTGGTGGTGCTGGCGCTTTTGCGGCTGAAGCCATGCGTGAGGGTGGATTCACAGGGAAAATTCTGATGCTGACATCCAGTAGCCAGGTACCTTACGACCGGCCCAACTGTTCCAAAGACTACTTACAGGATGAAGCCCCGGATGAGTGGATGCCGCTCCGGCCGGAAGAATTCTATACAAACTACGGCATCGAGGTGCGCACAGGTCAGCAGGTAACGGAACTCGATCCGGCCAAAAAACGCATTGAACTGGCTTCCGGCGAGACGATTACGTACGATAAAGTGCTGCTGTGCTCGGGGGGGAAACCGAATACCCTGCCCGGAATGGCTTCTGAACTGGAAGGCGTTTATCCGCTCCGAAGTTTACACGATAGCAAGACCCTGCGTGAGCTGGGCAAACAGGGGAAGCGGGTGGTCATTATTGGTAGTTCATTCATTGGGCTGGAAGGCGGTATGAGTCTCCGAAAATTAGGTACCGATGTAGCGGTAGTGGGTATGGAAGCAGTTCCGTTCGGGAAAATACTGGGCGAAAAAATTGGTCGTGTTGTGCAGAAATGGCACGAAGCGGAGGGTATACAGTTCCACCTCGGTCGTAAAGTCGACCATCTGGAAGGTGATGGGGCTGTCAGCGCCGTTGTACTCGATAACGGGGAGCGGCTCCCTGCCGATTTTGTGTTGCTGGGCTTAGGTGTCAAACCCCGTACCGACTTCCTGAAGGCTGTTCCGCTGGAGAAAGATGGGGGCGTTAAAACGGATAAATATCTGTGCGTGACCGATGACTTTTACGCGGCTGGCGATATTGTTCATTACCCCGTAGTGGACGGATACCAACGGATTGAACACTGGAAAGTGGCCGGACAGCAGGGCTATGTGGCCGGCATGAACATGGCGGCATCGGAAGGAATGCCTTATCAGGAAGTGCCCTTTTTCTGGACAAATCAGCAGGGTAACCGGATTAATTACATTGGCCACGCTACGCAGATTGATGAGATCATTTACGATGGCGACCCCGAAAGCGATGATTCATTTCTGGCCTTCTACGTGCAGGAAAACCAGATAAAGGCCGTAGCAGGTATGAAACGCGACCAGGACATTATCGCTATTCGCGAACTGATGCAGGCGAACCGTATGCCTTCGGTAGAAACGGTTCGGCAGGGGGTGGAGTGGGTTAATGCGTTGAAAAAGGGCTGATTCCGGCAAAACGTTTCTACCTTTGCAACCTGACCGTATTAAACCCGGTTTGGTTATGACGCATCAACTTATACTCAAAAAGCCACTCGCTTTTTTCGACCTCGAAACCACGGGCATCAACGTTGCCAGAGACCGTATTATTGACATTTGCGTCATAAAAGCTCTGCCCGGTGGCGAAGTCATCAGTAAAACGCAGCGCGTAAATCCCGGGATGCCCATTCCGCTGGAGTCTAGTCTGATTCACGGTATCTACGATGATGATGTGGTGGATGCCCCGCCGTTTAAATCGGTGGCCCGAACGCTGGCCCAGTTTATGGACGGCTGTGATTTGGCCGGTTTCAACTGCAACCGGTTCGATGTGCCTTTATTGGTCGAGGAGTTTTTGCGGGCCAATGTGGATTTCGACATGAAAAATCGTCGGCTGGTGGACGCTCAGCGGATTTTTCACCTCATGGAACCCCGCAATCTGTCGGCGGCCTATAAGTTTTATTGCAGCAAGGAGTTAGTTGGTGCGCACGGTGCCGAAGCAGATACCATTGCCAGTCTGGAGGTGCTCAACGCTCAGGTACAGCGCTACATGGGCATGGTGGCTAAAGCCGATAACGGACAGGAGGTTATCATCGATAATGATGTGGACATACTCCATAGTCTGACTGCCAATTCAAACGTTGACCTCGCCGGTCGCATTATCCTGAATGACAAAGGAGAGGAAGTCTTTAACTTCGGCAAGCACAAGGGATTCCCGGTGCTGGAGGTATTAAAGAAAGAACCTTCGTTTTACGACTGGATGCTGAAAGGTGATTTTCCCCTGGACACCAAACGCCGACTGACCGAGATAAAGCTTCGGACGTTTATCCATAGTAACGGGAAACGCTGACGGATAAATCACCTGGCAGATACAACAAGTTCAGTAACGACTGGAATGTTGGAGGTATTCTTACCCGATACGTACAGCGTTTGCCCGTTTGAAAACAGATTGCCGTAACTGGGCAATCCCGTCAGTTTTATAGCCTCTTTTGCCCATACATCTTTGGTAAGGTCATAGACGTAGACGGACTGGTTTTGCAACAGGTACAAATAATCCCCCAACACGGCGGAAAAGACATTACCATAATTGCTGGACACCTCAACAGGCGTATCGGCTAGGGCTGTCCATGTGCTTGTGCTGGTGGAGAAATAGGCCATTTTCTGTTTGGCACCCTGACCGCCCAGCACATAGATTCTATCCTTGTACACCGCCATTTCGCTACTGGTTGTTGAGTAGAGGTAGTTGGGGGCGGTGAACCATTTATCCTGACCAATGCTGTAATATTTGAATAGGTTGCTCGTCGTGCGTCCCCCAATAAAATAGATGTTGCCACTGTAATAAACTACACCCGCTTCGCCATTGTTGTCTTTGGCAGTAGCCGTATACGTGAGGTTTGACCAGGTATTGGCCGCTGCCGTATACTTGGTGGCATCGTTGGCAATGTAAAAAATATTCGTACCATCCGTTATTAAATGGCTGCTGTATCCACAGCCGCATACGTTGCTGGATTTGGCCAGAGCGGACGAGAACGTATTGGATGACAGGTTGTAACGCACAAAGAACTGAGCTTTGGCCGTATTTGACCAGTTACCAAAATAAATACTGTTTCCGACCAGAACCGATTGAACAGGATAAGGGCCAATATCATAGCTACTTAGCGGCACACTCAACTGATTTGCCGTGAGTGTTATATCGTTCACTGTTTTTTCAGGAGTAGCCGTAGTTTCGTCATTTTTCTTGCATCCGGCTAAAAATAGGATCGCGCAACAGATAAGCAGACGTTTCATTGTAGAAGGGGTTTTTTAGTTGACTGACAGGCAGTTGATTAGCTACTCGAAGTTCCCAGTAATGCAGGGTATTTTTTAGCGTATAAGTACTGAATTTTTTATCCGTAAAAACCCGTAACTCACTAGGCCATTACCCGTGCTGGTCAGCCTTGCTTCAGGTGGCTGGTTATTTTTGCCGGCGAGGGAGCCGGAATTCTTTTTCGGTTAGCCACTACAGAGATGAACATACTTTTCATCTGATACCGAATACTCTTTATGATCATTTTCTGTTGACCAGCAATCATTCCATAAATTCCGCTTACGTACTACCCGGACTGGCTGTTTGATGTATAGATTCAACTTCCGCCGACTGCCAGACGGTCTGGTTGCCGCTGCCCGACAAGCATTTATTCGGGCCTGATTGGTTATAGTGAGTGCTCCAGCTGCTTTTCAAAGCAGCAACGCACAGAGTAACTGTGCAACTGCCAAACGCTGTTCATCGAATGAAGAGGATACTTACTGTTTCTGTCATAGCCGTTATACTTTTTGGCCGGCCGCTTGGCTACGCCCAAAAGTTAGCAACCAACACCGCCCAAAAGCCAACCGCGACGGAGAGCCGCCAAATCGCACCGGCGCACCGGCGGCCCGGCCCCACCCAACCCAACATCATTTTTATCCTGACTGACGACCAGCGCTGGAGTGCGCTGGGCTATGCCGGTAACCCGCTCGTGCATACGCCCGAGATGGACAAACTGGCCCGGATTGGCACTTATTTCAAAAAAGGCATGGTGACGACGCCCATCTGTGCGGCTAGCCGGGCCAGCATCCTGAGCGGCCTCTACGAACGGACACACCGATATACATTCCAGACCGGCCCTATTCGGGACGATTACATGAAAACGGCTTACCCGAACGTACTCAAACAAGCGGGGTATTACACCGGATTCTTCGGGAAACTCGGCGTAAAGTACGACAAGGCCGACGCGTTGTTCGACGTAATCGAAGACTACGACCGCAACAATAAATATCCCGACCAGCGGGGGTATTTCTACAAAACGCTGGGCAAAGATACCGTTCACCTGACGCGCTATACGGGCCAGAAAGGCATTGATTTCATTAAGGCAGCATCGGCAAAAAAACCGTTCTGTCTGTCGCTGAGTTTTTCGGCTCCGCACGCGCACGACTCCGCGCCGGGCCAATATTTTTACGACGAACAAACGGCTCACCTGCTCGACAACGAAACCATTCCGCCCCCGGCCTTGGGCGACGATAAATACTTTAACGCGCAGCCGGAAGCCGTTCGGAAGGGCTTTAACCGCCTGCGCTGGACCTGGCGGTTCGATACGCCCGAAAAATACCAGCGTATGGTAAAGGGCTATTATCGTATGATTGCCGGAGTTGATTTGGAGATCGCTAAAATCCGGGCGCAGCTCAAACAGCAGGGGCTCGACAAAAACACCATCATTATCGTAATGGGCGATAACGGTTACTTTCTGGGCGAGCGGCAGTTGGCCGATAAATGGTTGCTTTACGATAATTCCGTGCGGGTGCCGCTCATTATTTACGACCCCCGCACGCCCGTCCACCGTGATGTTGATGACATGGCCCTGAACATTGACGTACCCGCCACCATTGCCGACCTGGCAGGAGCAAAACAGCCAGCCGCGTGGCACGGAAAAAGTTTGTTACCTATTGTTTCGGGAGCTACCAAACGCATTGACCGGGACACTGTCCTGATTGAGCACCTCTGGGAGTTTAAAGACATTCCGCCGAGCGAAGGGGTAAGAACAAACCGGTGGAAATACTTCCGGTACGTAAATGACAAAACCCTCGAAGAACTGTACGACCTGTCGGCCGACCCACAGGAGATGACCAACCTCGCCCGAAACGATTCGTACAAAACGGTACTGAACAAACTTCGGGGAGCTACGGACCGGTTAGGTCGTAAATACAGCGACCCCTATGCGGTCGTTCCGTCGGGATTGATGGTCAATTTTAACCGGATGTCTGGCCAGGTGCTACCTGCTAATCAGATCCCCGATTTCTTCTGGATTGCCCCGACCGAAGCCGTTTTTCAGTCGGCATATCAGGTGCTGGTGGCTTCGTCCAGGGCAAATCTTGACAACAACATTGGCGATGTCTGGAATAGCGGACAGGTGCGGGGCAGCCAGTCGGCCAACGTAAGGTACGCCGGAACACCCCTGAAACCGGGCATGACCTGCTTCTGGAAAGTCAGAATCTGGGACACCAGCAACCGTACCGGCGACTACTCAGTCAGTCAGTCGTTTCGGGTTGGCCCGCCGGGTACGTCGCTGGCCCCCCCGCCCAGTTTCGAGATAGAACGGAATGCCCCGCAATCGTTTCGGAAGCAATCGAATGGAGCGTATTTCGCGGATTTTGGCAAAGATGCCTTCTCCACGCTGGAACTGACCTATGCGGCCCCTACCCTCGATACGCTGCTGGTTCGGCTGGGTGAGCAATTGGCCGGTAATCAGATCAATAGAAAGCCGGAAGGGCACATCCGTTATCAGGAGGTGAAACTCCCCGTGCAGCCCGGAAAACGAACTTACCGGCTCGCTATCAAACCCGATCAGCGAAATACGAAAGTTGGTGCCGTAGTGTTGCCTGATTCGTTTCCGGTACTGTTGCCATTTCGGTACACCGAAATTGAGCGGGCCACTGAACCACTCACGGCCAACAGCCTGACGCGGGTGGCTTATTTCGGGTATTTCGACGAGAGTCAGAGTCACTTTTCCAGTTCGGATACCATCCTGAATCAGGTCTGGGACATGTGTAAATACACCATCAAAGCCACCTCTTTTTCTGGTCTGTACATTGACGGCGACCGGGAACGGATTCCCTACGAAGCCGACGCGTACCTGAATCAGTTGAGCCACTACACCACCGACCGCGAGTACGGCATGGCCCGGCGCACCATCGAGTATTTCATGCAGCACCCCACGTGGCCCACCGAGTGGCAGCTTCACGTGGCGCTGATGATGTACCAGGATTACATGTACACTGGCAATACGGAGTTGATTACCCGCTACTACGAGCCGCTAACCCATAAAACACTACTTGAACTGGTTCGGGAGGATGGTTTGATTAGTTCGGAGTCGCCCAAAAACACGCCCGCGTTCATGCAGAAACTGGGTTTCACCGACCCTGACATCAAGCTGAAAGATATTGTGGACTGGCCCCCTGCCCAGAAAGACACTGGCTGGAAACTGGCCACCGCCGAGGGCGAACGCGATGGGTACGTCTTTACGCCTATCAATACGGTCGTGAATGCGCTGTTCTACAAAAATATGGATATCATGGCGGAGTTTGCCCACATCCTGAATAAACCCGACGACGAAATCCGGTTCCGTATGGCTGCCCTGAAAGCAAAACAAGCCATCAACTCGACCCTGTTCGATGAAAAGACGGGGGCTTACGTTGATGGCGAAGGCACGAATCACTCCTCACTCCACGCCAATATGATGGTCCTGGCGTTCGATATTACGCCCGAAAGGCACAAAAAATCGGTAGCCGATTTCATCAAATCCAGAGGCATGGCGTGCAGCGTTTATGGTTCGCAGTACCTGCTGGAGAGCCTGTACAACGCCGGAGAAGCCGACTACGCCCTGAAACTGATGACGGCCACCACCGACCGTAGCTGGTGGAACATGATTCGGTCCGGCTCTACCGTAGCCTGGGAAGCCTGGGACACCAAATACAAACCCAATCTCGACTGGAACCACGCCTGGGGAGCTACTCCGGCCAACATCATTTCCCGGAACATGTGGGGTATTCAGCCCGCCATACCGGGCGGTAGCATCGTCAGCATCAGGCCGCAGTTGGGCAGTCTGCAAACGTCATCCATACTGGTTCCGATGTTGAAAGGCACCATCAGTGCATCGTACGTACGGAAAAGCAAGCTGAATCAGGCCTACACCATCGAACTCCCGGCCAACGTGTCGGCAGAACTGGAGCTGCTATCGTCGCCCGAAGACACGATTACGGTGAATGGCGAGAAGGTCGATACGGCTTTTAAAACCATCCGTCTGTCGCCGGGAAAAAATGTGGTGGAGTTGATTGTCAATACATTTTGACCTGATGAAACTGACCGTTTGCCATTTAATGGACTTGCTTCGTGTTCCGGTTATTGCTCAATCGCGACCGGGAGTAAAAAATAGTCTCCTGGCTAACCGCGCTGGTTTCGACCTGACGAACAAGCCTGATACCTCAACTTACAGTCAGTTGATTGGCGAAAGCAGCACGGTAAGGTTTCCTGAATCGAGAAACCATCTGAACATCGCCATACCATTTCAACAGGTTGATACAGGCGGTGATGGTCAACGGGATAACTTGTTTTTTATGGTGGACGAGCCAATCCAGGGAACGACAATGTTGCGTCTCACCCATATTTTGACGGGGCAATGTTGCGGTTTGGAACGAGAAAACTGAATGAGTATGAACCAGGTGAAAAATATATCTGTCGCCTATAGGCTGCTTCTGGGTGGCCTGATGCTGGTATTGCCGTTGGGTATGATGTCGGTGGTAGAAAAAAACGTTCCCGGTCGCCGGAATGCCGAACCGCACCGGCGGTTCGGCATTCCGGCCATACCACCCAACATCATTTTGATTATGGCCGACGACATGGGCTATTCCGATATTGGCTGCTTCGGCTCCGAAATTCAAACACCTAATTTAGACCGGATGGCTCGTAACGGACTCCGCATGACGCAGTTTTATAACGCGTCGCGCTGTTGCCCCACCCGCGCCAGTCTGCTAACGGGGCTGTATCCCCATCAGGCGGGGGTGGGCGACATGGTAGGCGACCGGGGGCAGGCGGCTTATCAGGGCTACCTCAATCAGCAGTGCGTAACCATTGCCGAAGCACTCCGGCCTGCTGGCTACCGGACCTATATGGCAGGGAAGTGGCATGTAGGCACCACACCCGACCACTGGCCCGTTAAACGAGGCTTCGACCGTTATTTTGGGTTGATTGATGGAGCCAGCAGTTACTTCAACAACCACCCTTACCGACCCAGCCAGACCCTTACGACTGCTCTGGATGACCAGCCCATGACCCCCGGGCCTGACTACTACGCCACTAACGCCTATGCCGATTATGCGCTTAAATTCATTGACGGGAACCCCAAAGACAATCCGTTTTTTCTGTACCTCGCGTTTACGGCTCCGCACTGGCCCCTGCACGCCCTGCCTCAGGATGTAGTCAAATACCGGGGCCAATACGCGGGTGGCTGGGATCAAATCCGGGCAGCCCGATTTAGTCGGATGAAAAAACTCGGTATCCTTGACCCTACTACCACGCTCTCCCCCCGCGACAGCACCATACCCGCCTGGAACACGCTGAATGAAACGGAGAAAGCCCGGTGGTCTGACCATATGGCGACCTACGCAGCCATGATTGACCGGATGGACCAGAATATCGGCCGGATTCTCGCCAGGCTCAGGGAGCGGGGTGATGACAGGAATACTATTATCATGTTTTTGTCTGACAACGGAGCCAGCCACGAAACGACTAACGGCAACGGCTTCCTGCCCAGCATTGTTGAGCGAAGTAAGCTACCCGCCAGCGACACGGCTTCCTTTACGGCCTATGGCCGCCGGGGGCCAACGTCAGCAATACCCCGTTTCGACTGTATAAACACTGGGAGTACGAAGGTGGTACCGCCACATCGTTCATCGCCTACGGTCCATCGGTGGTGAAGCCGGGGCGGGTCAGCCACCAGCCCGGCCACATTATCGACCTTATGGCCACCTGCCTGGACCTGGCCGGTGCCACGTATCCGCGTACTTACAATGGGCATACCATTACCCCAACCGAGGGCATCAGCTTAGTGCCGTTGCTAAAGGGCCAGTCCAGGCTGGGCCAATCCAGGCTGAGCCCGGCCTGGACTGGCCACGATGTGCTGTATTTTGAACACGAAGGCAATCGGGCCGTACGGCAGGGGGACTGGAAACTCGTTTCGACATACCCTGCCGATAGCTGGGCGTTGTATAACCTGAAGACCGACCGCACAGAACTGCATGACCGGAGCCAGCAACAACCGCAGCGCGTACGGCAGATGGCCGCGTTATACGATGCCTGGGCCAAACGGGTCGGGGTCATTCCGTATGCAAAACTCACGAAGCTTGCGGAGAATTGATGCCATTTCGCCCGTTTATTGCTTTACCGGTCCATGCCCGCATTATTGGCCATAACGACCCTTCCCGGACTTGGCCAACCCCTGTTTTGCAATTACTATGTGTTGGGATTGAAAACACCTTTCGGCCAATTCCGAATAATCTTTACCTTTGCGACACTTTCTATTAACCGGCAAGCCATGCAACCTACGCAGGACGTCCTCATTCCGGAAGTCATTCAGCAAATACCGCTTACGTACTACCTGATTCTCAGTACCGCACTGTTCGTTATCGGCATCATTGGTGTACTCACCCGGCGTAACGCCATTGTTATTTTTATGTCCATTGAGTTAATGCTTAATGCGGTCAATCTGTTACTTATCGCTTTTTCGTCCTACCGGTCTGATTCGGCTGGTCAGGTATTTGTCTTTTTTATCATGGCTGTTGCTGCCGCCGAAGTATCGGTTGGGCTGGCTATTATTGTGATGATTTACCGCAACACCCGCTCTATCGACGTGGGCTTGCTTAATAAGTTGAAATGGTAGAAAAAGGTCGTAAGTCCGTAAGCCGTGGGCCGCAAGTGGCTGACGCAGGAATTGACTTACGACTTTTGACTTAAAGACTTACGACTTCCTTTCCATGAAATTAGAATTACTCTGCGCGTTAATTCCGCTTCTCCCGCTGGTTGGCTTTCTGATTAACGGATTCGGCTTCCGCCGATTACCAAACGGTCTGGCTGGCGTTGTTGCTACCGGGTCTGTACTAGCCTCTTTTGTACTTTCCATCTATTTGTTTAGTGCGTTCAGCGCAGGGGGGAGTCAACCCATCATCGCTACCCTCTTTAACTGGATTAGTGTAGGCGACCTGCACATTAATTTCTCGTTTCAAATTGACCAGCTTTCCCTGCTGATGCTGCTGGTGGTAACGGGGGTTGGCTCACTGATTCACCTGTATAGTATCGGCTACATGAGTCATGATGCCGGTTTTGGCAAGTTTATGGCTTTCCTGAACCTCTTTATCTTTTTTATGCTGTTGCTGGTGATGGGGTCCAACTACGTCATCATGTTTATCGGCTGGGAAGGGGTTGGGCTTTGCTCTTACCTGCTCATTGGCTTCTGGAATACGAATACCAACTACAACAATGCCGCCCGCAAGGCCTTTGTCATGAACCGTATTGGTGACCTCGGCTTCCTGCTGGGGATATTCATGCTCATCAACACATTTGGTACGGTTGAATATCTGGATATTTTCAAACAGGCTACCAGTCTGGAAATAGGTGACCCAACGATACTGGCCATTACGCTCCTGCTGTTTGTGGGAGCCATGGGTAAATCGGCCCAAATTCCGCTCTTCACCTGGCTGCCCGATGCCATGGCGGGTCCAACGCCTGTATCCGCGCTGATCCACGCAGCAACCATGGTTACGGCCGGTATTTACATGGTCGTTCGCTCCAACGTACTCTACACGCTGTCTCCGCTTACGCTCGAACTAATTGGCGGCATCGCCATTGCTACAGCATTACTGGCGGCTTCTATTGGCCTGCTTCAAAACGATATCAAGAAAGTACTGGCTTACTCCACCGTGTCGCAACTGGGCTATATGTTCCTGGGGTTGAGTGCTACGGCCTATACGGCGGGTATGTTCCATGTCATTACCCACGCGTTCTTCAAGGCGCTGTTGTTCCTGGGGGCCGGCAGCGTTATCCACGCCATGTCCGACGAGCAGGACATTCGCAAGATGGGTGGTTTGCGGAAAGCGTTGCCCGTTACGTTCATTACCTTTCTGATTGGCACCATCGCCATATCGGGTTTACCTCCTTTTGCTGGTTTCTTCTCGAAAGATGAAATCCTGGCCCACGTGTTCGAACACAACAAACTGCTCTGGGTGTTAGGCGTTTTCGGTTCCGGCCTAACGTCGTTCTACATGTTCCGGCTGTTATTTCTGACCTTCTTTGGTGAATTCCGGGGAACGGAAGAACAAAAGCATCATTTGCACGAATCGCCGGCCAGCATGACCGCTCCACTGGTCGTACTGGCCATCTTATCGGCGGTTGGTGGAGTCCTTAATCTGCCCGGTGGTGGCTGGCTGAGCAACTTTATGGCCCCCCTGTTTGAAGGCTCCCGGCAGGTAAACCCGGAAGCGTTTGCCGAATCGACGATTGAGCATAGCACAGAATACATACTAATGGCCGTTTCGGCTGGTGTGGCTTTACTGGCCCTCGTCATCGCGTATTTCATGTACATCAGTCGTCAGGCAGTTCCTGCGCCCGAAACGGCTGAACGCTCGTTACCAGAAAAGGTTATTTACAACAAATACTACGTCGATGAATTGTACGATACCATCATTGTCCGTCCGGTTCGTGGCATGGGTGATGCCCTGTACAGCTTTGGCGAAGGGCTGATTGATGGTGTTGTGAACGGCGTAGCCTGGCTGGTGCAGAAAAGCTCGGCGCAGTTGCGGCTGGTACAGAACGGCTCAATTGGCTTTTACGTCCTGGCAATGGTAGTTAGTATTGTCGTTATTTTTGCCCTTCGCTTTTTCATTCGATTATAAAACGGTTTATGGTTTCAGTATTCGGTTTGTTGTTTACAGTTTACGGTGTACAATGCGGTCAAACTCCCCCGGAGTAATGAGGCTGCATCACTTCCCGCAAACGATAAACCATAAACCGCGAACTTACTTGATATGCTTACACTATTCCTGATTTTTTACCCTGTTGTAGCCGCTACGCTGATTCTGATGATTCGGGGGGAACGGGTAAAGCAGGCCGCTCTGGTAGCTGCTCTGGTCGAGTTTGGTTTTGTCGCCTTCGCCTTTGCTGGATTTCGCCCGGATGCCAGTTCGCAGTTTGGTTTCGATTATGCCTGGATTGGTTCCTTGGGGATTCGGTTCAGCGCCGGTATCGACGGAATCAGCATTTTGCTGGTACTATTGACAGGACTGCTGGTTCCGTTGATTGTGCTCTCTACGTTCAAGCATAGCTATAAGCAATCGTCCCTTTTCTACGCGCTGATGCTGTACATGCAGGCTGCTCTGATGGGCGTTTTTACGGCGCGGGATGGGTTTCTGTTCTATTTTTTCTTCGAAGCCGCGCTGATTCCGATTTACTTTCTGGCAGCCATGTGGGGGGGGAGCAACCGGGTGGCGGTTACGTTCAAGTTCTTCGTCTACACTATATTCGGTAGCCTGTTTATGCTGCTGGCCCTTGTTTATCTGTATTATCAGACACCCGCAACGGACTTGTCAGCTCACTCGGCGGCTATCGCTGACTTTTATAAGCTCAACCTGACTCCTGCTGCTCAAAACTGGCTTTTCTGGGCGTTCTTTATCGCTTTTGCCATCAAGATGCCAGTATTCCCCTTTCACACCTGGCAACCCGACACTTACGTTGAGTCGCCCACGCCTGCCACCATGCTGCTGGCTGGTATCATGCTCAAAATGGGTGTTTACGGACTGATTCGCTTTATATTACCCATCGTGCCGCTAGGGGTGGAAACCTGGGGAAGAACGGCCGTAGTCCTGGCAGTTATCGGTATTGTTTATGGGTCAATCATTGCCATTCGGCAGCGGGACATGAAGCGTCTCATTGCCTATTCGTCATTCTCGCACGTTGGCCTGATGGCCGCCGGAGTGTTTTCGCTAACGGAAACGGGCATGCAGGGGGCACTGATTCAAATGCTGGCCCACGGCATCAATGTGGTTGGGATGTTTTTCGTGGCTGATATAATTTTCTCGCGTACCAACACCAATCAGCTTGACCAGTTGGGCGGCATTACTAAATCTACGCCCAGGCTGACAGTCTTTTTCATGATTATGCTGTTGGGAAGCGTTGCCCTGCCGCTTACGAACGGATTTATTGGGGAGTTCCTACTACTACATGGCGTATTCACCTACAATCATTACCTGGGGTTAGCCGCCGGCTTCACCATTATCTTTGGGGCGGTTTACATGCTGCGGATGTTCCAAAAAAGTATGTTTGGTATGCCCTCGGCACGAACGGAGTCGTTTGCTGATTTGAGCAGCACAGAGAGTCTGGTGTTCATTCCGCTGGTGGTATTGATTTTCTGGATAGGTATCTATCCGCAAACGTTTTTGAAAGTAACTGAGCCTTCCGTTGTCAGTATCATGAAATACATCGGTACAACAGCGGTATCACTAAAATGAGTTATCCAGTTTGATGTTTGTCGCTGGCTTACGCCTTTTAACCATAAACGACAAACAACGAACAACAAACTACCTGTTATGCTTCCCATCGTTCTATTGTCGGTTTTAGGTATTGTACTCCTTTTCTTGGGCTTCCTCAAATCGAGAGCTGTACTCTTACCGGCTACGCTACTATTTCTAGCCGTCACGCTGGCCGTTAACTTCCTCGACTGGAACAAAACGTATCTGTTTTTCAACGATATGCTGCGAACCAACAATCTGTCCATGGTTTTTACGGCCATTATGCTGGGGTCGGCATTTATGGTGGTGGCTTTGTCGGGTAGTTTTATGGATACGGATGAAGCGCAGCCTGCCGAATATTACGCACTCATGCTTTTCTCGCTGGTAGGCGCCATTATGATGGTTGGCTTCGAGAATCTGATCATGCTCTTTGTGGGGGTCGAAATTTTATCGGTAGCCATGTACGTACTGACCGGTAGTGATAAGCGTAACCTTCGGTCCAATGAGGCAGCCCTCAAGTATTTTCTCATGGGAGCCTTTGCTACGGGTATCATGCTGTTTGGTATAGCGTTGCTTTATGGTGCAACGGGTTCCTTCACCATTGCCGGTATTGGGGCGTATGCGGCTAACCAACAGGGTCTTTCGCTGCTATTATACGTTGGCTTGCTGATGCTGCTGATTGGGTTGCTCTTTAAAGTGTCGGCGGCTCCGTTCCATTTCTGGACGCCCGATGTGTACGACGGAGCTCCCACTATTTTCACCGCCTTTATGTCTACGGTGGTTAAAACGGCCGGTTTTGCTGCGCTATTCCGGTTGCTATCGGTCTCCTTCGAAGGGGTTTACGGCTTCTGGTGGACCATACTGGCTATCATCGCTGCCCTCACGCTGGTAGTTGGCAACATCACCGCCGTGTATCAGAATAGCTTTAAACGGATGATGGCTTATTCCAGCATTTCGCATGCCGGGTACCTGCTCATCGGGCTGGCCTCGCTGGGGGCGCAAACAAAGCAGGCTATTGTCTTTTACTCACTGGCTTACTCCGTTGCTACTATTTCTGCATTTGGCGTTTTACTACTGGTTGCCAGGCAGCGAAGTACTCAAACGATTACCGGTGAAGGTGTGATTACTGAAAACTTTGATTCGTTTAATGGCCTGGCCCGCAAAAATCCGCTTCTGGGATTTACAATGGCCGTTTCTATGCTTTCATTGGCAGGTATTCCGCTGACGGCCGGGTTCTGGGGTAAGTTTTATATATTTTCAACTGCTGTTGAACGGGGACAAATCTGGCTACTGGTAGTGGCTGTATTGATGTCGGCGGTTGGCATATATTATTACTTCCGGGTTATCATTGCCATGTACTTTCGTGATGGGGCAACGGAAACTATTCAGGTTGCACCCTTCTATCAATATGTGCTGCTGGGGGCCACTATTATTACGATAGGTCTGGGTATTGCACCGGGTTTACTACAGGGTCTTTTCTGATTGACGAGCAAGGTCGGACCTGTTCCGTATCCTAAGTTATGATTCCTGAGAACAAACAGGTTTACTGTTAAGTTTGTACTTTTGAATTTACCAGGAAGTTAACCACTGTAAAATAGTCTACTCTTTGTCCGGTAAATCAGTCAACGTGAACGCCATCGAACAGCCAAAATCAACTAGCTATAAGAGTTTTTTCTCGTTTTTTTTAACGGCTCTGCTTGGTGCTTCCGTTAATTTTTTCAGCCAGATTCTATATCGTAGCTATTTCGATTACTCAACCAGTGTTCTTCTGGGGTATCTGACCGCTACGGTCGTTAGCTTCCTGCCAACCAAACTATTTGCGTTTTCGGCACAGCAAACGGGTAATACAGGTCGCGAAATGGTCAAGTTTGTTATCATTGCGCTGGTAGCCTGGGGGATTCAGGTAGGTGTAGCTGTGGCTACACTCGAATGGATTGCCAATCCGTATTTCCCCAAAGTATCTGAGTTCTGGCGTGAGAAAGGGTCACACGTGGTCGGGATGGGTTTCAGTTTCCTGGCCAACTATTTTGGGCATAAGCTCCTGACATTCCGCACTACAGGGGTTTATGATAAAATTCGCTCCCGCTCATCCAGAGAACAACAGGAGCAATTATAATAATCCATCTCAGATTAATTATATTTCAAATGGTATTTTATTTATATGATTAGCATTTGAATGGATAAATTGGCTATTTTTATTGCATTCGTCAGGAAAACGTTATATTTGGTGTCAAAACCTAAAGAATAATTCACAGTATGAAAAAAGTATTATCGATCCTGTTCGTTGGTAGCATGCTAACCTTCGCAGCTTGCCAGAGCAAGAAAACGGAAGAAACGACTACCACAGAAACGACCATGTCGACAGACACGACCACGATGATGGGCGATACTGCAACCATGATGGCTGACTCATCAACCATGATGACTACAGATAGCGTGAAGTAATCAGTAGTCTTCCTGCAACATGTAAGAAAAAGCCTTATTTTTATAGGGCTTTTTTGTTTTCAGGCCCTTGACAAACGCATTCCTCACCCATCTCCCTTCAAAGGCAGTTGATTATTGCCAGCACCTCTGGCAATATTACGGTTTCCAGTTACACATTGCGAAACCGCGCCGAACCCGCCTTGGTGACTTCCGGGTGCTGCCGAACAGGCAAACCAAAATTACCGTCAATGCCAATCTGAATCCGTATGCTTTTTTGATAACGTATATACACGAAGTGGCCCATGCCGACGTGTATGCTCAGTACGGTATGCAACGGAAAAACAGTCCACTGAAACCCCACGGTAAAGCCTGGCAACTGGCTTTTCAACGGCTCATGCAACCGTTGCTTACCGAAACAGTGTTTCCCGCTATTATCCTGACCCCGCTTCGGCAGTACTTGAACCGACCCGCGGCTACAACATACGCTTGTCCGGGCCTTATGCTGTCAATAAGGCAATTTGACGGGGATAAGCCGGAAGAGCAACCGGCCAACAAACGACTACTGCGCGATTTGCCGGAGGGTAGTATATTCAAACTTTCTCAAAAGATGTACGTACGGGGTACGTTACGCCGAACCCGCATCGTTTGTAAGGAGTCTGTAACGGGCAGGTCATACGCTATCCTGGCTCACGCCCTGGTAGATGTTAATGAACAGTAAAAATGCATACTATACAGTGGATACTTAATAATGGTCTTGTTACCCTCTCCAAAGGATGGTTAAAGGGACTGTTTTTGGTCATTATTCATTATTCACTGTCTATTCATTATTCTCAGGCTCAGTCGGTACTGGCGCAGGGGACGTGGGTGAAAATTGGTGTTACGGAGTCAGGCGTGTACCGACTCAGTCAGGCTCAGTTGATACGATTGAATCCCGGTTTTGCCACCGCTGATCCAAAACGACTACGACTTTACGGAAATGGTGGTGCCGTGTTGCCCCAGCCTAATGATATTCCCCGGCCCAATGACTTAACCGAAAATGCGATTCAGGTAGTGGGAGAAGCCGACGGGCGATTCGATGCCGACGATGCGATTCTGTTCTTTGGTCAAAGCCCCCGCGCTGTTCGCTACGACTCAATAACCCGACGCTTTACGCACCAGATCAACCCCTATTCTGATACTACTTTTTATTTTCTGACCATTGGGAGCTCGCCCGGTTTTCGCCTGATCGACCGTCCGGCTGGCTCATTGGCCAATACTCCGGCAATTACCGTATTCGATGATTATCAGTTTCATGAACAGGAACTTACGAAGATTCCATCGGTACATTCCGGGCGGGAATGGTTTGGGGAATATTTGACGACTGATACTACGAAGGTTGTTCCGTTCGATGTGCCGGGGGCCTTGCCGAACAGCGCGGTACGGCTAACCGCTTCGGTGGTGGCGGGCGCTACCGTATCAACACAATTTCGTGTGCAGATCAATGATCAGCCGGTTGGTGTTATGCCTGTTTACCCTATTTCCGGGTACGAATACGACTATCAGGGCGTAGCCCGAACGGATACTTTTCTGGCTAAACTAACCACCGGCGACAATCTCCTTCGGGTGGCGGTTACATTTCGGAAGAACGGATTGTATTCGGCCCAGGGGTATTTGAATTACCTGGCTGTGCAAACGCAGCGCGAACTTCGCCAGTACGACAAGCCTGTTTGGATGCGCAGGCTGGCAAAAGGACAATACTCAGTGAAGCAGGCCACTACCAGTTTGCGCGTCTGGAATGTCACTGATCCGCTCAAACCAGTGGCGCAGGCCTATACACTATCGTCGGCACAGGAAGCTGCCTGGGCTTCTGCCCAATCCGGCGATTATTTTTTATTCACAGATTCGCAGACGTTGTCGCCGGTATCTTTGGTAAACGTTTTGAATCAGGATTTACATAGTCAGCAAACACCCAACCTTATACTTGTTACGCCCGCTGCCTGGCGGGATCAGGCCGAACGACTGGCTAAATTTCGGCGCGATAACGACCAGCTTACTGTTTTAGTCGTTACCACACAGCAAGTCTATAATGAGTTTGGATCGGGCCAGCCCGACCCAACCGCCATTCGGGATATGGCCCGGTATTTTTACCAGAAACAGCCCGATAAACTGCGCTATCTGCTGCTATTTGGCGACGCTACATACGATTATCGAAACCTGTCAGGACAAGTCAACGCTACGCAGCTGGACAACATGGTTCCGGTATACGAAAGTCGTGAATCACTGCATCCGGTTCTGAGTTACTCATCCGACGATTATTTTGGCTTCATGGATACCGATGAGGGCGAGTGGCCGGAAAATAACCTGGGCGATTACCAACTGGATATTGGCGTAGGGCGATTGCCGGTAAAATCAACCGACGAGGCCCGAACGATGGTCGATAAACTTATCCGGTACAGTTCGGATGCGTCGATTACCGGTGACTGGCAAACGCGGGTGATGCTGGTGGCTGATGATGGTGATTATAACATTCATCAGCAGGATGCCGACCAAATGGCCAAACTCGTGGAGAAAACAGCGCCTGCTTATCGGCCTGAGCGCATTTTTCTGGACGACTATCCGCAGGAGAATACGGCCAATGGACAAAAAGCACCGGTTATCAATCAACTCATCAATCAGGCGGTGGCCGATGGGCGATTAATTATCAATTACAGTGGTCACGGGGGAATAATAGGATTGGCCGACGAGCAGGTAGTGACGCTTCAGGATATACTCTCCTGGAAAAATGCGCGCTTACCGCTGTTCGTGACGGCCACCTGCCAGTTTGGGCGATATGATGACCCTAGCGTTATTTCCGGGGCCGAACTAACGTTGTTGAGCCGAACGGGGGGCGGTATTGGCCTGCTCACCACAACGCGCCCCGTATATGCCAATACCAACCTGCTCCTGAATCAGGCATTTTATAACGCCGTTTTCACCCCGATAAATGGCCAGATGCCTCGCCTGGGTGAGGTAATGCAAGCCACAAAAAACAATAGTTTGAGCGGACCCGTCAATCGAAATTTTGCCCTGTTGGGCGACCCTTCTCTGCGGCTGGCTTACCCAAAGGCCCAGGCCATCCTGACGCAGGTAAACGGCAGAACGATAACGTCCAATACGCTCGACACGTTACATGCCCTGCAAACAGTTGAATTGAAAGGGGAAATTCGGCAGCAAGGCCAGCGGCTCACTGATTTTACGGGAACGGCGCAACTGTCATTGTACGACAAAGCAACAAACCACACAACACTTGGCCTCGATGCCGCAAGCCCTAAAATGACCTACCAGGCGTTTCGTAACCCGATTTTTACGGGTCAGGTAGCGGTACAGCAGGGCCGGTTTACAGCCCGCTTCACCATGCCCAAAGATATTGATTACACCGTAGGTAAAGGGAAATTGTATTTATATGCTGTGCGGGCAGATAGTTTGCAGGATGCAACAGGGAGCGATGATAGCTTACGAATAGGTGGTAGTGTTTTTGCTGACAGTATTGACACCGAGCCGCCCGCAGTGGCCCTTTCCATTGTTGGTGGTACTGTTAATAAAGGTATCGTGCAGGTTTCCGGGCCTGATGTAACGCTGCGTATTGATTTGTCTGATAATCAGGGTATCAATATTGCGCGGTCTGGCATAGGCCATGAGCTGATCGCCCGGTTGGGTAATCTGCCGGTAGTCATACTCAATGAGTATTACGTGGCAAGCGGCTCCAGCGGTCGGCAGGGGGTGGTACAGTACCGGTTTAGACAAGTGCTTCCGGGTACGTATACGATTCGGGTCAAAGCCTGGGATATCAACAATAATTCAACTGAGGGCACGTTGACCATAGTAGTTTCTGAGCGGCCGGGGTTAGCATTACGGGCACTCAAAGCCAGTCCAAACCCGGTTGTAACTCAAACCGCACTGACGGTCGAACTCAACCGTTCGGGCGAACCGCTTGACTGGACAGTGGGTGTTTACGACCTGAACAGCCGGTTGCTCAACCAGCAAACGGGGCAGTGCATTAATTGTGAATCGACCGTAACCGTTGGCGAATGGAACGGTCTGACGGAGGGAGGGCAGCCATTGGCGAATGGCCTGTACATCGTTCGGATCGACATTCGGTCGGCAGTGGATGGGTCAGTGGCTACCGGCACCGGACGAATTGTATTAACAAAGTAAATTAAAGCGACTTAAAACGGTCGCGTTTTTTCTAATCCAACGTTTACTTGTAATTTTGGCCGCACAGCACGGCCATACTCACCATAATTAACCGCTGTTGTTGACCAACACTTATTGTATGAAGCACCATTTTCTTCGTGTTCTTCTGGGCGTTTGCACCTTCCTCCCCCTTGCAGTATCGGCCCAAACCACGCTTAACGGCACACCGCTAAATATTCCCACATCATCGGTGCCTTTTTTGAATTTCACGCCCGATGCCCGCTCAGGAGCGTTAGGGGATGCGGGGGTGGCGTTGGGCGACCCTGATGCGAATGCCGTTTACTGGAACCCATCGAAGCTTGTCTTTGCCAAGCAGGACAAAGGTGCTTCACTGTCGTACACGCCCTGGTTACGCAACCTGATTGGCGATATGTACTACACCTACCTGAGTGGTTACTCGAAAGTGGGTAAGAATTCGGTTATAGCGGGTTCACTGCTATACTTCGATCTGGGAACGGTTGATTTTACGACGGCAACGGGCGTTGCCGCCGGTACGTTCAATTCCCGTGAATACGCCATTACGGCTTCGTTTGCCCAAAAGCTTTCGCAAAACTTCTCTCTGGCTGTCGATCTTAAATACCTGAACTCCAATCTGGCGGCCGGTAGCAGCAATCCGGGCCTGAAGCCAGGGGCTACGGCAGCAGCCGACATTAGTGCCTATTACCAAAACGAATCCCGTGACAATGCTACGGGGAAAGGAATTGGCTGGGCTTTTGGTGGTATGATCTCAAACCTCGGTGGTCGTATTAATTACGGCGGTACCCAGAGTTACTTCATTCCTACGAATCTTCGTCTTGGAACCCGGCTTACCATCTTCTCCGATCAATACAACAAGTTCAATTTTGTGGTAGATGCCAACAAACTGATGGTGCCAACGCCTAATATTGTTAATGGCGTTAACCTGAATGCCAACAAAGATTACTTCAGTTCGGTCTTTGGTTCGTTTGCCGATGCGCCCGGGGGCTTTAGTGAAGAGCTGAAAGAAATTACCATCTCATCGGGCGTTGAATACTGGTACAACGACCAATTTGCGGCCCGCGTTGGTTACTTCAACGAGTCGAATGAAAAAGGAGGTCGCAAATATGTGACTGCCGGTATAGGGTTGCGGCTTCAGCAACGGTTCGGGGTCGATTTCTCGTACCTGATTCCGGTAAAGCAGGGTAATCCACTGGCGGATACGTTTCGTATCTCGTTGCTGCTGAACCTGACCGGCGCCAACCGGGTTGGTGGAGATGATGAATTGACAAACGACGATTTTTAATTAATACCAGAGAGTGAGCGAGTGCAGGTACGAAAAACCATTCGGTTCATTCGTGCCTGCACTCGCTCACTCTTTCGCTTATATGAACCTCAATAGAACTCAGCCGCCAGCGTTTCAGGCCATCCACGAAATACAGCTACCCCTCGTAGAGTCGAACCGCCTGGATAACGGTATCCCACTGCACATGATCAGGGTAGCGCAACAGCCAGTGCTGCGTCTGGAGTGCGTTTTCGATGCCGGAACCTGGCATGAGTACGTACCGGGAAGCGCCTTCTTCGCCATGAAAATGCTGGTAGAGGGAACAGCATCCCATTCATCGGCCCAGATAAGTGAATACATAGACCGGTACGGGGCATTTATTGAATTGAACAGCGGGCCAGACCGGGCCAGCCTTGTCATTTATTGCCTGACTAAGTTTCTGCCCGATGTTCTGCCCCTGATACAGGAACTTCTGAACGAACCCACCTTCCCCGAAAAAGAGCTGGACGACCTTCGGAATATTACCCTGCAAAATCTGCGGGTTAATTACGAAAAGAACGCGTATCTGGCTGGTGTACTGTTTCGAGAAAAACTATTTGGTCGTGAACACCCGTATGGCCGCAGTCAGAAACCCGAAGCCATAGAGCAGCTTACGCAGGCCAATGTCGTCGAATTTTACGAACGGGTTATCCGAAACCGGCCTTTTCAGCTCATCCTGGCCGGGCATGCGACAGAAAATGATGTCTTACTGATCAACCGAGTGCTGGGCCAATTACCCGTCAGAACGGATACCTTACCCGGCTACTCTGCCCCCATAGTAACAGAAAATAATGCCATTACCCTTGCCGAAAAGCCGGATAGCAGCCAGTCATCCATACGCCTGGGCCGTCGGCTTTTTACCCGTTCCCATCCTGATTATTTCAAGATGCTGGTCATGAATGAAATATTCGGGGGGTACTTTGGCTCGCGCCTGATGAAGAACATCCGCGAAGAAAAAGGCTTTACCTATGGCATTTCATCGAATATGCCTTCGTTTCGGCAGGATGGATATTTTCTGATTGGAACGGATGTAAACAAAGAAAATACACAGCAAACGCTGGATGAGATCCAGAAGGAGATTCGCATCCTGCAAACGGTTCCTGTATTGGAAGATGAACTAGAAACCGTGAAAAACTACATGGCAGGAGAGTTTGTAGGTGCCCTCAACACACCCTTCGAAATCGCTGACCGATATAAAGTGATTTTACTGGATCAGTTGCCCGCCGATTTTTTGACTACGTACATTCAGAAAATTCGGGCTATTTCGTCTGCCGACATCATGGAAATGGCTAATCGATACCTGAAAACTGGTAGCCTGGATGAAGTTGTTGTTGGTGGTAAATAGCAAAACCGGCAATTAATCTGAAAACAAGGACAGTAAAGTACAAGACAAAAAAGGTTGGCTGTTTGGTAACAATCGCTTAATTTTGGGGTTACATTCTTCTCATATACGTAAAGATTCGCTCGAATCACATGGTTTTTGTCATGTCACTCTTTGCCTGAACCCAATTAATGAACGTTCTATTAATTAGTATCACGATTGTAGTAGCTTACCTATTGGGTTCAATCCCGACTGCCGTTTGGTATGGTCAGGGATTTTTTAATCTGGATATTCGTAAGTACGGAAGTGGTAATGCGGGGGCCACCAATACCTTCCGGGTATTAGGAAAACGAGCCGGTACTATCGTTATGCTGGTAGATGTTCTGAAAGGGTACACGGCTGCTATTTTGGCAACCCTGCTCTGGCATGTCAATATTATTTCCGAAACAGAGATCCTGACGTTCAAGATCATTTTTGGTCTTGTCGCCGTAATAGGGCATTTATACCCCGTTTTTGCCAATTTCAAAGGGGGTAAAGGCGTGGCTACCTTATTGGGTATGATGCTGGCTACACACCCCGAGATGGCTGCGGTCTGTATCGGGGTTTTTCTGCTGGTGGTTATTGCCTCGCAGTATGTTTCGCTGGGGTCAATCATTGCTGCCCTGGCTTTCCCGGTTCTGTTGTTACTCCGAATTTTTGGCCAGCAGGAAAGCCCGCTGTTAATCGTTTTTGGCTTTGTGGTCTTTTTGCTGGTTGTACTGACTCACCAGAAAAATATTGCCCGATTGCTGCGTGGTGAAGAAAGCCGTACGATACTTTTCCGCTTTCGTAAAAAAGAAGGGGAATAAATTCCCTGGTTTGATAGAAATCAACGCCCCGTCGTTGCGCGAAAAAGGCGTAACTTCGGGGCGAACTTTTTGATGGATGACCGACCTGGGGCCGATAAGGCCGATTTTATAGAGGAAACGGTGAGAAGAGACAGAGAAGACGAACGGTAATGTGGTAAGTCTTTTCTCTTACATCTTTTCAACGCTGAACGACTATAACACCCCAAACAAGCCTGGCCAGCCCGCTATTGTAAGCCCAGATATGACTAACTACCTTGAACAGAACAAGCAGCGATTCCTGGATGAATTGCTTGATTTACTTCGAATCCCGTCGGTTTCCGCTGATTCAACATTCAAAGCCGATGTGCGCCGGGCCGCCGAGTTTGTGAAAGATAAACTGACGGCTGCCGGCCTGGATGGAGCAAAGCTCTACGAGACACCGGGCCACCCCATCGTATACGCCGAAAAAATAGTGGATGCCAGCAAACCAACAGTTCTGGTGTATGGGCATTATGATGTACAACCCGCCGATCCGTATGAGCTTTGGAAAACGCCCCCTTTTGAACCTACCATTCGCAACGAACGGATTTACGCACGGGGAGCGTGCGACGACAAAGGGCAATTTTACATGCATATCAAAGCCATTGAAGCAATGGTGGCTACGGATGGCTTACCCTGTAATGTAAAGGTAATGATTGAAGGGGAGGAGGAAGTTGGCTCCGACCATTTGGGAGAATTTGTGAAGGAGCATAAGGAAATGCTCCGGGGAGATGTGATTCTGATTTCGGATACGAGTATTATATCCAACGAAACCCCATCGCTCGAAACCGGGTTGCGTGGTTTATCATACGTGGAGGTGAAAGTTACTGGTCCCAATCGTGATTTACATTCCGGCGTGTACGGTGGGGGAGTAGCGAACCCAATCAACGTATTATGCGAAATGATTGCTTCCCTACATGATGAAGAGGGGCGTATCACCCTGCCTGGTTTTTACGATAAAGTGACTGATTTGAGTGACGACGAGCGGGCCGAATTAGCCAAGGCTCCGTTCGATCTGGAGGAATACAAACGCGATCTGGCCATCGGCGATGTGATGGGAGAGTCCGGTTATTCGACCAACGAACGTACGTCCATCCGGCCAACCCTCGATGTAAACGGCATTTGGGGAGGCTACACGGGCGAAGGGGCCAAAACCGTGCTGCCCTCTACGGCATCGGCCAAAATCAGTATGCGGTTAGTACCGAATCAGACACCCGACCAAATCACAGAACTGTTCACGACCCATTTTTTGTCCATTGCACCCGCTGGAGTCAGCGTAACGGTAACGCCCCACCACGGCGGTATGCCGTACGTAACGCCTGTTGATTCGGTTGAGTTTGAAGCAGCCAGTAAAGCATTTGAAGATGCCTGGGGTAAAAAGCCCATTCCGACGCGGGGTGGGGGGAGTATTCCCATTACGGCGTTATTTGAGAAAGAGCTGGGTATCAAATCTATCCTGATGGGTTTTGGTCTGGATAGCGATGCGTTGCACTCGCCGAATGAAAGTTACGGTCTGTTCAATTTCTATAAAGGCATCGAAACTATTCCCTATTTCTATAAACATTACGCAGCCCTGAAACAGTGATTTTTGCAAAAACCGCACAAAAACTGGCGTAAGACCCCCTGTTTTCTCCATGAAAAAAACTGTATTGGTCCTTTTCCTTAGTTTTTTTGCCGTAAGCTGGGCTTCGGCGCAACAAGCCTTAACCCCCGCCCAGCAGCGACAAAAAGAAAAAATAGCGGAAGAAATTCAGCGACAACAAAAAATTAAGGCTGAAATGGCTCAAAAGCAGCGGGATTACGAAGCTAAACAGGCCGAAAAGGAACGTCAGCGACAGGCTAAAAAAGCGGCTAAGGAAGGAAATCAGCCGCAACCTGCTGCCGAACCAGTTGTTAATACACCGCCCGTTAGCCAACCGGATGCTGTGGTAAATACCCCGGCAGAACCGGTAGAGAAGGAGAAAAAGGTAAAGCGTAAAAAAGAGAAAACACCCGAACCAGCCCCAGCCGAAGTAACTCCGACCCCCACTCCGGTTGATACGCCTGCCATCACGACGGAGAAACCGGCTGAAGCAGAAGAGGTACGCCGGGTTCGGCGGGAGAAGAAGGCCGCCCGTAAGTCGGTTGACCCCCGAAGTATGGAGCCGGGAACAGCCGTTGCGGTTGCACCGGCCGTTGTACGGGCGCAGGGGGAATTTCTGCCGAAAGGGCACCTGTTCGAGCCAATAATACTGGACCCGCTGGAGGCCCAGACGTACGGAAGTTTCCTGCCTGGTTACTGGATAGAAGGCCAGAAATATAAGGGTAGTTTTGTGCCGTTTGCCTTTGGCTTTGCCAAGCCTTTCTACCGTCGTACTACCCAGCCCGGCCACTCGGAAGAATGGGTGCTGGATTTGGCTTCCTTTACCCAGTTTGAAGCCTTTCGTGATGACGTAACTAACAAAGCCGCCCGGCGCATCGTCAATACGGATTATAAAGTCAGTATCATTTACAACATCCGGCGAAACGAAAACAACTACCGCATCCGGGTTTATCACCTGTCGTCGCACCTGGGTGATGATTACATCTATCGGAATAAAATAACGGCTCCCTCGCCCAATTCGGTTAATTATGAATTGCTGGACTTTACCTATAGCCGCACTGTAAATAACTGGCGGCTGTACGGTGGAGCCGGTATAGTGCTGCGAAAATCGGAGGAGCGAAAGCTCCTAAGTGCGCAACTCGGCACGTTCTATAAAAGGCCATCTACGAAAGCAACTCGACTAGTGGGGGGCGTTGATGTGAAATTCTGGCAGCAAACCGATTTCAGACCCGGTATTCACGGAGGGATTGGCTTCGAGTTGGGCCGGACGCAGAATAACCTGACTTTTATGCTCGAAGGCTACTCCGGATTCCGGCCCTATAGCCAGTTTGAACAACAGCAAACCTCCTGGATGGGGATTGGCCTGTACCTGAATCCTTTTTGAAACCTGTCATTCGCGGTCATTAATAGTCATGTATTGTCATTGATAGTACCCCTTCCGACAGCAAATGACTAAGAATGCCCATCAAATGATAAGAACTGTAGAAATGACGCTCTCTCCATTAACGGCTATCTCGCCGGTCGACGGTCGTTACCGGTCTCAGGTTAACGCCCTTGCTCCCTATTTTTCGGAATTAGGCTTAATCCGCTACCGCGTACGTATTGAAATTGAATACTTTATTGCGCTGCGGGAGTGGCCCGTTCCGCAACTGACGGGTGTGGACCCGGCTGAGTTTCCGTCCCTGCGGGCGCTATATGAAAACTTTACCGAAGGGGATGCGCTGCGGATCAAAGAAATTGAGAAAACGACCAACCACGACGTAAAAGCAGTTGAGTATTTTATTAAAGAAAAGCTGAAAGGCTCACCGGTAGAACCTTTTCTGGAGTTTGTTCACTTCGGTCTGACCTCACAGGACATCAACAACACGGCTATCCCACTGCTGTTGCGCGATGCGCTCGATACCGAAATTGAACCCCTCTATCGACAGGTGTTTATGCGGCTGCAAACGCTGGCCGAACAGTGGGAAAACATCCCTATGCTGGCCCGCACGCACGGTCAGCCCGCTTCGCCAACGCGATTGGGTAAGGAGATTTCCGTGTTTGTGGAACGGATTGAGAAGCAGTTGCATTTACTGGCTGCTATTCCGACGGCGGCCAAGTTTGGTGGAGCAACCGGAAATTTCAACGCCCATCATGTAGCGTACCCCAATGAGGACTGGAAACGGTTTGGGGATAAGTTTGTGGAAAGCCTGGGTATGGTTCGCAGTCAGTTTACGACTCAGATTGAACACTACGATATGCTGGCCGCTGCACTCGATGCGTTCAAGCGGCTAAACACCATCCTGATTGACCTCGACCGCGATATGTGGACCTACGTGTCCATGAATTATTTCAAGCAGAAGCTGAAAGAAGGGGAGGTTGGCTCATCGGCCATGCCGCACAAAGTGAATCCGATTGACTTTGAAAATTCGGAGGGAAATCTGGGCATTGCCAATGCGCTGTTTGAACACCTGTCGGCAAAACTACCTATCTCCCGGCTTCAGCGCGACCTGACCGACTCGACCGTTTTGCGCAACATCGGCATCCCTTTCGCGCATTCGGTTATTGCGTTGAAATCGCTCCTGAAAGGTCTGGATAAACTGGAGCTGAACGTTGCCGCCCTGAACGCTGACCTCGAAGATAACTGGGCAGTGGTGGCCGAAGGAATCCAGACTGTTCTTCGGCGCGAAGGCTATCCGCAACCCTACGAGGCCCTGAAAGCGTTAACCCGTACCAATCAGAAAATTACGGCGGATACAATCCGGCAATTTATTGATGAGCTAAACGTGTCGAATGCCGTCAAAACGGAACTTAGAGCCATCACGCCGTTTAGCTACACGGGCCTGTAATGGCCCGGTGTTTTCTTCCATTATTGATTGGCCCGTTCCTTATTTCGACCCGTATTGTAAAACAAATTGATTTATCTGGATGTATTGATTTTGGTACGACAGGAGGTGGATAAATCGGGTGATTCGGTTAATTAAAAATTCATTAATGATTGTCAATATCCCGTTCTGGCGCAACGGGAACCACTCCTTTCCCGTATGTATTGTATATAATTGACTGGAGGCCGTCAGGTACTTTTTTGCTATGTGTAAACGTTTTCGGTTGTTTAAGCCCTGGATACAGAGTACTCTTTTTCTACTCCTCATCAGTACTTGTTTGCTTGCTCAACCCCAGCCTTTACCCCAGTACAGTGCCCGGCAACAAGCAATACAGAAGGGTTTGCAACAATCCATTGAGCAAATCCAGACCCAAAATTACCAGAAGGCAATAACGGAAGCACAGCGGCTAAACCGCCCGCTCGAACAACGGTCGCCAACGGGCAGGGTTATGATGCTGCGCGGTATTACCCCTACGGGCGAGCTACTGTATGATGCTACCTATAGCACAACGCAGGCTGCCATCAGTACCCGTACCACTTCGTTGTATGCCGGAGGTAGCCTAGGTGTTTCACTCTCTGGCAGTACGTTGAAGGACAAACTGGGTATTTGGGATGGGGGTAAGGTACGCACAACGCACGTTGAGTTTAGCAATGGTACAGCCGCCAGCCGCGTTGCCCAGATTGATAACGCCACTACCTTATCCAGCCACGCCACGCACGTTTCGGGTATCATGATGGCGGCTGGTGTGAACCCGCTGGTAAAAGGTATGGCTTTCGGTACCAATCTTCGGGCGTACGATTTCAGTAATGACGTTACCGAAATGAGCGCGGCTGCGCCTAACCTTCTGGTTTCTAACCACTCCTACGGCTCGAATGCAGGGTGGGTATTCAGCGATACCCGTACGGGGGCTATACAATGGGAATGGTGGGGTGACACGTTGATCAGTAAAACAGAGGATTATAAGTTCGGCCTGTACAATAGTTCGGCCGTTACCTGGGACCAGATTGCTCAAAATGCCCCTTACTACCTCATTGTGAAATCGTCGGGTAATGATCACGGCTCCAACGGGCCAGCAGCCGGGCAGCCTTATTACCTTGGCAGTAGTAACAAAACCAGTACTGATGCCCGCGCCAATCAAAATGGGTACGACCAGATTCCCACTTACGGTAATGCTAAAAATATTCTGACCGTATCCGCCATAAGCAACCTGAATTATGGGTATAATCAGCCTTCCGATGTTGTTTTGAGTGGTTTTACCAGTTGGGGGCCTACTGATGATGGCCGAATCAAGCCTGATTTAGCAGGTATAGGGGTTAGCGTTTTATCGTCCAGTTCGGAGAGTGATAGTGCTTATGTGGTGTACAGCGGCACGTCCATGTCATCGCCCAATGTAGCGGGGTCATTGCTGTTACTCCAGGAACTGTTTTCGCAACGAAATAACGGGCAATACCTGCGTTCTTCCACGCTGAAAGGACTGGCACTTCACACCGCCGATGAGGCTGGTTCGGCACCCGGTCCCGACTATCAGAATGGCTTTGGTTTGCTGAACATGGAACGGGCCGGGCGGGTCATTCTGAATACGGATAACAACTATTTGCTCAATGAACGAACGCTCACGCAGGGGCAACCCTATTCGTTCACTGTGGTAGCTTCTGGGCGGGGCCCGCTCGTATCAACCATTTGCTGGACTGATCCCGCCGGTACGGCCAGTACAACACTCAATGACAGAACGCCCAAACTCGTTAACGACCTCGATATTCGTATCAGCGACGGTACAGCGACTGCGCTACCCTGGATACTCGATCCGGCCAATCCGGCCAATGCCGCCACAAGGGGCGATAATATTCGCGACAATGTAGAGCAGGTACTCCTGGCCACACCCGTTCCGGGAAAAACCTATACGGTGACAGTTACGCATAAAGGTACCCTGAGTGGTGCCAAACAGGATTATGCTTTGTTGATGAGTGGCATCGGTGGTACCGCTTATTGCGCTTCAGCACCAGCCTCAACGGCCGATACGAAAATAAACCGGTTGCAGTTCGGTAGCATCGACCGGGCTGGAGCATCTGGCTGCACATCGTACACTAGTTTCACGGAAACAACGACTGTTCAGTCCAGTCAGCAGATTCCATTGACAGTTACGCTGGGTACTTGTGGAGCCGCCAAAAACGTTGTCGTTAAAGCGTTTGCCGACTGGAACTTGAATGGCAGTTTCGATGATGCCGGTGAAACCGTGGCTATATCGGGCGTCTTGACCAATGCAGGGGTTTTCTCAACAACGGTTGCTATCCCGGCCAGCGTCCAGAATGGACAAATTGTTCGGTTTAGGGTCGTAGCTGTTGAGACCGCTAATGCCGCTGATGTGGTAGCCTGCGGTAGTTATGGCAACGGCGAAACGCAGGATTATGTAATTGATGTAGTCCAAACAAGTAATGATGTGGGGGCTTCGGCACTCCTTTCGCCCGAAGCCAGTTTCTGTGGGCAAACGAACAGCGATGTGGCTATTTCGGTGCGTATCCATAATTATGGAGCTGCCAGTCAGACCAACGTACCGGTTAGCCTGACCATTACCGATGCCAACAACATTCCGTTAACGACACTAACGGGTGTACTGCCTAACCTGCTGGCTTTTCGGGACGGTTTGCTGGCACTAAACCTGCCGGCAACGGTTGCGTTGGCCCCCGGCCAGACATATAAATTCATTATAGCAACCGGGTTGTCTACCGATCAAAATGCTGCCAATAACAGTATTACCGAAACCCGTACGAGTGCACCTGTTGCGAATAACGGTATTTTCTCCGCTACCCGCTGTGGCTCAGACTCAGTTTTTTCATTGCTGAATATGGGCGGTGGAACCGCTTTCTGGTACGATACGCCAACGGGGGGAAGCCTGCTGGCAGCAGGCAACAGGGTTTCGGTAAAGGCCTCACCCGCCACCGGTCAGTTTTATGCCGCGCTGAATGATTTATCGGGAGTTATTGGTCCGGTTGGCAAAACCGTGTTTACGGGGGGGACGTACAGTGGGAACTTTGGACCGGCTCCGCTTATCTCAACCACCGTACCCATTGTTATTCAGAGTGCCCGGCTCTACATTGGTACGCCCGGTCAGTTGACATTTACAGTACGCAAATACGATAACACCGCTATCTCAAGCGTAACGCTGGATGTGAACCCCACCCGGAATCAGAGCCTTACCGCCACCACGAACAGTCAGTTGGTCGATGATCCTGATGATCAGGGGGCGGTGTATGCGTTGAATTTGAAAATACCCGCAGCTGGAGACTATAAAATAACCATTGACTATGCGGGGGGAGCTTCAATTTTCCGGAGCAATGCGGGTGTAAATGGTTTTCCGTATCAGTTGAAAACACAGACGGAGCAACCTGTCGTTACGATTAAGGGGTCACTATTCAACACCGGTACGACGACCGATACGCTGAAAACAGCCTGGTACTATTTCTACAATATGAAAATCAGGTCGCTCGACTGCGCCAGTCCGCAACGAACTCCCGTTAGTTCGACGACCAGTACGGCCGCAACAGCCACGATTACACCGGGCGGGTCGACTAGTATCTGTCAGGGGGCGAGTTTGGCTTTACAGGCCAACACGGGCACCGGGCTAACATACCAGTGGTTCCTCAATGGGCAAGCCATTGCCGGAGCCACCGGGGCTAGTTTTTCGGCCGTTACGGCGGGCAGTTATGCTGTGCAGGTAGCCAATACCTGCGCCCCTGTTCGTTCATCGGCATTGGTCGTGTCCGTAAATTCGCCCCAAACGCCCATGGTAACGGCCAATGGTTTTACGCTGATGACCAATGCTATTTCATCTACTCAATGGCTTATGAATGGCGTTCCCATTCCGGGCGCTACGGGTGCTACATACGCCGTTGTGCAATCAGGTCGGTATTCGGTGCAGGGAAATGTGAACGGATGTGGAGTGGCTATTTCCAGCGAAGTGGTCCTGACGATTCTGGCAACTGAACCCACCACGAGCGACGAGGATATAACTGTTTATCCAAACCCGGCTACGAAGCTACTGACCATTTCTGTACCCATTACCACACCCTTACTGCAACTGCCTACGGTCCGGCTAACCGATTTGAACGGCAGTACGCTTTATACGGCTACGCTGGAGCGGGCCGGGAAAATTTATTCCGTGGTAGTTGATGTGAGCAGCCTGCCGGGCGGTACGTTTTTTGTGGTTGTAGCGGATGAACGGATGCAAAATATCCGGGTCAAACGAATGTACAAACACTAACCATCGCTGCTTCTGACCCATATTTATCTACCTGGCCCAATTGGCCAGAATAAGGCGCTGTATAGGCATAGATGGCTCTTTTTGCTATTGCCTGGCCTGATTCTGGCGTTCGTTAACGGTGTCGATAACCCCGTTCAGGGGCAGGCTATGCCTGCTAATGAGCCTTTGCTGTGGCAAACGGAGATTGTCAATCGGTACAGCCAGTCACGGAAACAGACGCTTCGCTTGGCGCAGCGACATAAGTGGGAACTCCGCAAAAACTATTCCAATCAACGTATTCTGCAACTTCAGGGAGTTGATCCACTTGGCCAGCCAATTTATTATACACTCCATAATGTGGAAGCGGCCCGTGGAACACGAACCCTTGCTTTGCAGCGTGGGGGGACGTTACCCATCAACGTTTCGGGAAATTTACCCAGCCTGGCGGGCCGACTGGGTTTGTGGGATGGCGGGCGCGTGCTGGAATCCCACCGGGAGTTTGGTGATGATGCTGGCAAGTCAAGAATACGCCAAAAAGACAACGGAGCTGCTGTAAACAATCACGCAACTCACCTGGCGGGTACGCTTATTGGGCGAGGTATTGATCCGCAGGCGAAGGGAATGGCGAATGAAGCCCAGTTATCTGTTTGGGACTATACGAATGATTTGGCTGAACTGGCTATTGCGGCCCCCAATCTACTCGTCTCGAATCATGCTTATGGTCCCGTAGCGGGCTGGTTATACAACGCGTCTCGCCCCGGTACCAACCCGGACCTGAAATGGGAGTGGTGGGGAAATACTACCATTAGTACCACAGACGATTACCTGTTCGGGTTTTACAACACTACTGTTCAGGATTTGGATCGGCTGGGGTATAATAATCCGTTTTTTCTGATGGTTCGGTCAGCGGATAACAAACGGGCAGAAACTGGTCCACCCGCTGGAAAACCTTATTTTCTGAAGGATTCAGATAGTAAAAGCACTATTGTCCGTAACAGAAACGCCGATTATGACGTAATTCCGGCCGACGCTACGGCGAAAAACGTACTGACGGTTGGCGCGGCCGAGGTGAGTTATACCAGCCAGAATCAGCCTGTTCTGGTCGGGTCAACGGCATTTAGTGGCTGGGGGCCTACGGATGATGGCCGAATCAAGCCCGATTTACTGGGTATTGGCTCGGACGTAGTATCGTCGATAGCAACAGATAACACAGCGTACGGTACATACAGTGGCACATCGATGGCATCAGCCAACGTGTCGGGTACTTTGTTTCTGCTACAGGAATTATACGCCCGTCAACGGGCGGCCGGGTTACCGCAGACGGGGCAGTTTATGCGGGCTGCTACGCTGAAGGGGCTTGTTCTTCATACCGCCGACCGGCCTAATCCGGCCGCCGGGCCAGATTACAGGCAGGGTTGGGGCTTACTGAATACCGAAGCAGCCGCCCGGCTGTTGCTGAACGAAAATCAGGCCCACCTGGTACTGGAACAAAGTTTAGCCGCTGGTAAAACGATTTCCCGTAGTGTTGTTGCTCAGGGAAATGAACCACTGGTGATCACCTTAAGCTGGACCGATCCAGAAGGAATACCTACACCTATTGGCGCGGGTGCGTTAAATAACCGCGCTCCTAAACTTATCAACGACCTCGACGTTCGGCTGAGTGACGGTGTGCGTACAACCTTCCCCTTCGCGCTCGATCCTGCTTATCCCGACAGGGCGGCCGTTCAAAAAGATAATTTCCGTGATAATCTTGAGCAGATTTACCTGACTAATCCTGTTCCGGGAAAAACCTATACGATCACTGTTTCGCACAAGGGGACTATGCAGTACGCGGGTCAACCCTTTTCGCTTATTATCAGTGGTCAGAAGCGAGTGAACTGCCAGTTAGCCGTTTCTATTCAACCGGCAAAAGATACGGTTATCTGCGACGGAACCGTACTGCCACTGCGTTCATCCACTGAATCCGCCAATGTTAGTTATCAATGGCTACGTGACGGTACTATCGATGCGGCAACGACTGCTTCCGTTTATCAGGCAACAAAAGGGGGGACGTATATTCTGCGGATAACGAACAAAAATGGTTGCTCAGCCACATCGCAGCCGGTAAAGGTAAAGACTGCCGCCATCGACCTTAGCCCGGTTGGTAATCAATGGCTCTGTAATCCGGACGAGCCTGTCCGGATGAAAGCTATTCCCGTAAATGGTGTAGGCATGCCTGGTGCAACGTTTAGCTGGTTGCTGAATAATACGGTTATTCCTCACGCAAACGACAGTATACTCAGTGTCACCCAATCCGGCCGGTATCGGGTGAGGGTTGTTTACAGGGCATGTCAGGTACTGTCTGGCGAAAAAGCGATTCTTCCCTCTTCAGTCAACAACCTTGATCTGGTTCCGGCAGGATCAGAATTCAGGCTTCCTCAGGGAGCTACGATAACGCTGAAAGCTCCACAGGATACGTCTTACCGGTATCAATGGTATCGCAATAATGACTCGCTAACGAACGCTCGGGGTTATTCATTACTGGTTTCTCAGGCGGGTACATACAAGGTGAGGGTAACACAACATACCTGCGTGGGCTGGTCGACCGAGCGAACCATATTAACAACTGTTTTAACCGCTACTTCCCCTGACCCAACCGGGTATTTTTGGATTTATCCCAATCCAGCACAAACTACGCTGTACGTGCGTTACGCAAATCCGTTGGCAAAGCAGGTTCACATTCAGGTAGTTGATTTGCAGGGGCGAGTATGGAATACCCCCTTCCTGCTGAAAAACCAGCAGGGAGAAACCCAGGGGACTATTACCATCCAGCACTTACCCTCCGGAATCTATATGCTTCATCTTTCGGAGGGGGACACGACACAAACGGAACGGTTCCTGAAAAATTAAGCCGGGAGTCGACTATCTTTTTTGTACGATAGCAACTCCCGGCTTTTGTAGCCCTGTAAACAGAATTTTCATCTCCTGTTCTCCAGGCAGTTCATTACTTCACTTTACTCGTACCCGTGCCTGCTTCCTGGGCAATGGCCATTTTTACTGCATCGTATAGGTTGACAATACCCCCCGATTTCGACAGGGTGTTGAAAGAGACTTCGTCCGTCGATTCAGGGCGGGTTACTTTTGTTACGTAAGACGTTGCCGATTGCATAATGATCCGTTTAATGTCGGCATAGGTCAACTTAGGAAAGTATGATTTCAGCACAGCCGCCACACCCGCTACCACGGGCGATGCCATGCTGGTGCCGCTGTTGTTTTCATATTTGCTGCCCGGAACAGTCGAATAAATATCCTTGCCCGGAGCAAACACATCTACGTTTTGCTTGCCGTAATTGGAAAAACTGGCAATCAAATCGCCGGTGTTCGGCTCGGCACTGGCTCCCACCGTAATCACATTGGGAATGGCTGAACCATCAATAAACCGGGGCGATGGGTAGTTGGCCGCTGTGTCTATATCCTTGCCATCATTCCCGGCGGCATGAATCATCAGAACCCCTTTGGTGAGCGCATACCGCTCGGCATCTTCTACGGTTTTGCGCTGGGGCGAATAATCCTTTCCGAAACTCATGTTGATGATCTGGGCACCATTATCAACGGCGTACCGAATGGCATTGGCTACGTCTTTATCCCGTTCATCGCCGTCGGGAACGGCCCGAACCCCCATAATCTGCACGGCATCTGCTATGCCCATTATACCCAGATTATTCGTCCGGTCGGCGCCAATGATGCCCGAAACGTGCGTACCATGATCGGGATTCGCGCCGGAAATATCAGCGTTACCATAATCGCGCTGGTTCATATCGTCCGGGTTGTCACCTACCACCGAACGCCCGTCGAAATCAGGATTGTAGTTGTACTCGGCGCGGGATTTAAGCTGTTCATTCGCTTTTTCAAGTTCGGCCATGACCACATCGGTGTCGGCGGCTCCCTGCTGGCGCAGCAGGCGCAATATGCCCTGCACTGGCCGTTTCATTGCGGCATCCGATAGGGTGTCGGCCGCTCTGCTCAAGGTTAGCGTATCGAGTTTGGTAACGTTCAATACTTGTTTCAGGTTATCGACCGCTGTTGAAAACTGCGTGTAAAACTGGCCAATCCCCTGATACTGTGCTTTGTACTGCGCCTGATTCTTCTCGACCTCAGCCTTCACTTTCGTATACAGATCGTACTCTTTCTGCTGGTCAGGCTTCAGCGATTTACGGTCTTTTCCTTCGTAGGCAGGCTTGAGTTGCACATACAGCCGGGTTACCTCGGCTGTTTCATGATCGACGTTACGACCGTCTTTGCCCCCGATAAAATTCCAGCCGTGTATGTCATCTACGTAGCCATTTTTATCATCGTCTTTGCCGTTTCCGGCAATCTCTTTCGGGTTTACCCATAGCACCCGGCGGAGGTCTTCGTGGGTGGTGTCAATGCCGCCATCGATAACCGCCACCACAACGGGAGTTGGTTTACGGTCTTTAAGCAATTCGCGATACGTCCGTTCAACGCTGATACCAGCTGTTTTATCGGTTTTATCCTGTAGGTACCACTGCGTTTGCTGCGCGGATGCTGCCATCGAAAGCAGGCAGATCGACGCGCTGATAAGGTGTTTCTTCATGAATTTGGAACAAAAAATCTGGGCAAATTAAGAAGAAACGATCGGAATTTTTGGTTAAAAGTTGTTAAACGGCCTAGGGTTTATCGTGCGTTACGTTCTTGTAATGCTCCTGCAATAGATCTTCCCCAAAATCGTTGGTCAAATCGCGCACAACTGTATGAATATGGTTGGCATTCGTTTGGGTGTTATCATACTCAATCAGAATCGTGGGGCCATGAATGCGGTAGTACCAGCCTTTTCCTTCGCCCAGTTCTGGAGTCAGGTCGCCGGCCCAGGCAAAACGAAGCTCATCCAGACCTGTTTTCTTAAGCTTGTCTAGCTGTTGCTTAGCCAGGGTAACATGGTAGTTTTTTAGATATACCTGGAGCAGATCCATGAATAAGGTGCGTTGTTCCGGCTTCATATCGGCCATTTTTACCCCATCCATTCGCTCCATTGACGCTTTTCGTTTGTTACTGGTCACAATTTCGGGATAAGCAACGGCATTTACTATAGCCTGCTTAAGCTGATCCTGATTGAGTGATTTCAGCAGGGCGAACGCTTTATCGGTTTCCTGCCTCATAATTTGTCGGCCTTTCTGCGGTAAATCGACGATGCGTGGGTTTTGCATTCGTTTGTCGGCCATGCTGGAATCAAAGGCCAGGATAGCCGGATTGGTACCGAAGAAAGTAGGTGTCTGAGCAATTACCTTACCGGTCTGAGATAAAAAATGCAGCGACAGGTGATGGCCTTCAATTCGCCAGCTCCACGGGTCTTTATTATCTGGATTTCCGAATATAGTGAACGAATAGTTTTCGGGGTCACGGTAGGTATCATTGGGCGGCCGATTGTCAATTACGCGAAGTACGTTTTCGTTATCCATGATTGAGGTAACTTTATCGTATCCCTGCTGACTCAATCCCGTTTTGAGCATCGCCATTGCCGCGCTTTGTTGTTCCTTCGTCATTTGTTTGAGTGGCAGTCCCTTACGCTCCCGGGGAACGAAGTGCCAGTTGAACCGCTCCTCATCGTTTAGGGGATAGGTGGCCTGCTTCTTTTGCTCAGGTGTGAGCTTGGTCATAAATGCCATTACCGCGTCCAGCATTTCATCTTTTACCCGTTTCTGGGCGGGTGAAGGGGCTACCTGCCCAATCGCTGGCAGGGTAAACTGACTGGCCAACAGGCAACTGCAAAATAAAAAAATGTACTTCATGAGAGAACTGGTTTATGCACTATCCTGTAAAGTATCTCAAATGCTGCATTTACCTATTTATCCCTAAAGCAAAAGCTACTTGTTCGACAGTGCATGATTTATTATATCAGGCTGTTTGCCAACAACATCAGGGCTTTAGTAGTTTAACTAGGTGAGCCACCACCTTGAATAGAAACTATGTCTACCCGGCCACCTGACAATAACACCGGTCCACTCGACCATCTGTCAATGCGCTATCTGCGGCAGGCACTCGAGATGCCTCACCCGACTGATGAGCCGTATGTGTTGAATGAGTTCGAAAGTCGGGTTGTTCGTCGTACGAAAAATTTTGTTCTGACCTTGTCAGCTTTGCTGGGTGCGTTAGGAGTTTTGGCCTTTTTTCTACCGCAGCAAAAATGGCCCGACACGTTCAGCACTACGTCTGTTGCTATTCTTGGCCAGTCTTACGAACTAGCCCTTGTCAACTCACTCTACGCGCTATTATTGGTTTACCTGGAAGTAAATGTTTTATTGTGGCTGGGTGGCTGGGGAGTGAAGATGATTATGGAGGTATGCCAGTTTCCCCGTGCGCACGATGCCCAGTATGAACGCCACATACAGGCACTGGCCGATGAAACCCCCACTAAGTCACGGGCAGGTCTTTTTCGTTTAGGGCTTGATCCCTACCTAACAATGCCCCGATGGGGACTACCTATTTTCTTTCTGCTCAATATCCTGAAAGCGAGCTTCATTATGCTGGTCATACAGCTTGTGCTGGGGCAGTTTTTGGACGAGTATACCCTGCGTCAGACCGTTGGGTTATTGTCCGTACCCATTTACGCGTTCTGGAATGGCTGGGCAGCGTGGCAGGTGCTACACGAAGCACAGATCAGGGTAATGGCCCCTACTACAATCCGGGAGTTTGTCCATGAACTGCACGAAGAATGGGGCAAGAATGATCAGTTCTTTCCAATAATCATGGAAGCACTGCTGTATACATCTATTCTGAAAGGTCCTGTTAGTTATGCCCACTTCCTGTTAACTGAAACGATTGTAGACCGATTTGGCCTTTCGGCCGATGTGCCGCCGGGAGGGCACTTTACCGAACAGTTAATTACATTACCTCTTCCTGTACGCCGTAGTCTGGAACGACTCGTTGTTTTTGCCTCCTTAGTCGACGGTCGATTATCGTGGGTTGAAAAAAGGCGTTTGCGGACGTTGCGGCAAAAAGGGTTTCTGACTTATTCGGCCAGTGAAATTCAGCGTATCAGCACCGATTATAATCAGGGGAGAGGGTTATGGGTTTGAGTAGCGTAATCCAATCGGCTAGGTTTGCTCAACCAGGTCGTTCTTTCTGACCCGCACTTCGTTGATCCGCTTGTCATCGGCCGACAATACCTGAAAAATAAAGCCTTCGTAATTAGTTTCTTCACCAGCCTGGGGGAGTTTTTTGAATAGTTCGAGTAGCAGACCACCGAGCGATTCACTATCTCCCTGTACTGCTTCGAAGGTGGTAGCTTCTACATTAAGGACCCTGCATACGTCAGATATCGACATTTTTCCTTCAAATACCACAGTACGGGCATCCTCACGTCGGTAACCAACGGCTGTGTCATCGTCAAATTCATCATTGATATCGCCAAAAATCTCTTCAATAATATCTTCCAGCGTCACCAGACCACGCGTTCCACCGTATTCATCAACCACAATAGCCATGTGAACACGCCGTTTTTGAAAGTCCTGAAGTAAATCATCTACTTTTTTGTTTTCAGGAATAAAAAAGGCAGGGCGTAACAATGATTCCCATTGAAACGAATCATCCTGGTAAATATGGGGTAACAGGTCTTTTATGTAAAGAACGCCTTCAATCTGATCCAGTGATTCGCCGTAAACCGGCACACGTGAGTAGCCCGATGCATTGATCTGAGCCAATAGCTCACTAAATGCCAGATTATCGGCCACTGCCGATATATCCAGCCTTGCCCGCATTACCTGTCGGGCTGTCAGATTACTGAAGTTAACAATACCTTTTAGAATTTCTTTTTCTTCATCTGTGGCACTGGCCCCTGTTAACTCGACGGCCTGACTTAGTTCTTCCACGGATAGTTTATAACCGCGTCGCTGAATTCGTTTGTCAATCTGATTGCTCAGATTAACCAGCAATATAGCCAGTGGACGAAAGACAGCTAGTCCAATCTGGGCCAGTCGGGCTGTTCGGCGGGCCACGATCAGATTATTCTGACTGGCGTATACCTTTGGTATTATTTCGCCAAATAACACGATCGCTATTGTTATTGCCACTGTCATGGCAGTAAGTATCCAACCCGACCCTCGCGATAGCTGAGAGAACTCCCACGTGAGGTAGGTGACAATGACAACAATGGCAATATTTAATAAATTATTGAAAATGACCAGCGAAGCCAGCAGACGCTTGGGGCGTTCCAGCAGTGTGGCAATACGCTGGTCGGCGGTCTGACTACTATCCCGGCATGCAGCCCGGTCGTCGGGTGAGAGCGAAAAAAAAGCGGCTTCTGAGGCTGATATCAAACCGGCTACTGTTACCAGCAGGAGGACCAACGCCGTGTAGGGGCCGTATAAATCAAAATAGGTGCTCAAGCCATCAGTGGCTTGGAGCACCTGTCGAGGAAGGGGGTCACCAGGATCCATGTATATCAAATCTCGTTCAACAATAGTAAGCGTCGGATGGATTAGAAAGGTAAATCATCATCGCCACTGTTGCTCTCAAACTGTACCGGTTCCGGTTCCCTTCTGGCAGGCTGTTGCTTGGGGGCAGCAGCGGGTTGCTGGCGAGGCTGTTGAGGTGCGGGTGCAGACTGAGCCGGGGCCGCCTGCTGTCGGGGAGCTTCATAAGAAGGTTCATCTGAACGCTCATTAGGGCTTCCCAGCAGTTGCATGGTATTAGCCCGAACGCGCAGCGATGTCCGCTCTTTTCCTTCCTTATCCGTCCATAACTCCGTCCGAAGCCGACCTTCGACATAAACGGAATTGCCTTTCTTTAAAAATTTCTCAGCCACTTTGGCCTGCTCATTCCATAATTCGACCCGAAACCATTCTGTCTGCTCAACTTTCTCCCCGCTTCGGCTGGTATATTTTTCGGTAGTAGCCACGTTGAAGGTGGCTACTACAGCCCCTCCATCCAGATACCGTACTTCAGGATCGGCACCCAAGTTGCCGATTATTGTCATTTTGTTAAGACTGGCCATATACTTTTCTATTGAATAATTACGGAGAAAATTGTAGTGTTTAAGAAGATTAAAGATACTGAAATATACCGACTTATCCAAACAGCGTTTCCAAATAGTTTGTGATGATTACTGGCTTGGGGAGTTGGTTAATGTCATCACGACTATACCACTGCAAATCAGGTGGTAAACTTCCGGTTGGTACGTCGATAAGGTAAAGTCGGGCATGGATTCGCTGGTGTGATAACAACTGAACCGCTTCTATGGGTAAAGCTGCCAAACCACCCTGTTGCACTAACGCGTAAACTGGATCAGACGAAAGTATATCTCTCAGAAGGTCGTCAGTGTTTACGACTTCAGGGGTGTCGAACTCATGCTCAATCAGGTAAAAATCATACAGATTTTGCCATACATCGCGGGCCGTTCGTTCCCGAAGTGCGAGCTTTCCGTTGTGCCTGAAAACAAGGTACGTGAAGAATCGCTGACGCACAGGTGATTTTTTCGATTTGACGGGCAAACGATGCTGGCTTCCAGTTAGATAGGCAACGCACGCCTGCTGTAATGGGCAGAGTAAGCAATCGGGGCCAGTAGGTGTACACTGGATAGCACCAAACTCCATGATGGCCTGATTATAGATAGCCGGATCGGTAGCCGACTGAATCAGACGCGTGGCCAAAGCAGCAAATGTTTTTTTCGCGATAGTAGTGGTAATGTCTTCGTCAATACCATATACCCGTGCCAGCACCCTATAAACGTTTCCATCGACAACCGGTACTCGCTCACCAAAAGCAAAAGAAGCAATGGCTGCGGCCGTGTATACGCCTATACCCTTCATTTTCAGTAAGTCATGGTAGTTTGTAGGAAACTTTCCCCCTAAATTTGTGGTTACAAATCGAGCAGTCTGATGCAGGTTTCGGGCGCGGGAATAGTAACCCAGCCCCTGCCATAAACGGAGTAATTCGCGCTCATCCGCCTGAGCCATGTGGGCAACGGTTGGATACGCATCTACAAAGCGCTCGTAATACGGTTTTCCCTGGGCTACGCGCGTTTGTTGTAAGATTACTTCCGACAACCAGATACGATAGGGGTCTGTTGTATGACGCCAGGGAAGATTTCGTTTATGAATAGAATACCACAGCTCAAGAGTAGGGGCAAACGTAGTTTCGATGTCGTTAAGGTCTGATTGCCAATTCAAAATAAAAGAAAAAAAAGGCCAATAGCCGGAAAAACGTAAGTCAGAATTTTTAAAGTTAGGGGAAAGCCATACCTTTGTGCTCCCATTTTGAGACCCAAATTTTCAACAACACAGTAAACGTTAAAGTTTAAGAAGTCGTGACGAAAGCAGATGTAATTGCCGAGATCGCCGATAAGACCGGCATTGATAAGGCAGAAGTAACAAACACCCTAGAGACTTTCTTTTCAGTAGTTAAGGACTCATTGGCCGAGGGAGAGAATATTTACGTGAGGGGGTTCGGCAGTTTCATCAATAAGAAACGCGCTCAGAAAGTTGCCAGGAACATTTCCAAGAATACCGCTATGGTAATCGAAGAACATTTCATTCCCAGCTTCAAACCAGCGAAAGTTTTTGTAGAGCAGGTCAAAACCAGCGACAAAGCTAAAGTAGCTGCTGAATAACCAAATCTGTTAGAACTGTGAAGCCAGGCGTTTGCTGTTAGTTATTGCCCGCTATGAATAAATTCGTGTTGCTTGTTGTTCTTTTGGCTGCGTCTCTGACGGTGGGATTGTATACCCTGCCAACGGTGGTGGTGCAAAACGAAAATAAACAAATCGAAGGAGGGCATGCTACACAAACGCCTGGATCAAGTCAGGCTGGTCCTGATGCATCCGAAGTAGCTGGTAGCGGTTCACCAGCTCACGAAAAGCCGCTGTTGCCAGAACAACAAAAGCAGTTGGCAACGCTACAGTCTGAGTTTGCCAAAGCTAATTCAGCCCAGAAGGAAAGTGTTGGTGAAAAACTAATTACCCTATTGCGGGACGTAACGCGGTACGACAGTGCGGCCTATTACGCCGATGTACTGGCACAGGCGCAGCCAACGGAGCGAAACTTACTGCGGGCTGGAGATAATTATTTTGAAGCCTACACGTTCGCAGTTGACGCTAAGAAAACAGCATTTTTGGGCGAGAAAACGCGGGACTTCTATGGCCAGGCGCTGACCAAAAATCCAGACCTGTTATCGGCAAAGGCTAATATGGCAATGACGTACGTAAACACAGATAACCCGATGCAGGGAATCATGCTGTTGCGTGAGGTGATTAAGCAGGATCCAACCAACGAGTTGGCCCTCTTTAATTTAGGATTGCTGGCCATGCGTTCCAATCAACATGAAAAAGCAGTTGAGCGATTCCGGCAAATTTTGGTGAATAACCCGTCGAGCCGGAAAGCGCAGTTTTATCTGGGTATAAGTTTAGCTGAAGCTGGCCAGAAAGAGGAAGCAAGGCAGGTACTCGCTCAGGTGAAAAAACAGGAAAAAGATCCGCAAATTCTTGCCGCAGTGCGCGAGTACGAAGAGCGGCTAAAGTAAGTTTCAACCGTTCATTGTGTAGCGTACAGCTACCGATAAGCGAAAAAGTAGAAAGGGTCTTGCCGGGTGGTGGGGCCGACACGTATTTCAACCATTAAATATTAGTATACTATGCCTTGCGGTAAAAAACGGAAACGGCACAAGATTGCCACGCACAAGCGGAAAAAACGGCTAAGAAAAAATCGGCATAAGAAGAAATAGTTCTTAGTTTGTGGTGTATGGGTTATAGTTTCCGCGCAAGCCAACTATAAACTATGCACCACAAACCGTAAACTTGCTCGCGGAAGCTTCGGCCGGTCTGTAAAGCCCGAACGTGGCTTCTTTCTTTTTATATAGCCATTCTTAACCGTACATTCATCTTGTGAGTAATGAATTAGTTATCAGTTCGACTCAGAAAGGTGATCGGATTGCGCTCTTGCAAAACAAGAGATTGCTGGAGTATCACGAAGAAGAGTTAGACAGCAGCTTTACCGTTGGCGATCTATACTTAGGGACAGTCAAAAAATTATCATCGGGACTCAACGCTGCTTTCGTAGATGTGGGTCACGAGAAAGACGGTTTCCTTCACTATCAGGACTTGGGGCCGAATATCAATTCGCTCAACAAGCTTGTTAAAGATGTAATTGCCAAGCGAGTCAGCACAGGGCGGATCAGTGGTATGAATCTGGAACCACCCATCGAGAAAATAGGCAAAATCGATAAAGTGCTGACTAAAAACGCGCCTATTCTGGTTCAGGTGGTTAAAGAACCCATCTCAACCAAAGGTCCACGCCTTTCCTGCGACATTTCAATAGCGGGCCGCTACTTGGTACTGGTTCCCTTTTCTGACGGTGTAAACCTTTCCAAGAAAATTACTGATCGCGCTGAGCGCTCGCGTCTTATACGCCTGATGTCGTCGTTAAAACCGCAGAATTTCGGTGTTATCGTTCGAACCGTAGCACAGGACAAAGACGTAGAAGAACTTGACCGCGATCTGCAAAACTCACTCGCCAAATGGGATCAGGCCATACAATCATTGGCCGATGCTAAACCCCGGGACCGGGTGTTGGGCGAAATGAACCGGGCATCGTCTATTCTGCGCGACATGCTCAATGAGTCGTTTGAGAGCATTACGGTTGATACAAAGGAGTCCTTCGATGAAATTAGAGATTTCATTCATACCATTGCCCCCGACAAAGAGAAAATTGTAAAGCTCTATAACGGCAAATCGAAGGTTTTTGAAGCGTTAGGTCTCGAAAAACAACTGAAATCGTTGTTTGGCCGATCAGTGAGTTTGCCTGGTGGTGGGTATCTTATTATCGAGCATACAGAAGCCTTACACGTTATTGATGTCAATAGCGGTAATAAATCAAATTCTGAGGAAGATCAGGAAGCAACGGCCATCAGCGTAAATCGTGAGGCTGCGAAAGAAATTGCGCGGCAACTTCGGTTGCGCGACATGGGGGGGATTATAGTGGTCGATTTTATCGATATGAAGAAAGCAGAGAATAAAAAGCTACTGCAGGATATCATGCGTGATGAAATGAAACCGGAACGCTCGAAGTTTACGATTCTACCCCTTACTAAATTTGGCCTGATGCAGATTACCCGTCAGCGCGTCCGGCCCGAAATGAACATCGTTACCCGTGAAGTATGTCCAACTTGTGGCGGTACGGGGACTATACAGGCCAGTGTTCTGGTTACGGATATTATTGAGAACAACCTCGATTATATTTTGACCAAGCAGAATGAGCGGGGTATCTCTATTTCAATGAACCCGTTTCTGTATGCGTACTACACCAAAGGTATTTACTCCAAGCAGATACAGTGGTACGTTAAGTATAAGACCTGGATCAAACTGATCAGAGATAGTTCTCTGGGGATGGTTAATTTCAAGTTCTTCAACAAATCGGGCGACGATATTGAAGTAAGTAGTAATACCTGATTGTGTAGTAAAAATTTACTATGCCGTTCATGATAAAACAGCGGGCCTGATTTACCAGTAAATCAGGCCCGCTGTTTTATGTATATGATGTGAAATAATCAATGAATTATTCCCATGCTTACTAATTCAGTAAATACTTGTTCACCCACTACTTCTTCGACCGAGTCTAGTGTATGGATGTTCAGGAGTAAATCCTTCAGGTCTTCCGTAATCTCGAACGTCTGGTAAAGCTGCCGGTCGAACAAAACGGGGGCCTGCTCAAAGTCACACAGAGTATAGCGCTTTTCATTGAAAGTAGGACGCTCGCTGTGATAGCCGAAGAAGGTATTTTTAGTGACTTCCGGCTGTAGGAACAAATGAATGTAATTCCAGCCTTCCCATTGGCCAGGATACCGCTTGAGGTATGACCAAAAAGCATCGTAAAGCTGTTGCATAACCTCCTGGCAGTACATCTCCCGATCACTTTTGGCAATGGGACGAATCGGCTTGAGGCAATGTAACACATTTGTCATATTAGCCTCCCGATAATTTACGACCGGTACGATAGGTACATTCGTTGCGTGCGATAAATAACCAACCCCTTTTCGGGTAAGCAGCCGTCGGGAACCAAAGCGAACCGACAAAAACTGCGATTCTTCTCCCTCCTGCGGTCCTGTTTCAGGACTGCCATCAACATAAACAATCAACGATCTGCCTGCTTTCAATTCCCGCATTACGGTTAACCCAGCCGATGGGCTACCCGCTTCTACGACTCGGAAAAGATTGGTCAGTCCATGTTTTTGCCGCAGTCCTTCAATGTGCTCGGCCATACCATCGCCCTGCTGGCGATTCATGCCACTTCCCACAAGAAGCACACAGTCAACACCGTTTCTAAAGAGCACACTTGTCAATAAACGGTAAGAACCGAGGTGGTAGGTGCAGTAAATTTTGGGACCGGCCTCTTTTTTCAGTAAATCATGATTACCCCGGGTCTTTATCAGCTCAGCAGCCGTAAGGCACTGCTGATCGAATGTTGTATATATTTGCTGTAGTAGTAACTCCCTAAAAAGATCTTCATGGTCCTCACGGGGTACTGAGGGCAGAATATTTTCAACATTAGCGGAGAAAGTAGTGAACTTCATTAGGTATCCCCGCTCTCTTTGCAGGTCTACCTTTTCGAAGTGTTCACGACAACGAGCTAACTCCTGGTCATAAAGTTGCCGTATGGTTAGCATGGTTCTTGCTGGTTAAAGGGAGAAAACGGGAGTTGAGAAGCGGTTAAGGTCTGGTCCCATTGCGCAGCATTCTGAAAGAAGTGAAAATTTCAGGATACTGTTAGATTCTTTTTTAGCTACTGAAGATTTGATTTTTTTCAGTGACTCGGCTGGCTTGATGCTGAATTGATTTTTCATGATATGATTAATTAGAATGATTTGATTGCTTGATTTATCAAGGTGGCACTGCCTACCTTTTTGTTGATACAAAGCTACCAGCCAGTCTAAAGGGCATCAATCACAAAAAAGTCACATTGAACAGTTGTGTTTAGTTAAATTTTACCACTATATTAGTCTTAGATTTTAGTAAGGTAGCCAATGAAAGAGATTCGCCTGACCAAGAGTTTTCTACGCAATCCGGTGAACAGCGTGTATATACTGCTGGTCATCTATTTGCTGTTAGAAGCTGCATCCTGGACTATAGGCTCAGATATTAAAGTCGCTCGAGTACAGGAAGCAGGTGGCTTCTTGAAGTACATTGGGCGTGTTAGCCGGGAAATGCTTCTCCCTGAATTATGTACGTTGTTCATCGTTGTATTTCTTCTTAATAAGACTCATACGTGGTTAAAACTGAGAACTGTCAAGTATAAATGGGAATCTATTGGACGATATGAACTAAAGTTTTTACCGGTTCTCACTTTTTCATTTCTGGTTTTCAACCCTGTTACCCAAAGTGTACGGTACCTATTGGAGCAATATCCGGCTTACTCATTCGGTGACTATTGGGGTAACTACATGCTGAAAACATTTACATGGCACTTTTATTTTGTGTATCTGTTCCCTGTTTTGCTCATTGGTTATGTCGCGCTCAATATTTCGTTTTTTCAGGACTATTTGAAACAGCGACGGGAAGCGCAGGAAAAAGCCGAAGCCGAAGCCGCGGAAGCGTCTCAAAAAGTATTGGCACTATCTGAAACATTCTCACCAAAACCGACCGTTTCCTCGCCCCACCTGGCTTATCTGAAAGGTAAGAGCGCTACGGGGGAACTGGACTTCCCAGTTAACGAGGTTTATTACTTCACCGTCGAAGATCGGTTTTATTATGCCGAATCCCTGAAAGAGCGGTACATGGTCAGTAAGACGCTGAATGAACTCGAAACAGAACTGGATCCTACCCAATTCTTTCGGATCAAACGCGATTATATCGTTAACCGACAGGCGGTATTACATTACTCCTATTGGGAAAATGGCAAGTACATCGTCAATCTGAACACGCCTGACCAACATGAAATAATTGTTCCCCGTGTTCGGATGCATGAGTTCAGGGAATGGCTACAGGGACGTGATGCCAGTAAGACAGAGCCTGCCAACTTAGTCTAACTCCTGGTGCCACCAACGTGTACATTTCCCTCCACGCTAATGGCAGGACCGTTTCCCACAATGACAGTAAATTAACCATCTGTGCTTTTCCAGACGAATATCATGTGTTGGTTCACTTTATAAAATAGCTTCTGTTTGAAATCACCCATTTTGTGTGTGATTTCACCTATTTTGGTGGAAGTTTATTGTTGATTTTGTTTGATGAGACGGTTATTTCAGATGCAGGGAGTTAATCTGTGCTTTCGCATTCTCTCTTTTTAGCGCTATAAATGCCCGTACTGCCGATATAAGTCAACTCTGGACCTCAACCATCTGCAACATTTTTCCTCATAGAAAGCCCATCCATTGCTCGGAAAAAACAATAGCACTCTTCTATTGAATAAGAAGAGTGCTACGGATTAAACTTCATCAATATCCTCTTTCATGCTATTTACACACAGTGCAAAAAAAGAAGATATCGAAAAGTCCGGAAAAGAGTGGGTAAAAGCTTGTTGATCAGTAAATTATAAGCTGTACCAGGTTATTCGCGCCAGGAAAAGGAAATATAGGATTAAGCTCATCGCCCAATACCCCATATTTAAAACCCTGACGCAGTAAATTCGGTGACGGCTTCATCCGGAAGATTAACTATCACTGTATATACTACAGGTAGTTCTTTACAGAAATGCTATAACGCGGCAACTGCCGACAGCTTTCTAAATTTAGCTTGTGGGCTATGTTAGCCTTATGGTTTACGGCTGTCCGGTAGCTGATATTTAATTTATCAGCGATTTCGCCGGACGTAAATCCGCTGGCAATCATTCGTAGCACTTCCCGTTCCCGTTCCGATAACCGCTTCAGTTCTTCACGTGTAGACTCTGAAATCACATCGACACCAAAATTTCGAAGTAAATTCATGAATCCATTGCTATAGTAGCAACCTCCGTTACTAACCGTTTGAAAGCACTGGTATAATTCATCCAGTCCATCGGTAGCATATAGAAATCCGAAGAAGCCTTTTTGCATAGCCTTTGCCACCATCCTAAAGTCAGGCTTGCGTGTGTAAAGGATAAACTTTGTTGCTTGCATCTGCTCGACAATGTCAAAGCTATGTTCATCCGAAAGGTCTGATTCCAGAATGACACAGTTAGGGCGCTTCACTCTTATCTGCTGGAGGGTGTCTTCTAACTCAACAGCCCGGCCAACTACGTTGTAGCCTTGCTCTTTCAAGAGTTGACTCAACACTTCACAGTTGAAGATTTCAGATTGGGCGACAAGGATTGAAAAGTCCCTACGGCGAATAGCAAATTGTCTAGCGCCCTCCTGGACACTGGTAGATGGATTCATGATGGTTTACATATTATGGGTGCATGAAAGTAATACCAAAACGACAATTTTGGTAACACTAGATAAATAAAATTCCTGTCTTTTTGATGAGGAATAAGAATCTCTTCTTGAATAGACGACCCCAGCTTGAATAAAAAAAGATTGTTTGAGTACCCGACTCGTGGTTATTTCAGGCATTTTAGGTGATTTCACACCTAAAATGAGTGATTTCACGCAAAGTGATTTGCTTTAACCTCTAAGAGTATGATATTTTTGATTGACTCAAACGAAAAATAGTTTATTTAATAATCAGGGTGATGAATCAACAAGAATCAGCAATAATCTCTGGCTACGAAGCCTCAGTTGAAGAAATTCAAAAGGTAGTTACGGAGTGGGCAACTGTAACAGAAGCATTTCATCGTCGTTATGCCAAACTGAATCAAGTTATCAATTCATTACACACTGCGGCTCGTCAGCAGCCCGCTGCTACGGCTAACCGGGTTAGGTTACGCAAACTTATGGAGTTACGTGACCAGATGAGTGACATTCTAATGACGTTGCTACTGGACATGTCAGGCAAAAAGCCTGGCCGTTCTTTACAGCCTTCTAAATCTGGTCAGCTTCATTCTCATGTTAGTCTACTTGATGAGATGAACCGAAAAATCGATGTTGAATTGATTAGCTTTACAACAGTGGCCCAGGCATAGTGTTCATTTTTCTTTCCTGATAGAGGTAAGTTCCTGCCGGTGATACTGGGACTTGTCCTTTGCTGGGTACTTCATCCTGAGATGACAGTTCCCAGAAGGCTCGAAATTTCGATATCTATCCGTTTAAAGTGCATAAACTCTGTCAAGAGCTGATCAGTCTCTTCGGGCTTTCTATTACCTGATTCACGGATTAACTGCTGTAGAACAGTCATCCGCTGCTCGGCAAGCATCTTCTTGATCCGCAAAATATTTCGATAAGCCGCATCCGCCAGAATGCCAATTTCTGCTTCCGATGGCACAAAGATTTCGTGCTTTTGCCAGCCATCACTGATTTCGTAGCGAGGAGTAGTCAGGTGAATGGCCTGATGCTGAAGTTCATTCTCGTTAAGCTGTTCAGTACTATGTGACGGGTAATTCAGAAAATCACTGGCTGTCAGAATAGTACCCTTGTTATACGCTTCCCTATATAGAGCAAGAATAATGGAGAAAGGGGATGTTTGAAACTCAATGTCGTGCAGTTCACTCAACACGTATTGACACAGGGTTATACCCTGCTCCAGTTCCCGACTGCCATAATTCATCAACAACCTCACGCATTCTTCCTCCTGATACGATATAGGTGTTCTAACCGACTTTTCTGGCGGTTGGTGTGTCTGAGTAATAAACTCAGCCGGCGGCCTGGGGTCGTCGCTTACGTGTGCCTCAATGCTTAATCCCTCCAAGAGTGAGTTTATATCATCGAGGGACGGATCGACTGAACTTAAAGTATTACTTGAGGTAGTCGGTTGCTTGTTTAAGCCCGCAGTTCGCTGATGCCGCTCGACATCTTTCTTGTTTTGATCCTGCTGTTTTCGGAGCAGGCGGTTAATTTCAGAAATAACGGACTGTTCGCTAACATGAAACAACTGAGCGACACGCTGCGATAATGTCTGACGCTTGAGCGGGTCCGGTATTTTGGTGATACTGCTACACACATCCGAAATGCCCTCGGCCCGCCTTAGTGGATTGTCACCCGCTTCGGTCAGCCACCGGCTCGCTTTGAAGTCAATGAAATCCTGGGAATGTTCATTGATATAGGCTCTGAACGCATCGGCACCAATTTTATGAACGTAACTATCAGGATCCTCGCCGTCAGGTAGTAACAGTAGCCTCAGGTTAAGACCTTCCTCAAGCACCATATCAAGTCCACGCAGGGCCGCTTTAATCCCGGCGGCATCGCCATCGTAAAGAATGGTAACGTTTGGTGTGAAGCGGGAAATGAGTCTGATTTGCTCAGTCGTGAGTGAGGTACCGGAAGAAGCAACTACGTTTTTTATACCCGCCTGGTGCAGCGAAATGACATCCGTGTAGCCTTCTGTGAGGTAGCAGACATCCTCCTGTCGAATAGCCTGTTTTGCCTGGAAGATGCCATATAAAACCTGACTTTTATGGTATACCGGTGTTTCGGGTGAGTTTAGATATTTTGGCTGGTTCTTGTCTGCTTTCAGAATCCGCGCTCCAAAGGCTATTACCCGACCCGATACATTATGAATGGGAAACATAACGCGCCCCCGAAACCGATCGAACTGTTTGCGGTCGTTACCCGATGTTCCATCTTTGGTTAGAATAAGGCCGGCTTTCTCGAGTAAATCGCGGCTGTGCCCTTTGCGCAGTCCCTCTTGCAGCAAAGCATCCCACTGATCGAGGGTATAGCCTAATTCAAATGCTTCGATAGTAGGGTTAGTGAATCCCCGTTCCCGAAAATAACTCAAGCCAATACTTTTCCCCTCCTCCGTGGTAAGCAGCGTTTCCTGAAAAAATGTTTTGGCAAAGTTCAGAACGATCAACAAACTTTCCCGTTCGTTCTGCCGCAGGAGGTCTTCCGGAGTCTGCTCCTGTTCCTCAATTTCTATACCGTACTTTTTTGCCAGATACCGGAGCGCTTCTCCATACCCGACATTTTCAATGTCCATCACAAAGCGAACGGCATCACCCGCTTTGCCACAACCAAAGCATTTGTATATCTGCCGGGTTGGGTTTACGTTGAATGATGGTGACTTCTCATTGTGAAACGGACAGCAGGCTATATAATTACTACCTCGTTTCTTGAGGGAAACAAAGTCATTTATCACCTCCAGAATGTCGACAGACTGACGAATTCGTTCAACTGTTTCTTCGGGAATACGCATCGTTAAACTATAGTTCTTTGGTTATCAAATGTACAGCGAAAGTCAGCCCGATAATAATCTGGCCGTAAGCAGCCTGGTGCTCTTCAATTAATCTGGCAATGTTTTTGCTACTTTGTCATTGGTTTTGAGTCATATAGAAAAACTCTTTATCCTATTTCACTACATACACCATGAAAAAAAGTTTCCATCCTTTTTCTGTAAATCTGTTAAAACGGTTCGTCTTTTGCCGAAGCAGCCGCAACCACTGGAGGGAGTTTATTACCCTCCTCTTTGTATTCTTGTTGCAAGCTTGTCAGGTGCAACCTGTCGACGATGTTCAACCTGCGTTGCCAGGTGGTAAAACTACCGATCAGTACACGAACGATGTGGCCGTCAAATGGGCTGCGTTGCAGTTAAAACTCACTAAAATAACAGATGGTTTCACTCCTCCAGTGGCTGCCCGCGCTTTTGGCTATGCCGGATTGACGATGTATGAATCGGTAGTGCCTGGCATTACTACCCGTAAATCACTAGCGGGGCAATTACAGGGGCTATCAGCACTGCCTAAGCCCGAAGCAGGCAAAGTGTATAATTGGGCCTTGAGCGCCAATGCCGCGCAGGCCGAAATCCTACGCAGTCTCTATTTGAACATGAGTGCAGCCTCTAACGCTACGGTCGACTCCCTCGAAACGGCAGTTCGCATTGCCTTTAAAGAGGCTGACGAGACAGTGAATGAACGGTCGGTGGCCTTTGGCAAAAGTATTGCCCGTACACTATATGAATGGTCGAAGACCGATGGCGGTGATGCCGGGTACAACCGTAACTTTCCCACAAGTTACGTAGTGGCAACGGGGGCGGGTATGTGGCAACCTACCGAAAATGGTATCCGGATTCCCATGCAACCCTACTGGGGTACGGTCAGGACGTTTGTAAAGACAAATAATGAATTGCCGATGCCCAAACCATTACCGTACTCAACCGATACCAAATCAGAAATTTTCAGCCAGTATCTGGATGTATACACAAAGTCGAAAAGTCTGACCCAGACCGAAAAGGAGATAGCCCTTTGGTGGTCTGATAATCCCGGCGATTCGTTTACTCCTCCCGGCCATTCCTATAATCTGGGCCTAATCGCTATCCTAACGTCCAAAGCAGATCTGGCTAAAGCTGCCGAAACCTTTGCGCGTACGGGCATTTCGATTGCCGATGCCTTTGTGCTGTGCTGGCGGTGTAAGTTTACCTATAATAATTTACGCCCTTACACGTACGTTCGGCTGGCTATTGACCCCAACTGGACTCCTTTTTGGCCCGCTCCTCCCTTTCCCGGTTATCCATCGGGGCATGCTACCCAGTCCGCATCGGCCGCTACTGTACTGACCACTTTATATGGCGAAAATTTTGCTTTCGTGGACGATTCGCACGTTGGCCGAATCAATGACCCAATGCGTAATGTAGCATTCAAGGCCAGGTCCTTTACTTCATTCGCACAATCTGCTCAGGAATCGGCAGATTCACGCTTCTATGGAAATATTCATACCCGGCAGGACAACGAGACTGGATTGACCGAAGGCAGGAAAATTGGTGCTAACGTGAATGCGCTGCAATGGAGCAGGTAGTAATAGGAGCGAGGAGTGAGTAATAAGAAGACGGGCAGTACCCGTTCATTCTCCTATTACTCACTCCTCGCTTCTCACTCCTCAAAATCAGTAGGCTCGTACCAACTTGCCTTCCATGAAGTTTACGAACGCTTTGTTGACGACGTTATTACCGCCGGGGGTTGGATAATCGCCGGTGAAATACCAGTCGCCGGTATGATTTGGGCAGGCAACGTGCAGATTGTCAACGGTTTGATACACCACCGCTACTTCGGCGTTCAGATCAGCAGGGGTAATGATCTGCGCTACCTTTTTGGATAGTTCTTCGTGTGTAAAGGGATCGAACAGTGCCTTCACGTAATTCTCCTGACTGGCATTGCCCGACTCAATAGCGGCTACGCATAGTGCGTATACCTCGTCGAGTAAGCTATCCATTCCCCGCTCGCGAATCAGTTCCAGTGCTGCCCGAAATCCAATAAACTCTTTGAACTTCGACATGTCGATGCCATAACAGTCCGGGAAGCGAATTTGGGGAGCAGAAGAGACAATAACGATTTTCTTGGGGCCTAACCGGTCCAGCATTCGCAGAATACTTTTTTCCAGGGTAGTACCGCGTACGATTGAATCATCGACAACGACTATCGTGTCTGTCCCCTTTTTGATAACCTCAAAGGTGGTATCGTACACATGGGCTACCATGTCGTCGCGCTGGGCATCATCGGCGATGAATGTCCGTAATTTTACGTCTTTAGCAACCAGTTTTTCGATACGCGGGCGGAATGAAAGTACCCTATCCAGTTCTTCCTCAAACAGAATGCCTTCCATAATCGCTTTCTTTCGCTGTTTATAGAGGTACTCTTCCAATCCTTCCACCATGCCAAAGAAAGCCGTTTCGGCGGTGTTGGGGATGTAGGAGAAGACGGTATTTTCGAGATCGTAGTCGATTTCTTTGAGAATCTGTGGAATTAGTAATTTCCCCAGTGTCTTGCGCTCGTTGTAAATGTCAGGATCGGTAGCCCTTGAGAAGTAGATGCGCTCAAAACTGCACGACTTCTTCTCGATTGGTCGGACAAATTCCTGCTCCCGGTACTCACCATATTTATCAACGATGAGTGCATGGCCGGGTTTTACTTCTTTGATCTCACTGTATTCAGCGTTGAAGGCGGCTTTGATGGCTGGTTTTTCCGAAGCCACTACTACCACTTCATCGTCGGCATAGTAGTAAGCCGGGCGAATACCGGCCGGGTCGCGGGCTACGAAAGCCGCCCCGTAGCCAGTCATACCTACCATTGCGTAGCCTCCGTCGAAATCTCGGCAGGAGCGGTGCAGCACGCGCTGAAGATTCACGTTGTCTTCAATGATATCCGATAATTCGGGGTTTTCGTAGATTCCCTTGAATCGCTCGAAAACGCGCTGGTTTTCTTCGTCCAGGAAGTGGCCTATTTTCTCCATCACCGTCACGGTGTCAACCTTATCCTTCGGATGCTGACCCAGTGAAACGAGTTTGCCGAACAGTTCGTCAACATTAGTCATGTTGAAGTTTCCGGCTACCACTAAATTCCGACTGCGCCAGTTACTCTGCCGAAGCATAGGATGGCAATTCTCAATCTCGTTGGCGCCGTGCGTGCCATACCGCAGGTGACCCATCCAGACCTCGCCCGTAAAGGCAATGTTTTCCTGGAGCCATTGGGCATCTTTTGCTTTTTCTTTGTTGCCTTTGAGTGCCTTCCGGAATTTCTTGTTGACTTTCTCAAAGATGTCCGTTACAGGTCGCTGGTCGACGGAGCGGTAGCGGCTGATGTAGCGACGGCCGGCCGGAACGTCCAGTTTGATGTTGGCGATACCTGCACCATCCTGCCCCCGGTTCACCTGCTTTTCCATGAGCAGGTAGAGCTTGTTGGCACCGTAGAGCGCCGTGCCGTACTTATCGATGTAATATTGGTAAGGTTTGCGGAGCCGAATCAGGGCTATGCCGCACTCATGTTTGATAGCGTCACTCATGAGAGAGAATTTGTCGAAGCGCGTTGTTTGTATTCAATAACGAAGTAACGGCTCCGCTTTGGCAATGGTTCGGCGAAGCCTCAGGCAAATATAGGCAAACGAGCATCTAGTTTTCGTCCGTTTGTCTTTTCTTGAGGGCCCAGGAATGAAGGGCTGTATACACAATAATGGAGGAAATAGTGCCTATCAATGATCCAGCGTAGGTATCTTCCACAAAGTGCTGAAACAGATACACCCGTGAATAGCCTGTCAAAAAAGCCAGGAGGAGAAAAAAAAGACTCCTGCTTTTCCGCTCGTCCAGAAAAGCAAACAGGCTGAATAGCGCAAAAGCCGTTGTGGTATGACCGGACGGAAAACTATTATAGCTGTGAATCTCCAGGCCTTTTATGATATGGTATTGATAGGTTGAGTGCTCAAAATAAAGCAGCGGCCGGGGTGAGTTGGGAAATGCGATTGTTTTCAGAAACAACGATGCCAGGGAGGATAAGGCGAAACTCGCCAAAGTCATCAGGCCGATACGACGATTATAAACCAGTACGATAAGGCAGACGAAGACAAAGAATGCACCATCGCCCAGATAGGTAATGTAGGGGAAAAGCAAATCGGCTGCCGGAGTATTGCGAATGTTGACCCATTGCATTAACTGCTCCTGTGTATAAGTAAATTGCAGGATGCCCACAATGAGCAGCATCAGACCATAGCCGAAAAAAAACAAACGATTCTTGCGGAATAAATCGAAAAGCGGGGGCAATTTCTTGATCGGATTAATTGGCTGTACCCGCTTTTTCTACGGTAATTCCCACGCTAAGGACATTGAGCAACGGGTCCTGTCGCATATATTGACGAATCTGCATGGTATACTGACCGGGTTTCGGGAAACGGTAATTGCGTTTCATCAGAAACTTATGGTCGAAAATATCACCGATACCATCGCCGTTTGGCTTCCCCGTTTTGGGGTCCATCAGGATCAGCTCATCCAGCCGGGATTCCAGCTCTCTGCCCGTAGAATCACGCAGATACCGGGTCAGATAGAGATTATAATACCCGTAAGACAGGCTGTTGCGGAGGTTATAATAAATATTGTAGGGGATTGACGCGTCTTTGATGTCAAAGGTGAACGATGGTGCATTTTTGATGTACCACTTCCCATCCTCTATGTCCGTATACTCTTTATAAACCGCGTTTGTGTCGCAACCGACGATTGCCAATGCCAATAGTATTACGAGTGCCAGCTGTTTCATAAACATCCCCCACAAATTTAGACACAAAGCTACGACGGGGCGGTTGGCTTTTCAAATGCTAAAAAACTACTCAAATAGTTTGCAAACGATATAAATAGTTTTAGATTTGTTTTATGGAAAAACTAACCGCCAAAGAAGAAGAAGTAATGCAGGTGCTCTGGAAGATGGAACAGGGCTACGTAAAAGATATGGTTCCGCAGTTTACCAATCCTCCGCTGCACTATAATACCGTCTCCACCATTGTCCGTAACCTCGAAGAAAAAGGGTACATCGGCCACAAGGCGTACGGAAACACGCACGAGTATTACCCCATTATCAGTAAGGAAGCCTACCAGAACAAGTTTGTGCTGAAAAAAGTGGTCGACGAGTATTTCGATAACTCGTATAAAAACCTGGTGAGTTATTTCGCTCAGAACGAGAAAATTTCGGCCGAAGAGCTTCGGGAAATCCTGGCTATGATTGAGAAAAAGTAGTCATTCAGTAGTCATTGTTGGTTATTTAACGGTCATTGATAGTCGTTTTTCGTTCAATTATCAATGACTATCAATGACCATCGAATGGCTACCTGGTGATCACTAATGACTTTTTTGTAAAATGGAAACGCTTCGTTATGTCGTTTTGGTCAATGCGCTGTTGGCCGTTATTAGTTTCGCGTACTACGTGTTACTCCGGCGCGAAACGTTTTTCAGAACCAACCGGCTGGTGCTTTGGCTGGGGATACTGGCTACCCTGCTGCTACCCCTGCTCGAACTGCCCGACTGGCGACCGCAGCCCGTGCGAACCGTCATGCACCGCACAGCTCAGGTATTCGTACCGAAAATCCTCTCGGATGTAGACACGCCAAAACCAGAGGTAACAATCACATTTCCCAATCGGGGTACCTACCCGGCTTTTCAACATCAGGCTGCTACTGTCAAGTGGTCGTGGCCAATGGTATTTTTGCTGATGTACGCAGCGGTTGGTTTGGTACTGTTCATTCGATTGGGTGTGCAACTGATCTCACTCGGAAGGTTAATCCGTCAGTCGGTGCATGAACCGTACGAAGATTTTACGCTGGTACGGAATGATGCCGTAACCTCGCCTTTCTCGTTTTTCAACTGGGTAGTACTCAATCCTGACCGCCATACATCCGATGAACTGGAGCAGATTCTTCGGCACGAACGGGTCCACGTTCGGGAGCAGCATAGTCTGGATATGCTGGGGGCTGAGCTAGTGTGTATTCTTTTCTGGTTTAACCCGGCGGCTTATCTGTTTCGTCACCTGCTACACCAAACGCTTGAGTTCAGCGCCGATCAAACCGTACTTGCCGAGGGTGTCGATGCCAGAGCCTACCAATACAATCTGGTAAAAGTAAGTTTATCGGCCGGGCAATCGACAGTTACCAATCATTTCAGTAAGTCGCAGCTGAACTCCCGCATGCTCAATAAATCCGCAAGTGAGAAATGCTGAGACGTAAAAAAGTAAACCAACTGTATACTGTTGTTAAGAAATTGCAGTACAACCAACCCGGCTAAAAAAGAATCGTTTGTTTCGGCACTGTTGATTTATACCACTGAAGATAACTGAGCTTATGTACGCCTTTACCAACCAGTTTAGTGACCCCGGTCTTCGTCAGCGCGTGGGGATGATGAATGGGCAGCGTTCCGGCTCTTTTGCCTGCTGGCGGTACGGAATATGGATGTTGTTGATGGGGGCTATGGCCATGGCCTGTCGGCATAGTCAAACGGACGATGATCGTGAGTTCGTTAAGCGTGACATTCCTCCCTTCTCGCTTACTAACGCCACCCGTGTGTTGGCGGCAGAACTTGAGAAGCCGAATAAGCCCTGGTGGCGAATGGCTTCGTTACCCACCTTCGATAAAACTCAGCTAATCAACGGGCGGAAGGTAACGGTTATGTCAGTAAGCCGCTATCCTGAAGTTTTATGTATCCGCAATAACCACCTGTCAATCAAAGCGGTCGAAGTCGGTCAGACGAAACTATTCATCAATGGTAGCCCTGCGTCGGCTGAATCATTGTCGTCGCTGACGTTTGAGGAGGTAGCTGATCTATTCATTTACCAGAAATGGACCGACATGCCCGGCGCTGAAGCCTATCCAGAAACTTACCGTGTATTCATCAGCACAACGCATAAAACACAAGAGCAGGATGCCGTGCGGGAGCGATGGAAACAGTTTATGCAGGCCAATGCCGTATCTGACTTTCCACTAGGCCACTCTGGTACGTTTTCGATGAATAAACTGTTGGAAGCAACTTTTTTCCACAACAAACTGGCGTTTGTGGAGCGAACAAAAAATGAACACCTGCGGCTTTACGACGAGTACCGGAAGGACATTGAACTATTCGTTAATGGTATTCGGGTGGATGAAAAGCAGATAACGGATATGCACGTTCGGGAAGTGGACAAACTCTATACCCGCGAACGGCCCTTCGATGAGTGGGCCGATGGGCCCGACCGAAAAGCCCGTTACGTGCTCTATATCCAGACGGCACCCAAACGGGCCAAACGGGATAGCACCTACTACGTGTTCAGTCCCTTTTACTCCGGCGATTTCTGAGACGGGCAGGCAAACGATAAAACAAAACCCCGACCTTATAGGGCCGGGGTTGTTTATTAAGAGGATGGCTTACTGGTAGGCGCGGGGCGGGGCGAACCCCCCTCCGGACCCCGTGGCTTCTTCTTTTTCTTGCCTGACCGGGATGTGTATTTGGCATCCAGTTTCTGCAAGTCACTGTTGAGCGTTGCCGCTGTAAGGTGCTCCTTCTCGCCAATAGGCGTCAACACGTCAAACGACTCGGGGATGATACCTCTTTTATTCAAATCGACGATCTCAAGCACGCGGGCAATTGGCAATGGATGCCAGGTACTTTCAGACCCGTAACCAAACCACATCTGCTTGCGAAAGATATCGGTTTTTTGCAGGTAAGCCCGCCCTTTCTGCGTTTCCAGTGGCTTCTCGATGGTTGGGATGTCGCGCAGGGCATCCATGTACGTATCAAGCTCGTAGTTCAGGCAGCACTTCAGCCGGCCACACTGCCCGGATAGTTTGGCCGGATTCAGGGACAGGTTTTGATAGCGGGCTGCCGAGGTGGCAATGTTCTTGAAGTCCGTTAACCAGGTAGAGCAGCACAGTTCGCGCCCGCAGGAGCCAATACCACCCAACCGACCGGCCTCCTGACGGAGACTAATCTGCCGCATTTCGATCCGGGCCTTAAACTCACCGGCCAGCATCTTTATTAGTTCCCGGAAATCGACCCGTTCTTCGGACGAATAATAAAACGTGGCTTTGGTATTGTCGGACTGAAACTCAACGTCGGAGAGTTTCATGTTCAGTTTCAGTTCACGGCTGATTTCACGGGAGCGGTAAAGGGCAGGAAGGTCACGCAAAACGGCCTGTTCATGGCGGTCCATGTCCTTCTGGGTCGCAATGCGATGGATGACCTTTGTATCGTCATTAATTTTTACCGCCCGCTTTTTCACTTGCAGTCGTACCAGTTCTCCCTGGAGCGATACGGCCCCGATGTGAAAACCAGAGGGCATTTCTACCACCACATAATCGCCCGTAGTCAGGTCGAGCTGATGCACGTTCCGGTAGTACTCTTTCCGACCACCCTTAAACTTTACTTCAACGACATCGTAGCGGTTCATGCCGGGCATAGCCACGTCGCTCAACCAGTCAAATGAATTCAATTTATTACAGCCCCCCGTACTACAACCACCACTTCCGCATCCGGCTGTAGCCGTTTTCTCCCCGTCAGATGCCCCTTTCTGGGTTCCACATCCGCCGGTGGCACATGATTTACAACTCATAAGTTCTATCGTTATGAATTATGAGTGATGAATTATGAATTAGTGTACGCTGGTGTTGTACCGCATGGGCGGCTCGTTATCCTTCATAACTCGTAGCTCATAATCTAGTCTGCGTACCGAATCAGGTCAACCCCGATGTCTTTACGGTACTGTTTTCCTTCAAATTGCACCATCCGGGCCGCTTCCTGCGACTTCCTGACGGCATTTTCGAGCGAGTTTGCCTGCGCCGTTATGGCCATAACCCGACCACCATTGGTTAATACCTGTCCATTTTTACTGAGCGTTCCGCCGTGGAACACCATTATATCCTCTAAACGCTCCAGGTCGGAAATGATTTTACCCGTAGCGTATTCACCGGGATAACCGCCCGATACCAGTACTGTTGTAACGGCCGTTTGGGGAGATATGCGCATGGGGATTTTGTCGAGTTCACCATCGGCGGTAGCCACCATCAATTCAACAAAATCATTTTGAATACGGGGCAGGACTACCTCCGTTTCCGGGTCTCCCATACGGGTATTGTACTCGATAACGAACGGCTCACCATTTACCTTCATCAAGCCTACGAAAATAAAACCCTGGTAGTGAATACCATCCTGCTGCAAGCCCAGCAAGGTAGGCTTCACCACTTTCTCTTCTACCTTTTGCAGGAAGGAAGGGCTGGCAAATACAACCGGCGACACCGCCCCCATACCACCGGTATTGGGGCCGGTATCTTCTTCGCCAATGCGTTTGTAATCTTTTGCTTCGGGGAGAATTTTATAGCTTACCCCGTCGGTCAGCACAAATACGGATAGCTCGATACCCCGTAAGAACTGCTCAATTACGACTTTGCTGCCCGCATCACCAAACCGCTGACCGGCAAGCATGTCATTCAGGGTTGCCTGGGCTTCTGCTACCGTTTCGGCAATGATAACGCCCTTACCGGCCGCCAGGCCATCTGCTTTCAGTACAACCGGCAGCACGTGCGTTTGCAGATAGTCCAGCCCTTCCTGCAGGCTGTCTATGGTAAAGGTACGTGAGGCAGCCGTCGGTATGCCGTGCCGCTGCATAAACTGCTTGGAGAAATCCTTGCTGCCCTCCAGCTGCGCACCCTGTGCGTTTGGCCCAACGATGCGGAGGTCGGCTAAATCAGGTTGTTGCCGCAGAAAATCGACGATTCCTTTCACTAGCGGCTCTTCCGGACCAATAATCAGCAGCGCTATGTTTTTATCCCGAACGGCTTTCGCTACTGCCGGATAGTCATTGTAGGAAATGGGCAAATTGGTGGCTACCTGTGTTGTGCCGGCATTGCCCGGCGCAACAAACAACGTGTCACACAATGGGCTTTGTGCTAGTTTCCACGCAAAGGCGTGTTCTCGTCCACCCGACCCCAGTATAAGTATGTTCATCTTTAGTGAGGAGTGAGTAGTGAGGAGCCATCCGGTTTGTTTTTGCCGGATGGCTCCTCACTACTCACTCCTTTTAATTAGCTACTTCCGACAGGAATTTGATACGCATCAGTCGTAGATCCTGTTCTGTAAAATCGTCGCCCCCGAACTCGCGCAGAGCGATAGCGATATTGTCACTGTCAGCCCGCATAAAGTAGTCGAAAATCTCGTCCTGCCGGTCCTCGTCCATCACCTGATTGATGTAGTAATCAAGGTTGAGCCGTGTGCCAGAATAACAGATATGTTCAATCTCTTCCATCAGGTCTTCCATCAACAATGATTTCGCTTCGGCGATTTCATCTAAGTCAACTTTGCGATCGATCTGCTGGATGATAAAAATCTTGACTTTCGATTTGTTTACGGTCGATTTAACGACTACGTCCTGAGCCGTTTCAATCTCATTATCCTCCACATACTTGGCAATCAGATCAACAAATGGCCGTCCAAATTTCTGAACTTTACCCATACCCACTCCGTTGATCTGCGCCATTTCTTCGCGCGTGGTAGGGTATGTGGTGGCCATCTCTTCCATGGATGTTTCCTGGAAGATTACGTAGGGAGGAAGGTTCTTTTCTTTAGCAATCTTTTTGCGAAGGGCTTTCAGCAGGCCAAGTAACTCTTCGTCATAGGCTACGCCACCGCCATTTGATGTCGAATCTTTATCGTCATCGTCCTTCGTATCGGCGCTGAGCTGTGCATAGTCATGGTCTTTTGCCAGCGTAACCGGGTAGGGGTCTTCGATGTAATTCATCCCCTTCGGCGATACTTTCAGGATTCCATAATTGTCGACATCTTTTTCGAGGTATCCATAGATGGCAATCTGCTTGATGAGCGAGCACCAGTAATTGCCGTCCTCGCTAAACTCGCGCCCCTTGCCATATACGGCCAGCCGGTCATGCTCATAGCTGGTAACGTACTGATTATGCGTAGCGGTCAATACATCGGCCAGGTGAGTGACATCAAAACGCTGATCGGTTTGCAAAACCGTTTGTAAGGCCAGCACTACCTCATGCTGTACTTTCAGTTTCTCCGTTGGTTTCATGCAGTTATCGCAGAAACCACAGTCCTTATCCATGAACTCGCCGAAGTACCCCAGTAACTGCCGACGGCGGCAAACGCCCAGATTCGAGTACGAAACCATTTCGGCCAGCAGATGCCGGGCATTGTCGCGTTCGGTAACGGGTTTGTCTTTGTTAAACTTCTCCAGTTTAACGATGTCATCGTAGCTGTAGAACATCAGGCAATTGCCCTCCAGGCCATCACGTCCGGCACGACCCGTTTCCTGATAATATCCTTCGAGTGATTTAGGAGCATCGTAGTGAATCACAAAGCGCACATCGGGCTTGTCGATTCCCATGCCGAAAGCAATCGTGGCGCAGATAACGTCGGCATCTTCGTTCAGGAAGGCATCCTGATTGTGCATCCGGGTTTGGGGGTCCAGACCAGCGTGGTAGGGGAGTGCCTTCACGTCATTTACACTCAGCAGTTCGGCAATTTCCTCTACCGTTTTCCGGCTCAGGCAATAGATGATACCCGACTTTCCTTTGTTCTGCTTAACGTATTTTATGAGTTGCTTTTTGGCGTCGACCTTTGGTTTTATTTCGTAGTACAGATTCTTGCGGTTGAACGACGTTTTATACAGGTTGGCATCCTCCATCTGGAGGTTTTTCTGTATGTCCTGCTGTACTTTGGGGGTAGCCGTTGCGGTCAGGGCAATAACGGGCAGATTACCAATATTATCGACTATGCCTCTTATTTTTCGATACTCCGGCCGGAAGTCGTGCCCCCACTCCGAAATACAATGTGCTTCATCAATAGCGACAAAGGAGATGTTGGCTTTCTTTAAAAAGTCCAAATTCTCTTCTTTCGTCAGGGATTCCGGGGCAATGTATAATAACTTGAGTGACCCATTCAGCGTGTCTCTCTTGACCTTGTTCATCTCGGCCTTGGAGAGCGTCGAATTCAGGAATTGAGCGTTGATGCCAAAAGCGTTCAACTGATCGACCTGATTTTTCATCAGGGCAATAAGGGGCGAAATAACCACGGCTGTGCCATCGCTGACAATGGCAGGCAGTTGATAGCACAGCGACTTGCCGGCCCCGGTAGGCATAATAACGAACGTGTTACGTCCGGCCAGGATACTATATATAATAGCTTCCTGTTCGCCCCGGAACTGACCATATCCAAAAATTTCTTTCAGTCGATCTCTTAGTGTTGTATGGACCGACTCATCAACCTGCATCATTCTACAAATCGTACAAAAGTTACTTTACTCTATCTGCTTCCCGTATCTTTGCCTAATAAAGTTAGCGAATATACATCGCAAACCATTCCTGATTATCAAAACTGACATTGAAAGTAATAAAAAATCCTACGAGTATTGCGCGTTCGGTGCTTTTAGCCGAGGCAGATGCCATCCGTAACGCTATCGATTTGCTTGACGATCAATTTGACGCTGCGGTCGAAACGTTGCTGCATATGACGGGTCGTCTGGTCGTAACGGGCGTGGGTAAAAGTGCCCTGATCGGGCAGAAAATTGTGGCTACCATGAACTCCACCGGCACGCCGTCGCTGTTTATGCATGCCGCCGATGCTATTCATGGTGATCTGGGCATGATTCAGGCGAATGACGTCATTCTGATCATTTCCAAAAGCGGCAGTACGGCTGAAATTAAGGTGTTATTACCGCTGCTGAAGCGGGTGGGCGTTACATTGATTGCCCTGGTCAGCGCACGGGATTCGTACCTGGCCCGCCATGCCGATCATATACTCCATGCGTACGCGGAATACGAAGCCGACCCGCTCAATCTGGCTCCTACCACCAGTACAACTGTAGCGCTGGCACTGGGCGATGCCCTGGCAGTAAGTTTACTGGAATTGCGTGGGTTTACCCGGCAGGATTTTGCCCGCTATCATCCCGGTGGTTCGCTGGGTAAAAAGCTGTACCTGAAAGTTGCTGATATTTTTCCCCACAATCAGTGCCCGAAGGTTTTACCGCGTACGTCGATTAAAGAAGTAATCTTTACCATTTCGGCTAACCGACTGGGCGCTACAGCCGTAGTGAATGAAGCCGGTTTGCTGGCCGGAATCGTAACGGACGGCGACATCCGGCGCACGGCTTATGAACATGAGTCTTTCTGGCTGCTTTGTGCCCGTGATGTGATGACCGCCGGGCCAGTTTGCATTGGCCCTGACGAATATGCAGTAGCTGCTTTACAGGTGATGCAGGAGCGGGATATTACCCAGCTTGTTGTAGCAGAAGCAGGACATGTTCACGGGTTCATTCATCTGCACGACCTGTTAAGAGAGGGCCTGGTGTAAACCATATTTTTTTTACCCGGAAATTAAGCTTCCCCGAACCCATTTTCACCCCTTTCAGTCCCCTTTCTCGCACCTTCTACTGTCTATTTTGGTATTTTGTTGAACAGATGTGTGGAAAACTTAAACAAAATCCACACTGTGGATTCCCCATAATGGGGGAAATATTCCACACCACACATGGCCACACAAAATTGCGTATCAGTTTGGCATATAAAATTATGGTTGTTAAATTGTTGATATACAGGTAGTTGTTTGTTTTGACTTCGATTCTGGGGGTGTTTCTGGAAATCGTGGTTGTTTTTTTGTCTTAGGGTATGCAAAAGAGCCTAACTGAAAAACAACGGAGCCATGACAGCCATCGAATTTACAAACCATATCGGCAAAGTATCTAAATCACTACGCCCATTCGCCCTGCGCCTGACGAAAGATGTTGAAGATGCAAACGATTTGCTGCAGGACACACTACTGAAAGCATTTACCAACCGCGACAAATACACGGATGGTACGAATCTGAAGGCCTGGTTATATACAATTATGAAGAATACCTTCATTACCAATTACCAGCGTATGGTGCGCAAGAACACCTTTATCGATACGACTGATAATTTGCACTATATAAACTCTATCGAGAGCAGCACGAATAACCTGGCTTACTCGTCATTCGCCCAGAACGATATCAATCGGGCAGTAAATGGCCTCGATGACACCTATAAAACACCTTTCATGATGCACTTCCGTGGTTTTAAGTACCATGAGATAGCCGCTAAACTGAATATTCCCATCGGTACGGTGAAGAACAGAATTCACATAGCCCGGAAGGAATTGAAGGATCAATTAAAAGTTTATGCCTATTTTAATGTATAACGTGATACTTTTTAGGAACTACTGCGTCTAATTTATATTAATTGAGTAGTTTTTGGTTAAAAAAGAGGAAGGTTCGAAAAAGTTAAGTGGATTCCACTTAACTTTTTTTTTGTGCTGAACTTTTTATAGTCAGTGAGTTATTCATAGTTGTACCACCTATAGTGATGATGAACGAGTTTGTCTTTTGCACTCCCCATTTTTGTTCTCTGCTTCCCGGCTGCCTATCTTACCAGCCGTTTTACTATGCATTCATATAAACAAAGTGCTTCATCAGGTAATTATCTGTTGACTACATCAATACGTATAAACTGATGCCGCAGCGTATCTTAGTTATAGGGGCCGGGTTTGCCGGACTGGCGGCCGCTACCAGTCTTGCCGATAAAGGGTACGACGTTACACTTCTCGAAAAGAACGACATGCCCGGGGGCCGGGCACGCGTTTTCCAGGCTGAAGGCTTTACATTCGATATGGGGCCAAGCTGGTATTGGATGCCCGACGTATTTGAAACCTACTTCGCCCGATTTGGTAAAAAGCCATCCGACTACTATAATCTTGTTCGACTCGATCCGTCGTACTCTGTTATTTTTGGGCCGGACGAAGCCATTGACCTGCCCGCCGGTGTCGATAACCTGGAAGTACTTTTTGAACAGATAGAACCGGGCAGTGGGCTACAACTACGTTCCTTTCTCAAACAGGCCTCCTACAAATATGAGGTAGGGATGAATAAATTTGTCTGGAAACCCAGTCGTTCGGTTACTGAATTTATGAGCCTCAAGCTCCTGTTCGACGTTACCCGTCTGGATGTATTTCAGTCTTTTGCCACGCACGCCCGCAAGTTTTTTACCCATCCCCGTCTGCTCGAAATTGTCGAGTTTCCGGTATTGTTCCTGGGGGCAACGCCCGAGAATACCCCCGCCATGTATAGCCTGATGAACTATGCCGAAATGGCATTGGGAACCTGGTACCCGATGGGGGGAATGCACGAAATTGTGAAGGCTATGGTTAGCCTGGCTCAGGAAAAAGGCGTAAAGATTTTACTGAACCAGGCCGTTCAGAAAATTGAGGTTGTCGATAAGAAGGCGCAGCGGGTCGTTACCGACACCGGTATTTTCGAAGCAGATGTGGTCATAGCGGGGGCCGATTATAATCACGTTGAAACCAGTCTGGTCGACCCTGCTTACCGGAATTACGACGATGCGTATTGGAAAAGCCGGGTTATGGCTCCTTCGTCGCTGTTATTCTACCTGGGGGTTAACAAACGGGTACCCCGTTTGCTGCATCATAACCTGTTTTTCGATGAGGATTTCAACCTCCACGCGCAGGAGATCTACGAGACGCCACGCTGGCCTTCCAAACCCTTATTCTACGCGTCGGCTCCGTCAAAAACAGATCCTGGCGTAGCACCCCAGGGGTGCGAAAACCTGTTTTTACTCATTCCGGTGGCTCCCGGTCTTACGGACGATGACGCTACCCGCGACCATTATTTCGATATGATTATGACCCGCCTGGAAGCGTATGTCGGTGAGAACATACGGGATCATATCGTATTCAAACGGAGTTACGCCCACAATGATTTTCAGCAGGACTATAATGCCTTTCGGGGAAATGCCTACGGGCTTGCCAATACGCTTCGGCAAACGGCCTTACTAAAGCCATCCTTGAAGAATAAGGCTGTCAGCAACCTGTTTTATACCGGTCAGTTGACGGTACCCGGACCGGGTGTACCCCCGTCACTGATATCGGGACTGGTGGTGGCCGATGAAGTTGCCAAGGAATTTAGTTAGTTTTCAAGTTGAATGAGCAGGGAAGACGGGGTAGATTTATCGCTATCCTATGCTTATCTGGTTTCCTGCTGTATCTTTCCTGTGTTTCGAAAAAAAACCGTAGCTTAAACCTTATGATGGCGTTATTCAATAAAACAGCACTGGAATGCAGTAAATTAGTTACTGAACGGTACAGTACGTCGTTTACATTAGGCATTAAAACACTGGATCGTAAATTCCACCTGCCTATATACGCCATTTATGGGTATGTTCGATACGCCGACGAAATTGTGGATACGTTCCACGAGTTTGACAAAGAGACCCTGCTCAAACGCTTTCGGCACGATACGTATCAGTCTATCGAAGAAGGCATAAGTTTGAATCCCATTCTGCAGTCGTTTCAATTAATCGTTAACGAATACAAGATTGAGCATGCGTTGATCGAGGCCTTCCTGAAAAGTATGGAAATGGACCTGTACAACCAGGATTATGATAAGGAAGGGTACCAGGAGTACATTTATGGTTCGGCCGAAGTAGTGGGCCTGATGTGCCTGCGGGTATTCTGTGAAGGCGATTGCACTCAGTTCGACCGGTTGAAGGGAGCTGCCTCAAAACTGGGAGCCGCCTTCCAGAAGGTGAATTTTCTGCGCGATATGAAGAGTGATTTCGTTGACCGGGGACGTACTTATTTCCCCGGTGTCGATTTTAGTGACTTTGGTGGCGATACGAAGAAACTAATTGAAACGGATATCCAGCATGACTTCGATGCGGCTTACATTGGCATTCTGAACTTGCCTCATGGTGCCCGAATGGGCGTTTATCTGGCTTACGTATATTATCAGGCGTTGTTCAATAAAATAAAGCGCCTTCCGGCATCCCGCGTTCAAAGTGAGCGGATCCGCGTACCGAACCCGCAAAAATTCGCCCTCCTGGCCCAGACCTACGTGAAGTACAGGCTGAATGTACTTTAACGTTCGGGTTGTTCCCTAGACGCTCACGCCTGCTTTTTCGAGTGTTCCCAGTACTCCACCCAGTACCGACAAATACGCCTGAACGGCTTTGGCCAGTTTGGGTTTACGCTCCTGCATATTCATGTCTACTTCGTGCATGAAATTCTTCCAGTTGGACGCATTCAGGCAGTCCAGCGCGACGGATATCGTTGGCGTAAGGGAGCGGGCCGTATGCCACCAGCCGCAGGGAATAAACAGGGTTTCGCCGGGGCCAACCACGAAGGTAACGGGGGTTGTTTTCGCGAATAACGGGTATTTCTCCAGGTCTGGATTACGAATGTCATTCACCTCCGACACCCATAAATTGTCTGGTTTGGGGTAAAGGTAGGGTGTTTGATCCGGTGGAATGACGGTGAATTCTTTCTGCCCGTACAACTGGGTGATGTACGCATGCAGACTCATGTAATCGTAATGCACGTACGGAAACTGCGCACCCGGACTGCCAAAAAAAATCTCCAGCGTGTTTGCCCCGGACAATAACCGATTCGGTAGAAATGGGCTCTTGATGCGGTCGGGGAGGGCGTATTTGAGCCGGGGCAGCACGTCGGGCATCAGTTCCGGGTAATCGCTCTCCATTTGCAGGGTGCAGGGGTACGGTGCCGGGTTTGCTTCGGTGCCCGTCATCATCCAGTCGATGTATTCACCCAGGGTATAGGTTTGTCCGGCTATGCTCACCTCCCGGTCACTATAGTTTTCCTTAAAAAAAGCAGGGGTAAATTTATTCTTCGCTGACCAGTCGGCGCAGGCATCACCAATCACGACGGGGTAATTGCCAAAAAGATGCTCTTTCTTAAAGGCCTCATAACTCAGGTGGTACTTTTTTTCGACCACAATACCCTTATCACGGGCTAGTTCAACAGTCTGGGTAGTCATTTCCGGTAGATGGGTTAGTATTCGTAAAGCAACACGAATTAGGATTTAGACGATGAATAGCTAAAAAGTAGACACCTTACAGACTATGTATTTACTATTTGGTCAGTTTATATATTTCCGGAAAGTCATCGGCACCCGGCCCTGTTTTATTTCTGCCTATCTTTGCTTAAAATTAGTATACTCTGCCAATGGTCGTTGAAGCAACCCTTTCGTCAGCTATTCTTTCCCACTATGAAGTTGTTGTCGGGCTGGAAATACACTGTCAGTTGCTTACGGAAAGCAAAATTTTTGCGGCTGATGCCAATGCATTTGGTGCTGAGCCGAATACCCATATCAGTGTTATTACCCTGGGGCATCCGGGTACGTTACCCAAACTAAATCGGAAAGCCGTCGAGTACGCCATCCGGATGGGGCTGGCCTGTGGTAGCGAAATTACCCGCCATAACGTGTTTGCCCGGAAAAATTATTTTTACCCCGATCTGCCCAAAGGCTACCAGCTGTCGCAGGATAAAGGACCGATTTGCGTAGGGGGTGGTGTGTTGATAACCGCCAAAGACCCGCAAACCGGAAAACCGTATCAGACTACCATCCAGCTTCATCATATTCATCTGGAAGAAGATGCCGGTAAATCCATTCACGATGGCAGTGAGTGGGTTACCCGACTGGACTACAACCGGGCGGGAACACCCCTCATCGAAATGGTTACGGAACCCTGTATCCGCACCGCCGACGAAGCCGGGCAGTACCTGACCGAAGTCAGGCGGCTGGTTCGTTACCTGGACATCTGCGATGGGAACATGGAAGAAGGTTCGCTGCGCTGCGACGTAAATGTTTCTATCCGGCCCAAGGGAGCCACACATCTCGGCACGAAGGTTGAAGTGAAGAACCTGAACTCGATCCGGAATGTGATGCGGGCCGTTGACGGTGAATTTCTTCGGCAGGTGCAGCTAACGGAAACGGGCGGACGTATCGTGCAGGAAACCCGCACCTTCGATGCCGCCACGGGTCTTAGCTATGCCATGCGCGAGAAAGAAACCATGAACGATTACCGCTACTTTCCTGATCCTGACCTCACCCCCGTGGTTGTGTCGGACGAGTGGCTGGCCAGCGTTCGGGCCACTATGCCCCTGCTTCCGGCAGCGCGGTACCAACAGTTTACCCGTACCTATGACCTGCCTGATTACGATGCGTCCGTACTGACCGATGCGCGGGAACTGGCCGATTATTTTGAAGCCGTTTGTGCGCACACGACCAATTACAAAGCGGTATCGAACTGGATAATGGGGCCGGTGAAAGGACAGTTGACCGAAAAAATGCTGCGCGACCGTCAATTTCCGGTTTCAGCCGAACGACTGGCCTCGTTGATTACGTTGATAGATGAAGGAACCGTGAGCCAGACGGCTGCTCAGCAGGTGTTTACTCTGATGGTCGACCAGCCGGGCGCGTCACCTGTCGAGCTGGCTCAACGGAGTGGCCTCATTCAGAACCGCAATACCGATGCGTTGCAAACGTTGGTAGAAGAGGTACTGGCAACCTGGCCCGATAAAGTAGCCCAGTATCGAAAAGGTAAGAAAAACCTGTTCGGGCTGTTTGTGGGGGAGGTGATGAAAAAATCGAAAGGCTCAGCCGATCCCAAACTGGTCAATGAGTTATTAACAAAGACATTATAGACACGATGAGAAACCTTATTTTTAGTCTGGCCGGTTTGCTGGTCATCAGCTTTACCGCCTGTGCTCAAACCCCGAAAACGTTTACCGTTACCGGAAAAGTAACGAAGGCAACGCCGGGCAGTTATGTGTATCTGGAAACCAACGCCCAGCCAACCCGCAAACTTGACTCGGCCAAAGTAAATACCGACAATACGTTTACCCTGACCAGTAACGTAGCTGACGGTGGGGAGGTTTTTATCCTCAATGTGGGTGGCGATCAGAAAATGGCCCTACTGGCAGAAGGGGGCGAAACGCTGAATGTGCAGGCCGACGGGTACCGGATGGATGGGAAAACCGGCCAACTGGGGAAAGCAATCGTAACCGGCTCCAAAAACATGGAGTACTACGAAAAGCTGATGGCCCTGCGGACCGAGATGGAAGCGAAAGTTACCAACTGGAACAAGCAGATTGCGGTTGCTACCGAGAAGAAAGACAACAAAAAAATTGCCCAGATCGAACAGGAGTACCAGACGGCCGAACAGGAAGTTGTCAATAAAGTGAAAGCGATGTTACCCGCCATGGGCACGTCGCTGGCGTCACTGTTTGCGCTTAACTTCATCAACATCGACACGGACTTTGCCGTCTATGATGAAATGGCGCAGCGCTTCGAGAAAGAGAACCCAAATAGCCCCCATGCCAAATCGCTGATTGGTCGGGTGGCCCGTATCAAAGGCGTATCGGTAGGCGCAGCGGCTCCCGAAATCGCCCTGAGCGATACCACCGGTACACCCGTTCCGCTGTCGTCGTTGCGGGGGAAGTACGTACTGGTCGACTTCTGGGCGTCGTGGTGTGGACCCTGCCGGGCCGAAAACCCGAACGTGGTTCGGATGTATAACAAGTTCAAGGACAAGGGCTTTGCCATTTACAGCGTTTCGCTCGACAAGGCCAAAGACAGCTGGACAAAAGCCATCCGCAACGATAACCTGGCCTGGACGCACGTGTCGGACCTGAAATTCTGGCAGTCGGCGGCTGCCCAGCAATACGGTGTTCAGGCCATTCCGGCTACATTCCTGCTCGATAGAAATGGTAAAATCATTGCCAAGAACCTGCGGGGGGATGCGCTGGAGCAAAAACTGGAAGAAGTTCTCAAAGGTGGTCAGTGAGTTGACCGTAAGTCATTAGTTTTGCAGGGTCGGGCGGAAGCCTGACCCTTTTTGTTTTGTCTCTGTCATGGCCGAAGCCATGAAACAACTATGAAAATTGCTATCGTCGGTTGCGGTAATATGGGCATGGCCTTTGCCAAATCGTTTTTACAGTATGATCTGGTGAAAAAAGATGACCTGCTCCTCATCGAAAAAAGTAGTGACCGTTCGGAGACGTTAAAGGCCGAGAAGGCAGGCGTAGTCGTAGAAACTATTGGGCCGCACGTTGGCGAAGTCGACCTGATCATTTTGTCGGTGAAGCCGCAGGATTTCAACAGTGTTCACGCGTCGTTGCGGGCGGTGGTCCAGCCCAATCAGGTAATCCTGTCTATTATGGCGGGCATTCCCATTAAGCAGATTCAGGAGAAGCTGGCTCACCCGCTGGTGGTGCGGGCCATGCCCAACACTCCGGCCATGCTCGGCATGGGTATCACCGGCTTTACGGCGGCCAAAGAAGTTGGCTTTACCAGTCTGCGCCGGGTGGAGAACCTGATCAATGCCACGGGGCGGTCGATATTTGTGGAGGACGAAGCCATGCTCGATGCCGTTACGGCACTAAGCGGCAGCGGCCCTGCTTACTTTTACTACGTGGTGAAGGCCATGGTCGAAGCCGGGAAGCAGATGGGCTTCAGCGATGCCGTGGCTTCCCTGCTGGTGAAGCAGACGATGCTCGGCTCGTACCACCTGATCAACAACGCCGATAAATCGCTGGATGAACTGATCAAAGCCGTCGCTTCCAAAGGGGGCACCACGGAGGCCGCCCTGCGTACGTTTGAAACCGGCGCCTTATCCGATACCCTGATAGCCGGTATCAAGGCGGCACAGGTTCGGGCTACCGAGTTGTCGGAAGGGTAGGTAAATGGATAATGGATAATGAACGCGTTTTACCACCCCCAACCCCCTCCTAAAACAGGAGGGGGCTTAAAAAAGGGGACCCCCTTTCATAGCCCCCTCCTTTCTTCAAGGAGGGGGTTGGGGGTGGTAAAACAGCGGTTAATTACTACAAATCAATAAGCAGTAGGCTGGCCGCCGGTGCGGGCTGGCAAACTTCTCCTACACCCCATCGTTGATTATCTACCTACACCTCCGCCCGCAGCACCTCAAGGGGTGGCTTTACCAATACATCACGGCTGTTGAAAACCCCGATCAGGATGGTTAAACCCGTTACAACCCCGGTAATAACGAGCAAAGGCAGGGCATCGGGTCGGTACGGTACCTCGAACACGAAACGGGCCAGCCCCCACGTACCGGCTATCGACAGTAGAATGCCGGACAGAGCCGCCACGAATCCTAACAGGCTGTATTCCAGAAACGTAATGCCCAGAATCTGGTTCCGGCTGGCCCCCAGCGTACGCAGCAGCACACTTTCGCGGAGCCGCTGAAACTTGCTGATAACGACCGAACTGGCCAGCACCAACAGACCGGTCAATATGCTGAACAGGGCCATGAACTGAATCACGAACGAAATCTGGGCCAGAATCTCGTCAATCGTTTTCAGAATCAGGCCCAGGTCGATGGCTGACACATTCGGAAAACTGCTTACCAGCCCACGCTGTAGGACCGCCGACGTTCGGTTGTCGGGTACCCGTGTCATCAGCACGTGAAACTGGGGTGCCTGTTCCAGGACACCGGCCGGAAAAACCACCACGAAATTGGTCTGAACCCGATTCCATTCTACCTCGCGCGTACCGCCAACAAGGGTTTGAATGGGGGCACCCTGCACGTTGAAATTCAGGGTATCGCCCAGTTTCAGGTGCATTCGCTCAAAAAATCCTTTCTCGATGGAAATGTAACTGACCCCGTCTGACTGATAGGGAGCCCTGCCCGAAGCCAGCTTCTCCGACGAAATCAGCGAGTCGCGGTAGGTAACCCGGTATTCGCGGGTAAAGGCCCACTTCGGCGGTTTCTGGGTCGTGTCTTTTCGGACTGTTTCGCCGTTTTTTCCATTGATATCCATCAGGCGCATCGTCACTACCGGCACCTCCTGTAATATCGGTAGCTTCTGCGCCTTCACCAGCGATTTGACGCCCGCCAGCTGCTCGTTCTGAATGTCGAACAGCACCATGTTGGGTTGGTTGCCGCTGCCCGATAGTTCGACCCGGCCCAGCAGCAGGCCCTGCGTCAGGTACAGGGTGGCGATCAGAAAAGCCCCCAGCCCAATGGAGGTTATCAGGATAAGGGTCTGGTTGTTGGGGCGGTATAGATTTGCCAGACTTTGCCGCCAGGTATAACTCCACGAAGCCGGAAAAAAACGCCGTACCAGCCCGATCAGGCCCAGACCAATGGCCGTCAACAGACCGAAGGCGACGACCAGTCCACCCGTGAAGCCAACGGATAACAGCAGATTCCTGGTCTGCCAGTAGGCGAAACCAACGATGAAACAGACAACGAGCCCATAAACCAGCCAGCGCAGGGGATCGCGGTTCCGCAAATCAGCCTCGTAGGAGGTGCGCAGGGTACGCAGGGGCGAAACGTTGCGGATAGCCAGCAGTGGCAGCAGGGAGAACAGCACGGAGATCAGTAACCCCGTGCCAATGCCCCCTAAAATGGCGGGGCCCGAAAGTGCCGTATCGACGGTAATGGGCAGAAAATTCCCGAAGATGCGGGGAAGCAGCAACTGCACCACCGACCCCAAAACAGCCCCGACGGTAGCCCCAATCAGCCCCATCAGGGTCGTCTGGTATAGATAAATCAGGAACGCCTGCCGACCACTGGCACCCAGCGTCCGCAAAATAGCCACCGAGGCTACCTTCTCCTTTACGTACAGCTGCACGGCACTGGCCACGCCGACGCAACCCAGCAACAGGGCCACGAAAGCCACCAGACTCAGGTACTTCGTCAGGTCGGCGAAGGAGCGACCCGTCTGGTTTTTGCGTTCGGTAACGGTATCGTAGTTGATGCCTTCTTTATCCAGACGGGCAGCCAGGGGTTTGATGAACTTATCGGCATCTACCGTATTGGTCGATTTGTCCGGTGCCAGCTGGTAATAATATTTGTAAGCGATGCGGCTACCCCGCTGTAGCAGGCCCGTATTGGCCAGGAATCGATTGGGGATGAAAACGGTGGGAGCCACCGTAGCCGCAATGGCCGCCTGCCCCGGTGTTTTTGTCACCCGCCCCACAATGAGAAACGACAGGTTGCCAACCCGTACCGAATCGCCCGGCTGAGCACCCATCTGAATCAGTAAGGCATCATCGACCAGCGCTATCCGGCTGGCAGCCTGCCGGAACGTCTGAATAGCCGATGCGGGCTGCACTTCCCACGTTCCGTAGAACGGGAAATTTCCCTGTAGGCCTTTCACCTGCGCCAGCCGAACCCCGCCGTTTTTGGGCGTGGAAACCAGCGACGCAAAGGACACTTCGTACGCCCGGTCGCGGCCAATCGTTTTGAGTAACTGCTGCGTTTTTGCCGAAGGGGCACGCGTCCAGGAGAGCGTCAGGTCGGCCCCCAATAGTTCGCGGGCCTGTTCGTCGATGCTGCGGGCCAGGTTATCGCCAAAGGAGTTGATGGCCACTAACGCGGCAATGCCCAGCACAATGGCCGACATAAAGAGCAGTAGTCGTTGTCGGCTTCGGCGGCTGTCGCGCCACGCCATTGTAAAGAGCCACATGGTTTAATGAGTGAAAGAGCGAATGAGCGAAAGAGTGAAAGGGCGAAAGGGCGAAAGGGCGAAAGGGAGTGAATCGGAACGCCGAACCGGAGCGAATCGGAACGCCGAACCGGAGTGAATCGGAACGCCGAAGCGGAGTAAAAGGGCGAATGAGCGAATGAGTGAAAGGGGGGGCATGGCAACAAATCACTCTTTCACTCTTTCGCCGATTCGCTCTTTACTGTCGGCGATGACGATGCCGCCTTTCACGCGGATGACGCGCTGGGTACGGGCGGCCAGTTCCAGATCGTGGGTAACCAGCACCAGCGTGGTGCCGGCTTCGCGGTTGAGTTCAAAGAGCAGGTCCACCACCGTAGCACTGGTGTCGGCATCGAGGTTGCCGGTCGGTTCGTCGGCGAAGAGCAGTTTGGGCCGGTTAATGAACGCACGGGCCAGCGAAACCCGCTGCTGCTCACCCCCCGACAACTGGGTGGGGTAATGATGACCCCGGTTACCCAGCCCCACCCGCTCCAGCAGCGCCTGCGCCGTTTGGGCAACGTTCTTCTCCCCGCCCCGCAACTCCAGCGGCACCATCACATTTTCGAGGGCGGTGAGGGTGGGCAGCAACTGGAAGTTCTGGAAAATAAATCCCACGTACTGATTCCGGATAGCCGCCCGCTGATCTTCCGTCAGGGTATCCAGCCGGATGTCGTTCAGGTAGACGCTTCCCGATGAGGCCCGGTCCAGCCCGGCGCATAAACCCAGCAGGGTTGTTTTGCCGCTACCCGACGGCCCCACGATGGCAAACGTATCGCCCGGTTCCAGCGTGAAATTAACGCCCTGCAATACCGTTAGGTCCCGACCGCCACTGGTGTATCGTTTGGTGAGATTTTCGACGTGAAGAATTGACATAAACAAAAACCGGTTGACTTCTCTTTACTTTTGATCGTACTTGTACCTACTAACAGGGCTTTCTTATAAAAATGCCGTAGGCATGAAATCTTTGTAGAAAATGTTGTTAAGTTTTCCGAGAACTCCGTAGGAGTGACATAATTTGTTGGAGGTGTCACTCCTACGGAGTTCTTAGGAGCGTTTCAATGGATTATTTGCTACAAAGATGCCACCTCTACGAGGTTATGTTTTTTATAAGAAAGCCCCGTACCTACTAACTACTGTGCTGTTTATGAAGTTCTGTTTAAATCGTCAAACCCCCGGTTCTGTGATAAGCGGCCTGTTACTCGTCCTGACGGTCTGGGGCTGTAGTACATCCGATTCAAAAACCGATACGGAAAAAGCAGGCCCCACCACCTCCTCAATCCCCACAAAACCAGCGGATACAGCGCGGAAAAAGGTTGTCCTGTTTTACGGGAATAGTCTGACGGCTGGCTACGGCGTTGAGCCATCACAGGCTTTTCCGGCCCTGGTTGGTCAGAAGATCGACTCCGCCGGGTTGACCTATACCGTCGTGAATGCCGGGCTTAGTGGGGAAACGACCGCTGGCGGCAAAAGCCGGATTAGCTGGGTCATGCGCCAGCCCGTTGCCGTATTCGTGCTTGAGCTAGGGGGGAATGACGGACTTCGGGGGCTACCCCTGGCGGCCACCCGGCAAAACCTGCAGGCAATCATCGATACGGTCCGGCAGAAAAGCCCGCAGGCAACCATCGTGCTGGCGGGTATGCAGATTCCGCCCAACATGGGAACGACCTACACGAAGGCGTTTCGCTTGCTTTTTGCGGAATTGGCGGATAAAAATGACCTTGTTTTAATCCCTTTTTTACTGGAAGGCGTAGGCGGAGTGGCTTCGCTGAACCAATCGGATGGCATCCATCCAACACCCGCCGGGCACAAACTCGTGGCCAATACCGTGTGGAAAACACTGAAACCGGTCCTTATGAAGTAAGCAAAGGGGGGATTTTACGCACCTGTTTTGCCCGTAATCAGGCTGAAACGAATCGCTTCTGCCGACTGATCTTCCCCGAAATCAGGCTGGAAGTAACCTCTTGTATCTAAAAATGAAGCTAATTGTTGAAGATTCCTGAGAGGATGAGATTAAAAAAAGATTAAAATAGAATTAAAATTTTAACAACTGTTTCATCCTTACTGAATCAACTCTGTAGAGTAATTTTAGTAAACAAGTGCCCCTGTATAACTTTTCGAATAAATGATATTTTTCAATAAAGAAAAACAGGGCAATCGTAAATAGGTGTATATACAGTAAAGTTCGTCTCCATCCTGTATAACTATATTAAAAAGTGGTAACAGATATTGAATAAACTATTTCTCATTATGTTTGCCACGGAAAGCGTTTGGGAACCTCCCCTGCTTTGCTTACCCGTTAATCCATACACATCATGATCCGATCGACACCTTTTTTTTGTAACCAGTTAGTTACCCCCGTCTATTAAAAAGGACTGTAAATCCCTAACTCATAAAAACAAGGGAAACGCATAAAATTAAATCCACATACGTAGTATCTCTCTTTTTGGATTTAATTATCGGAAATTTCTTGTTATTGACAAATAGTAACATTAAGTTTACGGTCAATCAGTCTAGCTAACCCATGAAAATACATACCATTGGCTTGTTGTACGACAACATGTATTGGATGAAGTATGTATTGTCGAGCACTTCATATGACCCTTAAGGAAGAAACAGCAGCTACTTTTTAACCAATTCATGTACGCACGAAAAGCCGCTTGACGAATACCCACGATGGTATTGATGCACCCATCATGGATACAGTACTCATGTGTTTTCAGAATTTTCCCAGTCAATTTTCATATCGCAACCTTTAGATTAAACTTTTACATGAGACCAGTCAGATCAAGTTTCAAAACGCTGTTTTACGGGGTATGCCTGGTGGCTGTCCTGTACAATTGTAAAACAAAGGACGTTGATTCGCTCACGCCTTTCACGTACACCTTCAAGGGCATTGACGATGTCAAGCTGCCCGAGGTAACTGCCACTGCTCCCGCGGCTGTTTCGGTAACGGCTTCTTCGGTGAATACGACCACAACGGCAGCTGCGGTTAGTGCCGGTCTGACCACTATGTCGGCTACGGGGCCGGTTCCTGCTGCGGTAACCAAAGCGTCTGACGATGTCAGTAAAGTAGTGCCGGATGCAAAGGCAGCTGAAATTACCGCTGCTTTTACGCCGGACGTTGTCAATACGCTGGCCACAACCGGCACGTTGCCTGCCAGCCTGCAGGCCGACGTAAATGCCATTGCCAACAATCCGGCACTGGCAGCGTATATGCCCACTTTCACCTTACCTACTGTTGACGGGAAAGCCGTTGGCGGTCGTGTTGGCGCAGCGGGGTCTACACCCCTGGTGGATGCCGTATCGGTTAATTTTTCTACGCTGGATGGCGATGCCTGCAAAGCGGCTGCTGCCGAGGCCTTAGCAAAGGCCCTTGCAAGGCTGGATGCCCAGAAAGCAACCCAGACGGATGCCGTAAACGCCCGGTTTGCCGCCCTTCAGGCCCCCATCCAGGCTGATGCAACAGCCTGCAAAGCCAGCGTGCCTGCCACCTATGCGGCTTACAAAGTAGCTGCCAAACAACAGCTTGATCAGACCCTGGCCGCCCTTAACAGTAATAAAGCCCGTCTGGGTGGAGCCTACAATATCCTGGTTGTACTTACGTATGTTGTCTACGCCCGTACCATCGCTATTTTTGACACCCTGCAAAAGGCCGACCTGGCCGCCTGTGATACTACCGCTGCGGCAAAACTGGCTAAAGCCCAGGCCGCCCGCGATGCCGATTTGAGCAAGATCAATAACGGGTACAATACCGCCCGTGCCGCCCTGGAGGCAGCCCGCGACAAAGCCATTGCCAGCTGCCACAACCAGGGTAACGGGGGTTGATTGGTAATCGGACACCGCTCCCGTCAGTATTCATTCAAACGCATCATAGCCTCTTATCATGAACAAAAAATCGATCGCTATTGCCTGCATGGCGCTGGTGGCTGGCCTGATGGCCGGGACCGCTCAGGCACAGGTCAATCTGAAAAGTATCAGTATCGGTGCCAGCTACTGGAAGCCTTCGCTGGATTACTGGAATAACAAATCCATCCTGGTGGATTACAACAAGGGTACGGGTGCTAAACTCTCGGGTAAAATCATGCCGACGGCCGCGCTGGAAGTTGGGCTGGTGAAGGGCCTGTCCATTGGTGGCCGGGTGGGGTACTGGCAGGGTTCGGCATCCAGTCCGCTGACTATTGCCGGTATCGACCGGACCGAAAAGCTGACGGTATCGATAATCCCGGTCGCCCTCGACCTGAAATACACGTTCGAACCGGCGGCCGTAGCGGCCAAAACGGGTGATACCGACGAGAAGCCAAAAAGCCCGTTCCTGACGCCCTACATCGGGGTGAGCGTGGCCCGCTATTTCATCACCAACAAGTTTGACCGGCAGGTGACCGGTGCAGCCGGTTCGGTGAACGAGACCCAGTCGGGGAACAACTACGGGGTGCAGGTGTTTGTGGGTGCCGAGAAGAAACTGGTGAAGATGCTTTACGCAGCACTCGATGTACGTTACCACCTGGGTAGCTACAATCAGGTGGTGAAAACGGAAACGACCAGCACGACCGAGAAGGTAAGCCTGAATGGGGTGGAAGCCGGTCTTTCTCTCCGGTTAAAGTTCAACTAAAAAAAGAGGCTAATCAGGTACACACCTTTTAGTCAGTCCTATACGATCTGGTAATCAGTCTACTTTTGTGATAAACGTATATCTATATCCGTTCAATAAAGGCAGCGTTGTAAGGACCGTTTACAAGGTTTTTACGATGGTGCTTTTATTGGTCGGTATAGCGTATCCGACTGTACTACAGGCACAGGTGAATATTTCCGGAAAAGCGGGTTTGTTATACATACCCTCCGCAGAAGTGCTGGAAGACGGGACTTTTTCGGCGGGGTACACATACAACCCTGTTAACTACGCGATCAAGTTTAACAAGCGAAATTCAGAAAGTATTTACTTCGTCAACCTGGTAGTACTGCCCCGATTCGAAGTAAACATCAATCTGTTGCGGCCAAACGGATCTATACCCTTCAAAGAGGGAGGAATTGGGGATCGGCAGGNGGATCTGAAATATGTGTTTATGACTGAGAAGGGGAAGCGTCCATCCATGGCGCTTGTCCTCTCGGCTCCTTTTGGGGTCGATAATTCGCTTATTACCGAGGCTATTGTGGCAACAAAGCACATGCCCGTTACAAAGTCAATTACGGCTGCTGTCACCGTAGGACTGGGTAGTCCTTATTCGATAGGACGACGTACGAATACCAATGATATTCTATCGGACTTTAAAATCTACGACAAACGGGATCTGCCTTATTATTACCTGTCCGGGCCTTTTGGGGGCGTCAAATTTGATGTCGCTAAAAAAGGGGGCGTCATGGTAGAGTGGGATTCGCAGCACCTGAATGTGGGTGCCTATGCGTTGCTGTTTGGTCACTGGACCATAAAGGCCGGTTTGCTGAATGGTGACCAGTTTACGGCTGGCACCTCCTATTCCTGTCCGTTGCTTCGGTTGCCAAAACGATTCAGAAAGCATGACGGAGCGTAAGGGCATAAGACAAACGGCAAAAATCCGGCTTTTGGGTGGTAACAGCGCTCAGAAAGGAAAAGTACGCCTGCTGATGCCCAGAGCCTGGTATCTCTTTACGCTGGGATGTATGGTGTGGCCCATGCGGGAAAGCCTGGCGCAACGTAAAAATGGATTGTCGGACTACGAAAATGTGACGGTCGATAGCACACTGCATCGGGTCTATTATGAGCAGCGACTGTATCGGAATCCGCTGGTTGGTATGCTGGGACTGGTCGAAGCACTACCGAAAGCTGGAATTGACACGTTTGTGCCGATGTATCAAGGGGTACCCATTGCGCAATATCGGTTGGGATCAACGGTGAGTACTACGACAATAACGCGACCGGAACGGCAGGCGTGGACAAGTACGCACGTGTTCAATAGTCGTAATTATAAATTCGATTTTCGGTTACAGCCGGAGTTCATGGCCCAATTCGGGTTTCGGGAGCAGGTTGTAGAAAGTAAGACCAACCTGTTGCTGCAAAGCCAGTTGTACCTGAGCCGCGGCCTGGTGTTGAACTGGGGCATCCTGTTCCCGATTGTCAATCAACTGGATAATCAGGCCCTGAACGTACGGCCAGCCCCTATTTTCCTGAATCAGTTTCTGGCGCTGGACGGCGTAAACTTTATGAGTCTGTCGGCCGGGTTGTTTTACAATGATCAGTACGGCGCCAATGTGCAGTATCGCCATGCGGATCTGACAAAGAACTGGTCGTTCGGGATGGAAGCAGGGTATACCGGGTTTTACTTCTTTCCGAAGAATGGTTTCTATTATCAGGCACCCGAAAACCTGCTGCTGCTGGCCGACGTAGCCTACCGAATTCCAGCGTGGGATATTACGCTGAAATTGTCGGGAGGGCAATATATGTATCAGGATCGGGGTGTACGGGTTGACTTTATCCGGCAGATGGGCAGTGTGGAAGTAGGATTTTTTACGACAAAAACGCGTAACGGTACCACGGGTGGCTTCAATTTTGCTATCCCTATTCCACCCGGGCGAATTGCACAGACACAACGCGTGCGGCTCCGGACGACGGAAGAGTTCCGCTGGGAGTACGCGTACACAAGAGGGTACAACATTGCCACCCGGTACCGGGTGGGGAACCAACTGGATGCGCTGCTCCGGCAGTACCACAATAGTTATATACAAAATCAATATCGACAGTATTAGTAAAAAATTACTATGACGTTACGTGAAGTGCGAGCCAAAGCAGGGTATTTATTTATCGGACTGTGTATATACCTGACAGGCTGTATATCCAGTAAAGAACTGGCTCTTTATCAGTCGGATAGACCAGGAAAGGATACCATGGCGCTGGCGCCCCGCTTTATTCCGACCATTCGGGTAGGGGATGTGCTATCGGTACAGGTGAGTAGTTTGAGCCCGGAGGCAACGACCTTTTTTAATCCGTATGCGCTGATGACCACCATGTCGGGAAATACCACCATGCAAAATTCGCCCACCACGCCCATGCCCTACATACCCGGTTATATGGTGAGCGAAGAGGGACAGATCGAACTCCCCCTGATTGGTCCGCAAGTGGTGCAGGGATTGACCAACACGCAGGCTGCCACGCTGATCCGGACGAAGTTGCTCGACTTTTTGAAAGAGCCAACGGTAAACGTACGAAACCTGAATTTCCAGATCTCGGTATCGGGTGAGGTAGCCCGGCCGTCCCTGTTTTCGATACCGAACGGCCAGATTTCCCTGCCGGCTGCATTGGGGTTGGCCGGTGATATAACCATCTACGGTCGGCGGACCAATGTGCTGGTTATCCGGGAGGAAAACGGACAGCGCACCTTCAACCGGATCGACTTAACGAAGCGGGATGTGTTCAACTCCCCCTACTACTACCTGCACCCGAATGATGTGGTGTATGTAGAGCCCGGTAATGCCCGCGTTGCGAGCGCCGACCGGACGTATCAATTATTACCCATCATTATCAGTGCCCTATCCTTTGTCGCCATCATTGTTAGCCGTTTTTAACTCACACGAACATGAACAACAATAACAACACTTATACGCCGTATCAGGCTTACGAAGTAGAAGCCCAGCCAAATTTGCGGGCCATGCTGATGCGGTACGTGCGTAACTGGCCCTGGTTTCTGCTATCCCTGATACTGGCCGGGGCAGCGGGTTATGTGTACCTGCTGTATCAGCCACCGGTCTATAGTGTGAAGGCCAGTATGCTCATCAAGGATGAGAAGAAGGGAATCTCCGGCGAAAGCCTGATGAAGGAAATGGACCTGTTTACCCCCAGCAAAGTGGTGGAGAACGAGCAGGAAATCCTCAAATCCTACACCCTGATGGACCGGGTGGTCGATAAACTGGGCCTGAATGTGCGGTATTTTTATCCAACCAGTACGTTTGACAAGGAAATCTATACGGAATCACCCATTCGGCTGCTGGTGGAAAAGCCAGCGCCTACCCTGTACGGCGAGAAGCTGGAAATCGCGTTTCGGGATGATAAAACGATCCAGTTAAATGGGAAAACCTACCCCGTCAACCAATCCATCAAAACCCCTTACGGGCAGCTTCGGGTGTTTCCCCGGCAACCACTCAGCAAAAATCTGGAACCGATGGTTGCCGTGGTATCGGCACAGGCCGATGCGGTAGAAGGCTACCTGACTGGTTTGAAGGTAGAACCGACCGCCAAGCAATCGACGGTGCTGGTCCTGAGCATGAACGAAACCGTACCCGATAAGGGGGAAGCCATCCTGAACCAGCTCATCACGGAGTACAACAAAGAAGCCATTGTCGATAAAAACAAGGAGGCCAGCAATACGCTGACGTTTATTGAAAACCGCCTGGGGCTGATCTCGGGTGAGTTATCGACGGTGGAGAAAGAGGTGGAATTATACAAGTCCACCCAGGGCATTACCGACCTGAGCGTGCAGGCGCAAACCTTTCTGACCAGCGTGAAGGAAAACGATACCCAATTGAACGAAGTCGATATGCGCCTGGGGTCGCTGTCCGATATCGAACGGTACATCAAAAACCAGTCGGGTAGCCAGGGCATTACCCCCGCTACGCTGGGGTTGAGCGATCCGATCCTGACGGGTCTGCTGACCAAACTGGCCGAGCTGGAACTGAAGCGCACGGAAGTATCCCGGACGGTATCGCCCAATAACCCGCTGCTGCAATCGCTCGACAGTCAGTTGAACTCGATGAAAGCCAGCGTGAATGAAAACGTGCAGACCATCCGGCAGCAGCTAACCAGCAACCGCGCCCAACTGGTGACCAATAATCGCCGTATGGAAGGCATGATCCGGACCGTACCCGGCAAAGAGCGGGCCCTGCTGAACATTACCCGGCAGCAGGCCATCAAGAATGGCCTGTACACCTACCTGCTCCAGAAACGGGAAGAAACCGCCCTGTCGGCCGCGTCGACCATATCCGACAGCCGGACGGTAGATGCGGCCCGCACCAGCAGCAAACCCGTGAAGCCCGTGAAGATGACCATCTTTGCTTTGTTTGCTGCTTTTGGTCTGTTGATTCCGATCGGGTTTATCTCGGCAAAAGATGCGCTGAACAACCGGGTACTGCGCCGGTCGGACGTGGAAGATGCCACCCAGGTGCCGATTCTGGGTGAGATCGTGAAAGGGCGTCAGCTTGGTACGGATGACTTCGTCTTTAAACCCCGGATGCAATCCGTTATTGGGGAGCAGATCCGGGCGTTGCGGACGAACCTCCAGTTTTTGCGATCTGACCCGCACCGCAGTCAGGTGCTGTTGTTTACCTCCAGTATCAGTGGCGAAGGTAAATCGTTCGTATCGCTCAACTTGGGGGCCAGTCTGGCCATGGTTGGTCGTACCACGGTGATCCTGGAAATGGACATGCGAAAGCCTAAACTGCACAAGAGCCTGCACATGTTCAACAATGCCGGTCTGAGCAATTACCTGATAGGCGATGCCACCATCGATGAGTTGCTGCAACCCATTATGGGATACGAGAATTATTTTATTATTACATCAGGACCAATACCGCCCAACCCGGCCGAGTTGCTGAGCTCGCCCAGACTGGCGCAGTTGTTCGATGAACTGAAAGCGCGGTTCGACTATGTACTGGTGGACTCCCCCCCGGTTGGTCTGGTTACGGACTCGCAGTTGATCGCGCCTTTTGCCGACGCGACCCTATTTATGGTACGGCACGATCACACACCTAAGAACTACCTTAAAATGGTGGATACGCTGTATCGGGAGCAGCGTTTCCAGAAACTGAGCATTATTCTGAACGGCGTGGGCGAAGGCGAATCCTACTATTACAATTACAGCTACGGTGATTATTACGGTGGCGGCACCGACAAAAAACGCCGGTTAGGTAAGGGCGCCTGAGTCGTCACTGCTTTCCAACTAATGAATTGAGCACCTCTACTCCCATCTAAACGACCATGTTAAGTCTTGATTCACACTACAAGCCCCTATATGTGTACGCGGATACTAAGTCCCGAACCATTGATGTACCTTATCAGCAAACGGGCAAACGTATATTCGATCTATGCCTATCCATGGCGGTGTGCCTGCTGGTCTTGTCCTGGATGATTCCGTTAGTTGGGCTACTAATTAAACTGGGCTCCAAAGGGCCGGTATTATACGTGCAGAAGCGAACGGGATACCGGGGGAGCTGGTTCTACTGCCTGAAGTTCAGAACGATGCGCTGTGAACCGACAACCGAATTTAGACAGACAGCAAAGAACGATAGTAGGATAACGCCCATAGGTCATTTCTTGCGACGTACTAATTTGGATGAGATGCCCCAGTTTATTAATGTATTATGGGGCGAAATGAGTATCGTTGGTCCACGTCCCCACGCCTTAGAGCATAGTGCTCAGTTCTGGAACACTATGCCCGAATATCGCCGACGCTACCGGGTAAAACCGGGTATTACGGGCCTGGCTCAGGTACGGGGTTGCCGGGGCGAAACAGACCGTTTATTGAAGATGAAGCATCGGGTACGATACGACCGGTTGTATAATCGGAAAAAATCAGCGGGATTGGATATGTGGATATGCTGGATGACCGTAAATGCCATGTTGAAAGGTGATCGAAATGCATGGTAAAATTATCTCTTCATCGGAGAAATTGTGACGAAATAATAATTAAAAGGATAATGATAAAAGTGATTCCTAAATTGAGATAAATCGCATAAACTATTCAGTATGTCCGTCACCAAACGATTGATTTCAGGTACCGCATCTTCATGGGTTAGAATCGCTGTTACTATGCTGACGCAGGTGCTTCTAGTTCCTGTCTTTTTGAGCTACTGGGATATCAAAACGTACGGCATTTGGTTAGCTGTTCAAGCATTGGTTAACGTGTTTAGTACACTTGATCGAGGTTTCAACGACTATTTGCAGTTCGAAATTATGCAAATGGGTCATGATAGAAGAGATAAGGTAGCTACCTTACTCTGGTCTGGAATAAGTACTGTGGCAATTGTAAGTTGCCTAGAATTTATTGTTTTAGGCTTAATAGTATTTAAATCAAATATCAATTTCCTTTTTGACAATGGAACATCTATAAGCCAAGCATTTCTATATGATGTACGTTGGACATTAATGATTCAGTGGACAGCTTGGACGTTGACTAATGGAGTTGGTTTGCTAATAAGGGCCTTATATTCTTTCGGCTATTTTTCAAGAATGGGTTGGTGGAATGTAGGATTTGCAATTGTTACTTCTTCAATACCCATTGTTGCAATAATAAATGGGGCAATGCTTGTGGAAGCATGTGTTTGGACACTGATAGGGACGACTATTATATTAATTGTTCAGCTGTTTGATATTAGCTATTTATTGCGAAAAGAAAACATTAGTATCTCAACGATATCATTGAGGTTAGGGTTTTCTAATTACTACACATCCATCGCCTTATCTGGCAGGTATTTTCTTGAAAACTTCCGACAGCAAGGCGTACGACTTTTACTGTCGCCACTTGCTGGTGCATCTGGACTAGCTGCGTTCTCTACTATGCGTACAGGGGCTAACGTAGCACTGCAGGGTATATCAACGATTACCTATCCGTTAATGCCCGATCTCATGCGTTTTCTTAAAAATAAAGATCAGAGTAAAATGCAGGTAGCATTTGATACAATCTGGCTGGTCGTATTAATCATACTTTCCCCAGCTGTATTAGTTGCACAGACTATTGCACCATACTTGTTTGCTTTATGGACAAAAGAACAAATAACTTACGATCCTTATCTTTTTGCTATTTTATCATTGAGTGTATTGGTTTATGGCTTTTCTCAACCTGCTACTGCCATTATTACAGGAAATAATTTACTGAAAGTCCAAGTGAAAGTGTCATTAGTTTCTTCGCTAATTGTCATTTTGGGAATGCTAATATTAATTCCTATTATGGGTTTGATAGGAGTAGGTATTTCATTATTAGTAGCAGAAGTTGTCGTTGCGATAGGTTTTCAATTTTATGCAAAAAAGTGGCTAATGTTTAATGAAATGTTCTGGCCTTCAAAAGCGTATTTTATGGTTTTTAATAGTCTAGCATTTACTGCTATCGGAATGCTACTTATATGTACTCTTTCGAATTATAAATGGATTTGGTTAATAGGAGTATTATTAATACAATTTTGGAACGTTAATAAGTACTGGAAAAATTTACCTGATATTGCAATTGAGAAAGTGAGATTGTCAATAAGTCGTATTCCTTTCCTGGGTAAGTACTATAGTAATTTAGTAAAAATATAAGCATTGTACCGATCATATTGTAGGGATGAATGATTTTATAACTATGAAATTTTCCGGCATAAGAATAATTTTTTTTTCTGATAAAATATTAATCAAATTATGTTTATGGTGGGCACAGAGAAGACTGTAATATATACAAATTTAGTGAGAGATAGATCTATATTTTTAGAATCTTTTAAGCTATGGACAAAAAGGTTAATTGTAATAGCAGCTATAATTCAGTTTTTTTGTTTTCCTACATCTGAGAATGTATTAGCAGTATTACTTGTAATAGTAGGGTGGATGTGTACCGATTTTTTTGTTTTAAATAAGTATACTATTAGTAAATATCTTTTTTCAACTTTTATTATAATAGGATATTCTATCACCCAGTTTTTTATCCCTATCGTATTCACTCTTTTTGAAGGTAAACCATTAGTATATAATCTGAAGTATCCATCCAGTGTTTTCGCTCATTCTTTACTTGCTTTATTTGTTCTAGTAGCTGCGCACTATGTCTATATATCACTGTATAAAAGTGAATTTTTTATATACTTAAGTAATCGAATCAGACTAGGATTAGCAAAGCTAAGTTTGTATAAACCTATAAACGATACACAGGGCTGGATTATTGGCTGTGTAGGACTGATGGCAATGTTATACACTTTCGTAGAATCAAACCATTACGACGAAATGCTAGAGCACAAAGGAGCATGGGGGAAATTTATAGAAGGATTAATGATATATGCATATGCTCCCTATTTTCTATTGTTAAGGCCGATATTTGATCCAGTAATAAGGATAACTAAAAAATATAATTATACACCTATAGTGTTGTACACGGTGATAATGATTGTAGTTGGTCTTGCTGGAAATTCTAGAAGTATATTTATGAAGGGGATTACAGCAGTTGCCATAACTTATTTCTTGGGATTATTAATTAACGTATTTAGTTATAGAATTTTTACCCCTAAAAAAATATTGTTAGCCGTTTTTTTTATATTATTTATGTCTGGACCATTAGCTGACTTAGGAATATCTATGGTTATAGTTAGAGGGCAAAGATACGATACATCACCTGTGGAATTAATATCCAGAACATTCGATATTTATAGTAGTAAAGACGAAATAAACTTATTTAAGAAGATAGCAACTAAAGATTTTCACGATTGGGATGAAACATACTTTGAAAACATTTTTTTGGCGCGGTTTTCAAATTTGAAGTTTAATGATTTGAGTCTAGAACAATATTATAAACTAAACAACGTAGATGTCACATTGCAAAATTACTCTTATGAGAGAACAATGGCTCTATTCCCACAACCTGTATTAAACTTTTTAGGAGTTGAAATTGACAAAAGCCACGCTTTACAAGGGTCCTATGGAGATTTGTTATATTATAGAACTAAAGGAAATGGTTCCGATTTTGGCGGATTTAGAGTTGGACATTTTGCAGGAGTTGGTATGGCTAGTTTTGGATGGTGGTATCTATTAATTCTATTCATTTTGTTAGTCCCTTGTTATTTTCTAAATGATCTACTTTTTTATAAAATTAAAAATAGTAGCCAATTAATCTGTACTTTGCCAGCTCTAATAAGTATCGGTTCTATTTTCCTATTTTTAGGATTGTTATCCAATAATATTGAAAATCCTATAGCCTTAATTACCTATATAGTTAGAGGTTGGCCTCAGTTAATAATATTGTACATACTTTTGTATCATGTATCAAGAAAAATTTCAAACATTTTCACTACCAAGTGAAAAAAAAATAAATTGGCTTGGCGGTATTGATTCATTGCGATTTGTCATGGCAGTTATTGTTGTGATAGGACATAGCAGATTTATTCCCGACTATTATGTAAGTTCTAATAGTAATTTTATTGAAAAAGCGGCTAAAATCATACCTGCAAATATGTTTGTAGGTATAGCTGCTGTGATGGTGTTTTTCACTGTATCTGGTCTCGTTATACATTTTCCTTTTAGAAGTGCCGGAGAAATCAACATTCTAAATTTTTATGCCAGGAGATTATTAAGAATAATACTCCCCTTGTTAGCTCTGTCTGTAATATGCTATGTAATAAATGTTGAAGTGCCACATGTAGTTTGGAGTTTGTATTGTGAAATATTTTATTATTTGCTTTACCCTGCTATTCATTATATGATTTTTACAAAGAAAATTAATTTGAACACTATAATAATAATAGCTTTCATTTCGGCTATTCTAATAGTAGTACTATTTACTGATGATTTTAGTATAGCTTTGAATCAAAAAAAAGACTTAACTACTAATTTTCATTCATTAGGGCACTATATAAATTGGATACTTGGATTACCTGCATGGCTACTTGGTGTAAAAATTGCGAATGACTATAATGAATATTATAAAAAAAATATAATACCGAGTTTTAATAATTTGATCTTTTTTCGCTTTCTAGTTTTGTCATGTGGAGTGCTTTGTTCAATATTAAGGTTTCATTATGCCATTTCTTATAAAATTACTTTTATACCACTTTTTATGATCCTAAGTTATATATGGATAAATAAAGAAGTATTGTATTATTCTTATCATAAGCCCATAAAAGCCCTTGAATCCGCGGGAAAGTGGAGCTATTCAATATACTTATTTCATTTGATTTTTGTCAATTTTATTATTGATTATTTTCACCCTTTGACTGTTCTTGAAAATGCGATGAAAATACTAGCAACCGTTGCGTTATGTTTTATAATGTATAAATTAGTAGAGCAACCGTCACATTATTTAGTGAAAAAAATCAAGATAAAAGGATGATGTACTATGAATATTTTTTATATAGGAGAAGAGAAGTCTAGCAGTACTTCCTCGCATCGTGCTTTTGCATTGAAACGATTAGGACACAATGTGGAAATTTTCAACCCTAGAAGTGATAACAGGGGTTATTTGGGCAATTCTTTAGTCAGTAAATTTCATTACCACACTGGATATATTTTTCTCCAAGGAAGAATGTGTAGTTGGTTGAAAAAAATATTAAATAATGGTACTAGTCCTGATTTAATTTGGATTGATAGTGGTGAGCTAATAGGGAAAGAATGTTTAAGAATATTGAGATCTGTTAATGTTCCTGTTATATTATACAACGTAGATGATCCTACTGGCGCAAGAGATGGGAATCGGTTCTTTTCTTTAAAGAAAGCTCTTCCATTGTATGACTTGGTTGTAGTTGTTAGGAAGGAGACACAAAATGAGTGTTTTAATTATGGAGTACATAATGTCTTATTAAAGTTGAGGAGTTATGATGAAGTTGCTCATTCAGCATATGTAGATCTCAATGAAATACCGCCACAGTTCTCTTCAGAAGTTGCTTTCATTGGTACTTGGATGAGACATGAGAGAAGGGACGAATTTTTACTTCACTTAATTGATGCAGGGATTCCTATTAGTATCTGGGGAAACCGTTGGCATAAGTCACCTTATTGGAATAGGCTAAAGCCATATTTTCGAGGCAATGCCCTAGGTGGGCGAGATTATGTTTCTGCTATGCAAGGTGCAAAAATATGTCTTGGATTATTGTCTAAAGGAAATAGGGATTTACATACACAACGATCTTTGGAAGTACCTTACGCAGGGGGGGTGCTGTGCGCTGAACGTACAACTGAACACTTGGATATGTACAGGGATGGAGTAGAAGCTGTTTTCTGGTCGGATGCAACTGAATGCATATGTGTGTGTAAAAAGTTATTGTCAGATGATCATTTGCGTGAGAAAATTCGATTGGCTGGTATGCAACGCGTTCGATCTCTCCAAGTTGGGAATGAAGATGTTTGTCAACAGATACTAAAAGAAGTCGTAAGAATCAATATAGTTGCAAAATCAGAAAAAGTAAAAAGAGTAATTTCGTAGTGTATAATAGGTATAAAGACGGCCAATAATTTGAGGATATACTCTCTTGCTATTTTTGATCATATTATTTCGATTCTTTAACAAGCTTTCTTTAATTATGATAAAAAATAAGATACCCCAAGATAAACGCTTGCTGTTATTAGATAGCTTAAGGGGGATCGCTGCCATTATTGTGTTGTATCACCATTTTTTTAAAATAAATAATATTTTTTTTAAAGCCAAATGTTCTAGTACAATCTATTCTTTTTTAAATTTTATATCGGGACTAAACCAGGAAGCAGTAATATTCTTTTTTGTATTATCTGGTTTTTGTATTGGTTTAAGTTTGAAAAATAAGAACCTTAATGATTCCGAAATTATTAACGAGTATGCGTATCGCCGATTAAAACGTTTGTTGCCCATATATATGATGGCTCTAGTCTTAACTCTTTTTTGTGGTATTCTGATGAATAATTACTACTTAGAGGAATATAGCCTGAAAAATATCGCCGGTAACTTGATGTTTTTACAAACATCAGACTCCATTAAAAGCAGCTGGTTTACACCATATGGTTTTAATGGACCTTTATGGTCTTTAGCATTTGAATTCTTCTTTTATTGGTTTTTTTTGATTACGTTTTTCCTTAACTCACAATATGTATTTAAGTTAAATATGAGTGTGAAAATATTGATATTACTTCTACTTACAATTCTTGGCGTGGTAGTAAACAGTAAATTTTTTTTTCCGCACCTGCTATTTTTTAATAGTTTTATTATTTGGCTTTTAGGCTATATTAATTCTCAATATTACCTATATAATAAGAAGTATAATTTTATCTTCTTATTTATTTTATTTTTCAGTTCATTCTATTTATTGTTGGGATATCGCTACGTTAATTCAAACACTTTGATAGTTGTCTGTAAAGGTTTAATGATGAACTCTATTTTTTACTATACCCTTTTGTATAGAAGATTCTTAAGTCGGTCGTTTATTATTGACAGCCTAAATTTTTTATTTTATAAGATAGGTAAAGGGAGTTACGCAATTTATTCTTTGCACTATCCTCTATTATTAGTTCTTTCTTATTATGATCTTAACTTATATTTTCAGTTATTTATAATTATCATCTTTACTGTTCTAGTAATAAGATTAGAGGAATTATCATTAAAGTGGAATTTTAAATTTTTAAGGATAAATTACTTTCATCTGGTAAATTTTAAAAAAAATTATTCGGAATGAAAATAGTCTTCTTTGTTCACCCTGCCTTTATGCCTTCCCAGAGTATGCCCCGTTTTGCGCACATGCTTGAGAAATGTATGTGTGAACGTGGACATATTATAGAAATATGGTCCCCGACAGCAAGAGCAGTGAAGCTGAAAGTACCTCAGGGAATAAAAAAGTGGTTAGGTTATGTCGATCAATACATTTTGTTTCCGAATGAGGTTCGTAAGCGAATTCATGAATGTGCATTAGATACGTTATTCGTATTTACTGATCATGCACAGGGGCCTTGGGTTCCATTGATCGCTGATCGCCCTCATGTTATTCATTGCCATGATTTTCTAGCTCAACAATCGGCCCTTGGCAACATCCCAGAAAATCCGACGAGTTGGAGTGGTCGTCAATATCAGGCATTTATTCGTCGTGGGTACAGTAAGGGAAAAAACTTTATTTCGGTTTCCAGCAGGACAAGGGATCAATTACATGCCTTGCTGTCATCAATCCCTGCCTGCTCGGAGGTGGTGTACAATGCGTTGAACCAGTCTTTCCCTCCGCTGGATATAAGCCAGTCAAGGCGGCAACTTGGTTCACAAACCGGGCTTTCACTTGAGGCAGGTTACTTATTGCACGTTGGTGGTAATCAGTGGTACAAGAATCGAGTTGGCGTCATTGATGTGTACGATGCATGGCGTGACCATAGTGCAGTTTCTTTGCCATTACTAATGATTGGAGCCTCACCCGATGCCAAATTGATGGAACGCTTTCAGCAATCTCCTCACAAAGCGAACATTCATTTGCTCACTGATTTGGATAATGAAGCGGTGAAACGGGCTTATTCTGGTGCTTCTGTCTTCCTCTTCCCTTCACTGGCTGAAGGCTTCGGCTGGCCAATAGCGGAAGCAATGGCTTCCGGGTGTCCTGTCATTACAACTGATGAGGCTCCTATGACTGAAGTAGCTGGCAAAGCTGGTTTCCTAATGCACAGACGACCTGTTGCTAAAGCAGAAATAAGAACGTGGGCAGAAAAAGCAACTCAATTGGTCAATACCGTAATTTCCTTATCCCCTGAAGCACGTAGGGATGTAATAAAAGTTGGTAAAGAAAATGTGGAGCGTTTTGATCTGGCTTGCTACGCTGAAACGATTGAAGCGATTTATCAATCTGTTTTAGCGGGTCACGATGAACGGAAAAATGAAACTATATTAGTCAGAGCATAATAATGAGTGACTAACGATTATAATGTATCCTTACTGGAACTGTAATGAAAATACTTCACGTAGTGCCTACATACAAACCAGCATATATATATGGTGGTCCAATCGAATCTATTGCCAGCTTGTGTGAATCTTTATTAAAAGATAACAAAATTAGTGTATACACGACTAATGCTAATGGAGATAAAGAATTACCTGTAGTGACAGGCAAAGGCATTAATGTTGATGGGGTGACCGTGACTTATTTTTCGCGAATAACACGTGGAAATACAAACATTGCACCTGCTTTATGGACCAACTTATACAGGGATTGTCAAAGTTTTGATATAGTCCATATTCATTCCTGGTGGAATCCAGTAGTGGTTATTGCTGCTGCTATTTGTCATTTAAAAAAAGTGAAAGTTGTAGTATCTCCAAGAGGTATGCTTAGTAGTTATATAATGACTAAGACATATCCTGGAACAAAAAAATGGATTCATAAACTGATAGGGAAAGATGCTTTGCAAGCAGCCATATTCCATGCTACATCAGAATCTGAGTATATTGAATGTGGAAAACTAATACCAAATTGGACAGGATTTCTTCTTCCTAATATTATTAAATTACCATCTGAGCAATTTAATCGAACGGAAAATGAAATCTTTACGCTTGTATTTCTATCAAGAATACATCCTAAAAAAGGGCTCGATATACTTTTTAAAGCAATAAGTAAGATTGATGCTCCAATTAGGCTGAGAATAGCTGGAAGTGGCGAAAAAACGTATATCGAAGAATTAAAAAATGAATCAGTAGTATTAAAGATAGACCACCTAATTGAATGGATTGGATGGAAAGATCATAGTGAAAAGTATGATGAATTAGCCAGTGCCGACCTTTTTGTACTGACATCTCATAACGAAAATTTTGCTAATGTAGTAATAGAGTCCTTATACGTTGGAACCCCGGTGTTATTGTCAACTGCAGTTGGATTAGCTGATTATGTGAAAGAAAATGATCTTGGCTGGATTGTAGAACTGGATGAAGTTTCTATTACAAATGGCTTATTAAGTGCTATTGCTGATAAAAAGAAGAGAATGTCTATAAACAGTACGGGCAGGGAGAAAATATTGGAGTCATTCTCCAGAGATATACTGGCAAAAAAGTATATGGAAAATTATAATCAATCTATTATTAACGACTGACTTTTCAACTTGAGTTAAATATATTTTAGTCTGTAAAATCTTATAGTGAAGATGTTTTCACATAATTCTACTAGTAGCGATGCCTATATGCGACCTAGTTTTTCTAGATCCGACAAAATTAAACGGTTAATTTGGTCAGCAGTATGGGTAGTAATGTGCCGATGGACGCCTAGGTTTTTACATAACTGGCGTTGTACAGTTCTCCGGTTTTTTGGAGCGAAAATAGGCAAGTCCAACTTCATATACCCAGACTGTAAAATCTGGGCACCCTGGTTGTTGGAAACTGAAGATGTTGTTACAATTGGCCCGGAAGTGGAGATCTATAACCCTGGCGGAGTCTACTTAGGGCATCACGCTATTCTTTCACAAGGAGCTTATTTGTGTGGTGCTACTCACGACTATAATACAATCGAGTTTACATACATTAAGAAAAGAATAGTCATTGAAGCTTATTCGTGGATATGTGCTAAAGCGGTTGTTCTTCCGGGAGCACATTGTCGGGAGGGAAGCGTTTTGGGGGCAGCAGCCGTCACATCGACTTCTTTGGCAGCATGGACAGTTTATGCAGGAAATCCAGCAGTACGGGTTAAAGAGCGGATTAACTTTCTTGATAAAACAGAAATAACAGCGTAATGAGTTTCAAAGATTCAGGCGATAAAGAATACGACTTATGTATTGTGGGGAGTGGACCAGCTGGTTTGATTACAGCTTTGGAATACACCCGTTTGCAACCTGAGCATTCTGTTGTGATAATTGAGTATGGTGATAGCAACACGAAAACTAAGAATGATCTTGATGACTCAATTCAGGTTACGAATTTAACAAACCATCATGAGCCCTATGAGTGTACTAACAAGGGCTTCGGTGGAACATCTGCTACCTGGGGGGGGCGTTGTGTCATGTATGACGAAGTGGATTTTGTAGATCGTCCAATTATTGCTGATGGTTGCACATGGGATTTGGATTTATTTAGGGAGCTGGATAAATACTTAGCCCGTTCAGCCGATTATTTTGAATGTGGGAAGGCTGTCTTTAACATAAATGAAATACCACAATTTAAGGATGAACGGGTTGCGGAAAACTTCCGGGAAGGTATAGTAACCGATTCTGTAGTGGAGCGTTGGAGTATGCCCACTCGCTTTGGAAGCCGCTATGCCGACGATATTGCTGCACGACCTAATCTCACAGTTTTGCGGGGATATGAAGCAAGAGAATTTGTTGATCTGCAAGGGAGTGGTCACTTTTCCATTCTGAAAATTAGAAAAATAGGTCAAGCAGAATTATTTGATGTAAAAGCAAAGGCTTTTGTCATAGCTGCCGGTGCTCAGGAGTCTACGCGTATTCTGCTTAGAAATAGTCAGCTGTTTAACTTGCTGCCTGCACTACCTGCCGCGTTGGGTAAATACTATCAGGGTCATTTGTCTGGTAAAATCGCTTCAGTCAGGTTTTATGGTGGGGCAACAAAAACTGACTATGGGTTTCTGCGCGACGAAGAAGGTATTTACTTAAGAAGGCGTTTTCAATTTACAGACAAGTTCTTAACAGAAAATAATTTGCTCAATACGGCAATATGGCTTGACAATCCCCTTTATTATGATCCCAAGCATCGTAGTGGGGCCATGTCTTTCATGTATCTCGCTATGTTAATGCCAATTCTGGGTAAGAAACTAGCGCCAGCAGCCATTGCAGAGTCGATTACGAAAGGGAAACGATACGGAATATCAAGGCACATAGGGAACGTTTTTCGACAATTTCCAAAATCACTTGTTATACCTGCTACAATATTTTACAAACGGTATTTACTGAAACGTAAGCTACCAGGAGTTTTTTTATTCAGTCCGGAGAACCGGTATGCGCTTCATTTTCATTCGGAGCAGATACCAGACGTTTCAAATAGGATGGAGCTTGGACCGGATAGAGAGTCCCTGGTGATTAACTATTCATTACTGGAAGAAGACATTAATTCGGTCATCAAATTACATAAAGTACTTGACAATTGGCTACGTGAAACGGGGTGTGGAGAGTTGGAGTATTGGTATCCGGATATTGATATGTCTACAGCAATACGGGGAATGTCTCGTGATGGTATTCATCAATCAGGCACAACCCGAATCGCAGATTCACCGGAAAGGGGAGTTGTTGATCGGCAATTAAAAGTTTGGGGGACAAAAAATGTCTATGTGTGTAGCAGTTCCGTTTTCCCAACATCCAGTCAGGCTAATCCTACCTTTTTTCTAGGAGCTTTTGCGGTAAGACTGGCTGAACATTTGACCAAACAACTATGAGAACTGTTGAGCTGACGGAAGGAATAAAATCTTCGGCCTTAGGATTTGGCTGCGCACCCATTCTTGGTTCCGTAGATGCGAAAAAGGCACGCAGAGCTATGGACTGTGCTTTTGATTGTGGCATTACTCACTTCGATTTGGCTCGTTCTTATGGGTATGGTGAAGCTGAAGGGTTTTTCGGTAAAGTAGTTAAAGACAGACGTGATAAAGTGATAATAGCCAGTAAGTTCGGTATCCAGGCTAACTGGAAAGCAAAAATACTTAGACCTATCAAGCCAATAATTCGAATAATTCGTAGTAATTCAAATCAATCGAATTTACAAGCGAAACCAGTAGTCGTTGATTCTATCGCTAAAGTCGCTGATCATTTCCACGATCGAATACCATTGCGTGGTAATGAGATGAGAGTAAGTTTGGAGCGTAGTTTGCGCGCTCTTAATACTGATTATCTCGACTACTTCTTCGTTCATGAACCCCCTGAATCTCTTTCTTTTATAGACGAGTTAAAGGACACCGCTGAAAAGCTGAAGAAAGAGGGGAAAATCAGAGCATGGGGCCTGGCATACATGCGTTCGCAAGGTGCTCTGCACAGCCAATACCTACGTCATTTCGATGTGTTACAGTTTGATAATTCGCCAGGAGCAACAGGCTATAAAACAGTAGTGGAGAAAAGAGGACTAGCATCGAATGTGCTTTTTTCACCGTTAAGGGGCGGGAGTAATAATATGACTCCCGCCGAAAAATTAAAGCAATTAGGTATGGACTTTCCAAAGAGTGTGGTGCTGTGTTCTATGTTTAATGAACAGCACTTGATAGAAAATGCTAGTCTGTTTAATTAGTGTTTTGTAAAGTAGAAAAGTCAAAGCCATTAACCCGTAATACAGTCACAATTGTATGATTTCGGTTCTCATTCTCACTAAAAATGAACAGCAGGATTTACCCGGCTGTCTGGAATCAGTTGCCTGGTGTAACGATATTCATCTGTTTGATTCCTACAGCGATGATAAAACCCTTGAGATAGCTCAAAAAGCCGGGGCGAAAATAACACAGCGTAAATTCGATAACTGGGCGGCCCACCAGAATTGGGGGCTGGCTAACATTCCGTTTAAAAATAAGTGGGTTTTATATATTGACGCCGACGAGCGGGTTTCGCCGGAATTGAGAGAAGTCCTATTATCGTTCAAACCGGATGATGCTGAAGTTGTGGCTTATGAGGTACAACGGCGTGATTTTGCCTGGAATGGCACCTGGCTGAAACATGCACAGATGTCACCTTTTTATCTGCGGTTGTTCCGGCCTGATAAGATGCGGTATGAACGATTGGTAAATCCAATATCCATACCCGATGGCAATGTGTCCAGAATTGGCGGCTTTCTGGATCATTACCCGTTCAGTAAGGGCTTTCGTTACTGGTGGCAGCGTCATCTTGGCTATGCGGATATGGAAGCCGCTATGCGTATGCAGGATATGAACAAAGGCACCAGTTTCTCGCTTAAGAAAGCTGCCTTCGGAAAGGATTTTAGTGAACGTCGTTACCATCAGAAAGGTATTTTTTATAAGCTGCCGGGTCGCCCACTGGTCAAGTGGTTTTATCTGGCCATCTGGCGTCGCGGCTTTCTGGATGGTCAGGCAGGTATGACTTATGCCGTATTACAGGCAGTCTATGAGTATTTTATTGTGCTTAAGACCAGGGAACTGACGGCTAAAAAAACACCGGCAGAGAAGGTGTCCGATACACTAACCGCTCCCCTTACCGTTCACAGCTAATGGAGCGCGCTTATGAGGGCACTTTTTTTTGTAAGTCTATTGATTGGTGCCAGCATCGTTTTCTATTTCAGCTGGTTGCCAAAGCCTAATTTGGGAACATATAGAATATTGCCCGACTGGTTGTCGCACTGGACGGATGTAAATGACAACATGAATGTCCGGACCGCAGTGCCCTTTTTTATCATGGGGGTATCGAGTGGCTACTGGCTATCGTCTACCGGGCAAGCGTGGATAAACTGGTTCTGGCTTTGGCTATTGCTGATAGCCGTTGTCAGTATTGCCGAAGCGGGTCAGTTACTGTTGCCGCTACGGCATTTTGACTGGGGTGACATTGCCTGGGGATCTGCCGGAGCGTTTATTGGCTTATTGCCACTGGGTCTACTTCGACTGGTGAACCATAAAAGGCATTGGTGACCAGCGGGAATCACAAAGACAACCTTTATGCGAATTCTTATTTACGGTATAAATTATGCCCCTGAGCTAACCGGTATTGGTAAGTACACGGGCGATATGGCAGCCTGGCTGGCACAGCAGGGAGAAACGGTGGAGGTAATTACCACCATGCCCTATTATCCCGAGTGGGCCGTTCATGCGTCGCACCGGGGAAAATGGTGGCATACGGAACAGCTGGCGGGGGTAAGGGTGCATCGCTGTCCATTTTACGTACCGGGTAACGTTACCTCGCTCAAGCGGATTCTGCACGAGTTTTCTTTCGTATTGAGCAGTCTGGTGTACTGGCTACCCGTTTTTTTTGGCAAACGGTACGATGTTGTTATTTGTTTGTCGCCCCCATTTCACCTGGGTTTGCTTCCTGTTTTTTACAGTAAGTTGCGCCGGGTACCACTTTGGTGCCACATTCAGGATTTACAGATCGACATGGCCAAGGAATTAGGTATGCTTAAAAACAAGCGGTTTCTGGACATCATGTTCCGTGTTGAGCAGTTCATTCTCAAACACTGTACCGTCGTATCGACCATTAGCGAAGGGATGGTTCGGAAGGTGACGCAAAAGAACGTGATTCAGCAGGAATGCGTACTATTCCCGAATTGGGTCGACGGTACTTTAGTCAAACCGCTTTCGTCGGCGCAATCACTGCGGGCGGAGTTGGGTTTACAGTCGACCGACAAAGCGGTACTTTATTCGGGCAGTCTGGGCGAAAAGCAGGGGCTGGAAATTATCATCGAAGCCGCCAAATCGTTCGTTTCACAGCCGGAGGTCAAATTTCTTATTTTTGGATCAGGAGGGGGGAAAGGTAAGCTGGAAACACTGGTGCGGGACTACGGTCTGACGAATGTTCGGTTTTACCCGTTGCAGCCCGCCGAAAAGTTATCGGCGCTGCTGGCAACAGCGGATATCCACCTGGTACTGCAAAAGAAATCAGCTTCTGATCTGGTGCTACCCTCAAAGCTGACCGGTATTTTAGCGGCCGGTGGGTGTGCGCTGGTATCGGCAGTTCCGGGCACTACCTTGTTCGACGTAGTGAGTACGCACAACATGGGCATACTAATCGAACCGGAATCGGCAGAAAAGCTGGTAACGACTATCCGTGAATCGCTTGTTTCGGATCTAACCCCGTATCGGGCCAATGCCCGACGGTACGCGGAAAAATTCCTGAACCGGGAAGTAATACTTAACGGGTTTGAACAGCATTTAAGAGAAGTGACTAAAAAAGGTCCATCCAGTCAAAAAGAGCGCGTTGCTCATAAAACACTGGATGAATTAGTGAGTTAGTTTTGTCCAGTTTGACGATGTACCACCGTAGTGTATATTTACGGTCAACCCATTTCTTACTGGTATGCTAGACATAATTTTGCCCTTTCTGAAGTCTAGTGCGTTTAATGTTTTAGTCCTCCTGATTTGTGGTACTCATTTCACTGCCTGTACTGAACTAATAACACCCCTTTTTCCTATATCGTACGGTTTCGATGATGATGCACAGGGGTGGGAAGGGAGTGTAGGCTGTAAAAGTGGTTACAGCGCTACCGGTGGTAACCCAGGAGGTTATGTGTACGGTATCGATGATGCCACTGGTTTCTGGTACTTTGTTGCTTCAACTGAATTTACTACTACGGTTCGCAAGGCTTACGGTCTTCAACTCAGCTTCGATCTGGAGCAATCAGCAATTGATAATCAGGCTGATGCGGATGATATAATTATTACTGATGGAACTTTGACCTTAACTCATAAAACGTCTTATAACCCCAAGACTATCTGGACGGCTTACTCCGTGAAACTGGATGAAACTGCTGGGTGGAAAAAAGGAAAAGTAAAGGCTACAAAAGCCGAATTACAGCAGGTCCTGCAAAATCTGACCAGCTTAAAGATACGGGGCGAGTTCCGATCTGGACCGGACCGGGGCGGGCTGGATAACGTATCTATTCGTTAATTTCTCATACTCATTTCTCTACCCCAGCAACGTTTCGTTCAGCAGCGTTTGCTCTTCCAGTAATTTCATATCGCCGGATTTGAACAGGCGGGCCATGGTGTCCAGATCGCCGGGGCGGTGCATGTCGCTGCCGATGAAGTCTACCCAGCGCTGTTGTAGCAGGAAACGGGCCTGCTTTTCTACGTGAGAACCATAACGCCCGCTCAACGACATCCAGTTGAGCTGAAACAGGCAGCCAATGTCGCGCAGGTGTTGCAGCGCGGCCCTGTCGGTATGGTAGTATTTGTAGCGTTCGGGGTGAGCCAGCACGGGCGTGTAGCCGTGCGTCTGAATGCGAAAGACCATGTCGCTCAGATTCATTGGGGCCTGCGACCAGCCCGTTTCGAACAGCAGGAACCGGCGTTCTCCGAACGGAATCAATTCGCCTTCCCGGAGCATATCCATGAAAAAATCGTCCAGCATATACTCGGCGGCTGCGTCGATGGTGAGCGGGAGCTGGTTTTCGGCAATGAGGTCGCGTACAGTGGCTAGTTTTTCCAGAATAAGGGCTGCACTATTGGGATACCAGTCGCGGCTAACGTGTGGGGTCGTAATTACTTTTTTGATACCCCAGTCCGCCAGTTGTTTCAGGCAGATCAGGGTTTCGTCCAGCGTGGCAACACCATCGTCGATGTTGGGCAGCAGGTGGGAGTGAAGATCGACTTTCCAGAAACAATCCTCCCGGTCGGCTTCGGAAGCCTCGCCGGGGTGAATGAGCCGTTGCCAAAAGTTTTTTGTCGTCATGTACGGGAATGGTGGGTATTGAAAGGGGCAACGGCTGGCCTGATTAGGATAAGCAAATTACCTGGTTTGTCTATACGTTGATTTCCTATCCTATTTAAACGGTTGCAATTTAACGTTTATTTGGGAGGGTTTGTAGAGACGCAATACCTTGCGTCTCCTATGCGTCAGCAATACCTTGCGTCAGCAAAAAACCATCCGGGTAACAAATAAAAACCATCCGGACAGGAGACGCAAGGTATTGCGTCTCTACAAGACCATCCACCTAGAACGGATAACCTACGGCGATGTTGAAGACCAGGTTCTGTTTGCGCCAGGTGCTGCTGCCGAACGCCATCTTGTCGATGACCCACTCGTTGCCATCGGTTTTGTACGGTTTGCGCAACGGCGTAGCCAGATCGAAGCGGATCAGGAAATAGGACAGGTCGATGCGGAGACCGATGCCGGCCCCTACGGCAATCTGCTCGTAAAATTTATTGGTGAACTGCGCACCCGGCCCGAAGGTGCCCACACTGGTATAGGTCCAGACGTTACCCGCATCCACGAATACGGCTCCCTCCAGGTACTTGTTGAACTTGGCCCGTATTTCGGTATTGGCTTCCAGTTTTATGTCGCCCCCGCCATCCTGAAAGAGGGGCAGGTTCCGGATGGTGTCGCGGGTGAACAGGCCCGGCCCAATGGCGCGGGGCCGAAACGCCCGGATGCTGTTGCTGCCCCCCACAAAATACTGCTTGGTGAAGGGCAACTGGAAGCCTTTGGAATTGCCATAGGGAACACCAATGCCCATGAACAGCCGGTTGGCCCAGGTAATGCTGCTGCTGACTTTGTGGTACAACCGCGAATCGACATCGAACCGGGCGAACTGGGCGTAGGGTACGCCGAACAACCCATTTCGGTCGTCGGCGGGTAGCTGTTTGCGGAAAAGCAGACTCGCCATGTTACCCGCCACTTCCACGTTGGCCGTCAGCCGGAACGTGTTGGGCGAAACCGTCCGGGGCGACGAGTTATAATTGAACTGGTAGAGTGAACTCAGAATAAGCTGGTCGGAATTGAAAACGGTCGTCTGGTATTGTCGCTTCACAATGTCTGACACCTCCGGGTCGAACAGGATAGTATACACTTCATCGCCTACCTGATTGAGGGGGACGTACACGTAGTTGGCACTGAGCGGCTGAAAGACGTGCTCTACCTGCTGATTCTGCCGCCAGGCGTAGCCGAAGGTAGTCTGGAAGGAGTTGATGCGGTAGAGTCCCCCCCGGATGATGGTCTGATACCCCGCCGTGACGTTGGTTTTGGGCAGGGCTTTCCGGCGGGCATCGTACCGGAACCGGATGGGCGACACCAGCCGCGGAAAACTCAGTATGGCATCCAGGCCAAACCGGTAGTTGGTGACGTTCTGATCGCCCCCGCCAATCTGGTACTCGATGCCGGCATTGGCATTGATGGTGAGCAGTTCGGCCCGCCGGAGGGCGTTGCGGTTACGCCAGCTGAGGATGACCTGCGTTCCGTTGAAGTTGTTGGAGCGGGAGGTACCGTCCAGCTCCACCCGTGCCGACTTGGTGGGGTAGGGGGTCAGGTAATAGTGGACATCCAGGATGGCCGAATCGCCCTGCTGAGCCGGTTCGAAGCGGTTGCGGACGAATTTAAACGCCCCCACATTGATAAAGCGGGAGAGGGTCAGGTCCTGCGCCAGGCTGTTATAACGGGTACCCGGCCGCACGGCAACGATATCCCGGAACAGTTTGGGGTTGAAGCGGTTGGACGAATCGACAATGGTGAAGTTCGATTTCGACTGATACGCCAGCAGCAGGTTGGTATCGACCTGCGCGGTAGAGAGGCTATAATTGGGGTAAATATAGACGTTCCGAATATAATAGGGCACGGCGGCTGCTTCGGGTATTTCGGGTTTGATGGCAAAATACAGACTGGTTTTGTGCAGGGTGGAATCGTTGTCGGCCAGCACCGCTACGTAGTCGGGCAGGAAGTAGTAGAAGCCCTGCTGTTTAATGGCCTGACTGATCCGCTCACGCTCGATCTTGATATTATCGAAGGTGTAAGGGTCACCTTTATGAAAAACTGTTTTGCGGGAGGCCACGCGCAGGGCTTTTCGAACGGGCGTAGAGTCGACCAGAAAGCCCACCGAATCGATGTAAAAGCGGGGTTTTACATTGACCTCGAACACCCCCCGTGCCTTGTATCCTTTCTCTTTCAGTTCGCCGGTCACCTGCGAGTCGAAGTACCCCTGATTTTGCAGGGTAGCCTCGAAGACCGGGATGTTCGCGGATATGGCTCTGGCACTGGCAAAGACGGGTTCTTCCCCGAATTTTTTGCGAAACCAGGCACGCAGGCCATTTTTCTTTGGCTCTCCCAGCAGGTAATAGAAACCAACTTTATACGGGTAGCCAAACAGTTTGGCATTGGGCCGGGGCCGGGCCAGCTCCAGCAACCGGGTGGTCAGCGTTGCCTGTTCATCGGCCGATACCGTCGAATCGGCCTTCATGACAATATCGGTGCCATCGTACAGCCGCTCTTTGGCGGGCAGGTGTTTGGCAATGTTACACCCCGTGAGCAAACCCGCCAGCAGCAGGATATATACCCCGCCAGTGCGGGTGGAGTGGGGTTTATATGTCAATAAAAAGTTCATAACGAATTAATTTACCGGGGGCGCACCGGGTGCGGGCGACCGGTGAAATATCTCGGACAGGGTGTTATAATCTACCGTGATGACGAAACCGACCCCCGTTTCGATGATATATCCATCCAGCACCGCCTGATAATCATTATGGCGGTAAGCCCGCAGTACGTAGCGGCCATCGCGGGTGAGGTTATAATTTAGGGATACATTGTCGAACACCTCATTCGGGTTCCGGGTGGCACTGTTGGCGGCATTTTCCAGCACGAAATTACGCCCCACCGACACCGTCAGGCGGCCGGACAGGAAACTCTTCGACAGGCCTACGTTCAGGTCGGTACGGGCGCCATTGGTCGTGCCGCCTGTGTTGGCGGCTCCCGTTTGCGACAGCAGGTTGAAATCCACATCGAAGCCCTTCAGTACATTGGACGCCAGCTTTCCCAACTGATCCGAAATAAGTTTACTAACACTGCTGCGGGCCACACCCTCCGCCTGGGTATCGAGTCCGCCGGAACCCGAGCCGGAGAAGAAATCGGAGGTGCTTTCGGGCAGGAACCGACCCAGCACCAGCAGCGCAAAGACCTGTTTGTTCATCATCGATTCATCCTGTCTGAGCAGTTTCAGTTTGTTCTCGATAGCGGTGCCAAATACACTGGTTGCCGCAGCGTTGCTACCGTCCACGTCGGGCTGCCGGATGTCGAAGTTCAGTTTGGGCGCGGCCAGATTGTTGGTGATGGTCAGGGCCACGTCGAAGGGGAGCTTGCGGTTCAGGGCTGCGGTAGGCACACTGGCACTGGTGGTTTCGTTCCCGATCAGGTCGACGGGGGACGTGTCCACCTGGTACACGGCCGTCATGTTGATGTCGGCCCGGAGTGGGTCGCCGGTAAACTGGATGTAGCCGCCTTTCTGAATCTTGAACTGCCGTTTCAGCACCTGATAGGTCATGGAATATTCCCCTTCCGTTACGTCGTAACGGCCCAGTACGGTCATCTCCCCAGCCGCATTGATGCCCACGTTAAGCCGGGCATTGCCCCGTGCCCGCAGGTAATCGCCGTTCAGTTCGTCGACCACAATGGTCAGTTCCGATTTCTCGTCGGCTTCCAGGTCGAGCGAAATGTTGGAGTTGCCAAGCTTGTCGAACGACAGCCGGTGCGTATTGATGCTATCCTTTTTGGGCAGGTATAAATATTTGGTCAGGGCCAGGGAGTCCTTGTGGTTGATGAACGTCACGATGTCCTTGGAGGCATCAACATTCAGGGATTCGTCGGGCAGTACGAGCGATATTTTGCTGCCATCTTCCAGCCGGACGGTGCCATTGATCGAGGGACTGGTACCGGTGCCTTTGATGCGCAGATCGGCCGTGACAGAGGCTTGCCCATAGGCATAGTCATTGTCTTTACGGGCGGCATTCAGCACCTGAAAATTATCGGCCTGAACGCGCAGGTTATACGCTACGTCGGGAATATTTTTAAGGACTACCGTGCCATCCGTCGTCAATATACGCCCTTTGTCGTCGCGCATTTTAAACTTGTTCAGGGTGATCGTCTGCCCGGAAAAAGCCAGTTTTTCCTCGTCGATGTGGTAGGTAGCGTTCAGTTGTTTGATGTTGAACGCCACGGAGTCGAACGCGACACTACCATCCAGTTTCGGGTTGTCGATGGCACCCGCCACGGTGAAGTCACCGGTGAGTTTCCCCTTAGCCTCCCGCAGTTCCCCGAAGCTGAACGCTTCGATGGTTCGGGCATCCAGCCGTTTGAGGCTGATGGCCAGATCGAGGGCTTTTTTGGCATCGTCGGGGTTATAATATCCCGTTATGGTGGCGTCATTGTAGGGACCGGCCAGCGTGGTGTTGACATTGATCCGGCCATCCTCATTATTCCGGAAGCGGGCGGTGAGGTTGCCGATGGGCTTGTCCATCACCTGCAGGCTATCGACATACACCGAGCCAATGAAGGATAGTTTGTTATCCGTACTCATATAGTCGCGGATAATGACGGTACCATTCAATTCCCCGGCGGCCAGGGTGGTATCCTGATTGGCCAGCCGCGTCAGGTTTTCGATACTGAGGGCGTGGGCCGTTACCCGGATGGGGGCATTGGGGTACTGCTCCGTATTACTTATTTCGAGGTACTGGTCTCCCTGTTCGATGTGTAGTCGATTGACGAGTACGCCATCATCCCCATACTGCGCAAAACCGGTGGTATCGGTTTGCCACCGCTGGTAGTTGGTCAGCAATCCATTCCGGGCAAAGTGAAACCGGTAGCTGGAATCGACGATGCTGAGGGTACCCGCCAGCCCGTGCAGATCCTGATTGATGGAATCCTTCGTGACCACGGCAAACGCAAACTGATTATTAGCGGCTGTTCCGGTCAGGTCCGTTTCCCTGATGTTCAGGCCGCTGTACAGAATTCCATCGACTTTCCCATCCACTTTCAACTGATTATTGGCACCCCGCAGCGCCAGGCTGCTGCCTTTCACCGTGATGGTATCGTAGATCACTTCGCCGGTGCGCAGCGTGGCCGACAGGGTGGTATCCCGGCTGGCATCCAGATAGGCACTGAGCCGAACGGTGTCCAGTTTGGTCAGGGCGGGTACAAAGGCTTTCAGCAGTGGGTTCTGATACGCTTTCAGCCCTACCGTGAACGCATAGGGGGGCGGAATTTTTTTATAGGTCAGAGCGGGCAGGGCGATGTACTTACTGATTTCTCCCGCAAGGATGTCGTACAACTGCGTGTACTCGAACTGTCCGTTCATGGTCAGCCGGGCACCGGGTAGCCGGGCCAGCACATTTTTGGTCGTGCCATCAACCGCCAGTCGGGCATAGAGCGAATCAATGGGGTAGCTGGTCCCGTTCAGGCTCAGGGTAGCGTCGCTGGCAGAAATGGTCCCTACGGGTTTAGCCGGGTCGGTAGAAGCCATATCGAGCAGGATCTTACCTTTGATGGAGAGGGGGTCCGGGTAAAGTTTCAGTTTTTGCAGGTTCAGCTCGTTAACCATCGTTCGGCCGGTAACGCTGGGAAAGTCTCCCTTGAGGCCCACTTTCAGGTCCAGCGTCAGGTTGGCGTTCGGGTCTTTGCTGCCGCCGGTTATGTCCAGCAGGCCATTGGCCAGTTTACCTTCGGCATTGATGTTCTGATAGACGTACCCGTTCAGGTCGGCCGACTGGATGGCCAGGTCGAAGTTGGTGGTGAGGGTATTCACGTCGATGCCCCGCCCGTCTACCGTAGCGCGACCCGTTACTTTACCCATCGTGCCGGTTTGTTTCAGCCACTTACCCGCATCGAATTCGTTCAGGTTGAGCGTGCCCTTGTACGTCTCATTCTTGCCGGTAACGAAGCCAGCCAGTCGCCCGTCAAAAGCGGCTGTACCCCATTCCGTGTTCAGTTTAGCATCCAGAATAAGGTCATTCAGCTGGCCATTTAGTTTGCCGGTCAGGTTGAAGGAGGCCGGTAAGTCGATAGACGACGGAATAGACCCTTTGGGGGCCAGTTTTTCAATGTCGGCTTTGGTGGTGGTGGCTTCCTGCACCGTCATGGCCACGCCCAGCCGTTCGGGGTCGGTTACGTTGGTGAGTTTGCCACTGGCCCGTAGTTTGGTACCCGACAGCATGGAAAATTCCACGCGGGGCAGGTTTAGCGCGGCCAGCGTACCCACTGCCTGCATATTAGCCCGGAAAACCCCTCCGCTATTGCCGGCAAAGGGGGGCGTATCGGCCAGGAAGGGCGCCAGTTGGAGGACATCGTTCACCGACAGGTAACTGTTCTTCAGTTTTATATTGACGTTGACCCGCGACGCAAAGCGAGGGTCGCTCAACTGCCCCAGCGAATCGTACCGGAGCACCAGCTGGTCGCGCAGCAGGGTGGTGGGTGTCTGGATATACAGGTTGGTGAGCGTAGTGGTGGTATCCGTGTACAGCACGTTCGCTTCCATCTTCTGAAGCACCAGCCCACTCGTGGCCCGGAACCGGCCATTACGCAGCTGACCGCTGATAAGCTGCCCCTTTTTTCCTAAATCCTTATACACCAGAAACCGCCCGTCGATACCCAGATTTTGTAAATCCATATGGCTGTAGTCGAGCCCCGTCTTCTGCCGGGGTGCCGTTTCGTCGTTGAACTGGATTCGGTTGTTGGCAAAATGAACATTCGTCAGTTTAGCCTGCCAGCCCCGCGTGGATTCGCCTGGAGTTGTAGCTGCCGCTGCTGGTGGGGTAGGTGCAGTTGCTTTTTTGGTGGGTTTGGTGAGCGTGGCGGCAATGTCGGCGTTGGTCAGGTTGAGGGATTTGATACCAATTTTTTCGCCATCGAGGTAAAAATAATTGGACTCCATGGTCAGTTTTCCCGCACTGCCTTTCGTCTTGAAATCCGACGGCAAAACCTCAATATCCCATTTGGCGTTGTTCACCTGCCATTTGCCCAGGGCCAGATCGAGCGTGTCGCCCGGCGCGGATGGCGCACTGGTGGGTGTGGGCAATCCCTCATACAGGCGGGTACGCAGGTTTAAGCCATTTACGGCGACATCGGACAGGTGATATTTTGATTTGTACACATCCGAATCACTGAAATTGGCCCGTATACTATCGACGTAGGTATTGACTTCGGCGCCAACGACATCATCTTTATACCGAATGCGGACATCCCTCAGGAATATACTGGAGAGGTTGATCATCATCGGGGTTGAAACTGTGTCGGAGGGTTCGGGGGCTGCCCCCGTGTCGAACGCGTCCAGCAGGTACTGAAAATTGAACGTTGTGTCCGGTAGGGTCCGGTTTACGGTCAGGCGTATATGTTCCAGCGAAATCTGATTCAGCGCTACTTTGTTGTTCAGTAACCCCAGCATGTCCAGGTCAATACGCATCCGGCCCCCGTTCAGTAACGTATCGCCCTGAGGGGTTTTGAAAAATACGTCATCCAGTTCAATCCAGTCGGGTATTGAATAACGAACGCGACCAATATGAAAGGGTGACTGGAGCTTTTGAGCGAGGTAGGAATTGACCTGCTTCGTTACCAGTTTCTGGCCCCAGGGGGTGGTTGCAACGAGCACGACGAATCCGACCAGCAGCAACACAAGGGCTAGCAATCCCAATAAAACACGTACAATTATTTTCGACACAACAGACTCTTTTGGGGTGTATGACGAACCCGTTCAGGCATGTAACTGGACAACGATACTCCTGTTTATAACCAGCTTACCCCAAAATATGTTGCCTTCTACCTTAAAACATACCATTTATTGGCGACAAAAGCTCATTTGTCCGTTCGGGAAAAGCGTTGTTCAGTCGGTTTCAGCCGGACTTTCCGGCCAAAATTACCAGCTGGCTCGTATTTGTCCATACGCCACTGGCTGGCTGTTCGTTGCGAATGGTTGTGGATGGTAGGTGATTTAAAATGGTTTGAAGAAATTAAACTAGGAATGGCTAATTGAGGATAACCACCCCCAACCCCCTCCTAAAACAGGAGGGGGCTTTAGAAAGGGTACCCCGCTAGGTAGCCCCCTCCTGTTTTAGGAGGGGGTTGGGGGTGGTCAGTCAGTGCTGAAGGTAAAACGGCGGTGATTTAGTTCTTCTTAATAAACCGCCCCCTGACGAAACCATTCGCCGGGTATTCATTGCGACCGGGCTTACTGCCCCGTATCCGGCCATCCGTATGGATGGCCATTTGTCCGGTTCATCGCTCTTTCTTAGCCAGGGGGTTGCAGACTCGGCCCGAAGCAGGTATTTTTGGCCTTTCACTGCTGTTCTATCATGAGCGACCTCTTTACGGCCGAATCTATCATTAGCCTGCTTACCCTGACGTTTCTGGAAATTGTTCTGGGTATCGACAATATTATCTTCATCTCTATTGCGGCCAACAAACTGTCCCGCGAAGACCAGCCTAAAGCCCGAAACATTGGTCTTGTTTTGGCGATGGCCTTCCGGCTGGTGCTGCTTTTGGGTATATCGTTCGTTATATCCCTTAGTAAACCGTTTACGCATATTGATGCCGACTGGTTTAAAGCCGACTTTACGGGGCAGAGCCTGATTCTGTTTGCGGGAGGACTGTTCCTGCTCTACAAGGCCACATCCGAGATCCACCACAAACTGGAGGGCGATGAGCCGGACGAACTGGAGGGTGGCACTGTCAAAGGCCGGGCTACCGTATCCAACGTAGTGACGCAGATTGCGATCACCAATATCGTTTTCTCGATTGACTCCATCCTGACCGCCATCGGCCTTACGCAGAATGTGGCCATCATGATGATTGCCGTGGTGCTCTCGATCCTGATTATGATGTTCTTTGCCGGACCCGTTGGCTCGTTTGTCAATGACCACCCAACCATTCAGATGCTGGGGCTGGCCTTCCTGATCATGATTGGGTTTATGCTGGTGGCGGAGGGGGCACACCTGTCCGAAGTGGTTATCTTCAATCAGGAAGTGGGTACGGTGCCGAAAGGGTATCTGTACTTCGCGATTGCCTTCTCACTGCTGGTCGAGTTCCTGAATATCCGGTTGCGGAAGCAGCAGAACCCGGTAAAACTCCGTGGCTACGATGGCCAGCCGGAGCGTGACGGCATGATTTAACCACCACCCAACTTGTCTCTTACCGATCAGTTAAACGATATTATTGCCAGCCTGGGCGGTTTTGGGCCGGAGATCTGGCTATCGGCCTGTTTCTGCCTGTTGCTGGTGGCCGAGATCAGTTTGCTCCGGTTCACTACGGCTCCGAAAATCCGTCAGTTTCTCGCTGTACTAAGTCTCCTTGTCGTTCTGGCAGCGGGTGGCTGGGCTGTGCTGTCGCCGGTGCGGGGGTTCCTGTTCATGCACCTGTTATTTGTGGATAGTCAGGCCGTTTTCATGCAGGTCATCATAGCGCTGAGTGCTGCTTTTGTGTTGCTGTATGAGTTTTTTACCAACCGGCAGCCGTTGGTTCAGGATGGTCTTTCCGATCATTTTCCGCTGGCTCCCGACGGTAGGGCACGCTTACCCTTTGAATGGTACTCCCTGCTGATTGCCATGACGCTGGGCCTGTTTCTGATGACCATTTCGGTCAATATGCTCAGTATATACCTGAGTATCGAACTGGTGTCCATCTGTTCGTACCTGCTCACCGCCCTCACTGCCGACCGAAAAGCGTCGGAAGGCGGCATCAAGTACCTGCTGTTCGGGGCTATCAGCTCGGCCATCATGCTGTACGGCATGTCGTTGCTGTACGGTATGACCGGTACGCTCGATCTGACGGCCGACGCCTTCGGGGCAGAAATGGCCCGGCAGGAGGGAGCGGTAGTGGCCGTTGCGGTGCTGCTGACACTGGCGGGGCTGTTATTCAAACTGGCGGGTGTTCCGTTTCATGTCTGGACACCCGATGCGTACGAAGCCGCTCCCGTGCCGGTGGCTGCGTTCTTCTCGATTGGCCCCAAAGCGGCTGCGGTACTGGTTATTATCCGGGTGGTAACCGCGCTGCCGGTTGAGTCGGCGCTGGATGGCAGTACCGCCTTTGTGCTGCAAACACCCCTGGCGGTGCTGGCGCTGGCGGGGATTCTGATTGGGAACCTATCGGCCCTGCGGCAAACCGATGCCAAGCGACTGCTGGCGTATTCGACCATTGCCCACGCCGGTTTTTTGCTGGTGGGCGTGGTGGCTATGAATAATGCGGGTTTCGACGCGGTACTTTTCTACGCAGGTACGTATCTGTTCATCTCCCTGGCCGCTTTCTTTCTCATCGACTTGCTGGCCCGCAGTCAGGGGCAGGATTTAACCATTCGTACGTTCGCCGGGCTTGGGCCAAAGCAACCCGTATTGTCTATTGCGCTAACAATAGTGATGCTGGCGCTGACGGGACTGCCCCCAACGGTAGGCTTTACGGCCAAACTTCTGTCATTTTCGGCCCTGTATGAGGCCTGGCAACAGTCGGGTAATCCCTGGTTACTGGCTTTGTTCGCCCTGGGTTTGCTGAATGCGCTGATCTCCCTGGTTTATTACCTCAAACTACCCTTCCTGCTTTTCTTTCGCCCTCCCGTCGCAGACCTTTCGCATTCGATGCCGCTACCCAGAGTGGCTGTCTGGCTGGCTGTCGGGTTAGTGGTGCCCATCGTCCTGTTGTTTTTCAGGCCCGACCTGCTGCTTCAGTTTATTACGACGCGGTAAGGGGACTGGTTTTGCGAAAGGCCCGTACCGGCAGCGGGTTGGCGAGCCCTGCTCACTGTTTTACCAGGCGCTTTTGGCTTTCGTTCTGCCCGGTTCCGGTCCGCAGGATATACGTACCCGCCGGTAGCTGGCCAACATCCAGATCGGTTTTCGTCTGGCCGCGCGGCAGGGTTTGGCGTAGTACGGCCCGGCCGCCGGCATCGGTGAGCGTTAAGGTGACCGGCTCGGTAAGGCCGGTTCCAACCGATACGGTACAGGTACGCTCAACCGGATTGGGGGTCAGGTGCCAGTCGGTCGGGTTAGTGGCCGGGTCAACGGCCAGCAAAATCTCGATGCGTACGGATACCGCCGATGCGGTTGCACTACAGCCGTTCGGACCGGTAACGAGTACGGCAAAACTGCCACTTTTATCCGCTGCGTAACTCAGGCTGGTAGCGCCCGCAATAACAACTCCATCCCGGTACCATTGATAGGTGTAATCCGTACCGACATTCGCCAGTAAGGCAACGGTGGCGGGTGCGTAGGCCAGTGTATTACCTTGGGGCGTAATGGCAGCGGTGACGCCCTCTTTTACGGTTACGGATACGGGGGCAGACAGCGCCTGGCAACCGTTCAGACTTACTGATAAAGCATACCTGCCGGATTGCCCGACACTGTAGCTTGACAGGGTCGCATTTGATAAGGCAACCCCGTCTTTCAGCCATTGCAGACTGGCACCCGCATCGGTACTGGCCTGGAGCGGGTAGGGGGTTCCGGCGCAGAAGGCCGCATCGGTGGCGGGGGTCAGTGTGGCTTGGGGAATCGGATTGACCGCAAAGCCTGAACTTTCATCGCCATAAATGGTGGTGCTGCCCTGAATGGCCGACAGCCTGACTTTATAGCGGTTGCCGGGTGTCTGGGATAGGGGCAGGCGCAGTCTGGCTGTAGTGCCCGAAATAATACTGGTAACCGTTGAAAATCGCAGGCCTGCCGGGTCCGTCAGTTCCGCGCGGTAGGTTGTGCCGGGTTGGGGCGTAAAGTTGGCGGTGAAGGCAACGGGCACCGTATCGCCGGGGCAATAAATGCCTTTCGCTAAGGTCGATGTCAGGGTGCGCGGTTCGTACAGACTCAACCCGTTACTTTTGTTGAGAAACCAGACCCGGTTGTCGGGACTGATGCGCATCTGGGTATTATAGTCGCTCTGGGTTAGTATTGGCTGTGCCAGCCAGGCTTTCCCGTCGTAGCGGTACAGGTTTGTAAAGGTGCTTACGATCAGATTATTATCACTATTGAAGCCCGTCTGCAAAAAGGTTTGATTATCGGCCCCGGTAATCGTTCCCGATGAGATTGTTTCGGTGGATTTATCGGTGGTGTTGAGCCGGAACAGGCCGTTGTACCCACCCGCGTAGAGTGTTTTACCCGTTCGGTCAATCGACAGGAAGGTCATGTATTCGACCGGCAGATTGCTGATGGTTTCCCAGCGGTTACCGTCAAAATGACCCAGGCCGTTTCTGCCGTAGTACCGCACCCAGAGGTGATTGCTGGCATCAACCACGCCATCGTATATATAGCCATCGGTCACCAGGTCGGGTGCGCTGTAGGTTGTCCATTGACTATCCATATAGCGGTATACTCTACTGGACGTAATCAGATACAGCACATCGTTATCGCCGACAGCTATCGTTCCGTAGAAGTAAGTAACGTTGGGTGGATTGGGAATCTGAACCCAGTCCTCGCCATTTTGGGCGTAAATGCCGAAATTGGCCAGCACATAGGCTTGGTTTCGGCGGCTAATCGTTAGGGCTGCTACGCCCGTAGCCACCTTAGTACCGTTCATCGATGTCCATTTCGTGCCATCGGCACTTCGGTATACGCCCTGCCTTGTGGCAGCCCAGATGGCACCGGTGGTGTCGAACGCGAATTGATTGATGTCAGCAGGGGGCAGATTGCTATTGGCCGAATTAGTGAAATTCCAGCGATGGGCATCGGAACCGGTCATAAACGTGCCCGACTGCCAGGCTGTTTCTGTACCCGTGGCCTTTATTTTCAGTTTAACGCGGTAATAGTAGGTAGTGGCGGGTTGCAGTGAATCGGCCATGACAACAAACCCATTGCGCAGAACCGCCTGGCCGAGTTGATTGTACGTCTGCGATTTGTCGAATACCAGCTTAGTAAAATCCGCTGACGTGGCCAGCTGAATCTGCGAGGTAGCTTCTTCGTTGTTGTAGTCATACCACGAAATAGGAACGCCCAGCGGCTGTTGCACAACCGGGGCGTTGCCCGGTATGGGCCATAACCCCACCAGCTGTGGGCTGCGCTGATAGGCCCGAACCATTGACCAGTCGCTTTCGGTACTGTTTTTTATCGTTTTTACGCGCCAGTATAGCCAGCAGCTGCCGGAACAGTTGCCAAAGTTACTGTCGGATAGATTGAACGAGGTAGCCGATGCCGACAGGGTTTTGCTGACAATGGGGGTCGTGAAGCTGTTGCTGTAGTCGGCCTGGAGTTGATAGCCCGTTGCACCATCTGCCGTATACCAGCTAACCACATTGGCCGGGATATTCTTCGCTCCGCTGGCTGGCAACCGTAAACCTGGTGGGCGCAGTATTGGACTGGCTGCCACCGTTACCTGACCAGTAGTAGACCATGCACTTTCGCCGGGGCCATTGCGGGCTTTGACGCGCCAATAGTAGGATTGACCCACCGTGAGGTTTTCGGCCTGCACCAGTGCGTACGATACGGTTGTGTCAAGTTTTATCCCCGTGCTGAAATCGGCAGTTGTACCCAGCTGAAACTGGTATTGCTCCGCTAGTTTCGTTGTTGCCCACTCCACATACGGGTCGGGCTGGGTAGTCGAACTGTTGGTAATACCCGCTGGTACCTCCGGGCGCTGGTCTATACGTCTGTCGGCCAGAACAAGATCGGCATTACGGCGCATCAGTTCGATACAAAGCGGGTGAAAGGTATCCAGTACCCTGCCATCCAGCACGGTATGGCAGTAACTCATTATCGTACCGATACGGGCTATCTGCGGGCCGTTATAGCAGGGCCCCTCTGCTTTGCCGCAGAAGTCAATTGGGCCACCGGGCCAGTTGCAGTTGTGCGTGTGAGGTGACCCCATCACATGCCCTATTTCATGGGTGATCGTCGAAATCCGGTCCGTAGCACCGGGTTGGTTATACCCAATGACCGTACCATCGGAGAAGCCGTTATTACCCAGGTAAGCAATGCCCGATGCTGACGGGTCGGTTTTAGTGGTATAGCCAATGATGAAATCGCGGGCTACCGCTTTCTGGTTTTGACTCCACCACTTCGCCATATCGCCCAGGTGAATACCAATATCATTTTTGGTGGTGTATGGGTCGGGCGTATCCCAGATTTTGATGGTTGTGACGGTGAGTTTTACATTCAGTTCGCGCTCAAAAATAACGGATGATTGTGCTATGGTCTGATAGACGTAACCCCTGATTGCAGCTGCGTCGCCCCCGAATGCTTTATAGAGGCTGTTGTCGACATCTACAGCCACGCGGCATTCCAGCCGTTGGGTGGCCTGCCGGCGTCCCTGACTGGCTGGCTGGCCCAGAGACTGAATAACCCGAATCATGGACGGACTTAGCTGCGAGTCGTCGGTTTTGCAGCCAAAACGAGGATCGGGTATCTGGGCCAGTACACCAGCGGGTAAGGAAAGCAGGAAGAAAAGTAACCAGGTAGCGCCGTGTTTCATGGGCAATTCTGCTAGATATGAATAGGCTGAGTCTTAAAGGTAGGCTATGTACTACCTTGTTCAGCAGGCGGCTTAGTCAATTTATCAAGCGGTAAGGAAGTGCCTGAAATCGATACGCTGGCTCACGTTGGCAGTCTGCTGCACGGGCCTGGCGTTTACACATACTGGTTCGTGTATGTCAGGTGATGCACCCCTTCCATAGTGGCAGGCTGTGGAGAAACATATTCGGAAAAGGGGGGGGCGTTTCGTTTCTTTGCAGTCTGAATCAAGCTGTTTTATGCTTATGCGTGCCGCTCGCAACCAGATGGTGTTGGATATATCTATTGATGAACTGTTCGAACAGTTCGATAAACTTCGTGTGTTGATTATTGGCGATGTGATGCTCGACTCCTACGTTTGGGGGCATGTAGAGCGTATTTCGCCCGAAGCCCCCGTTCCTATTGTGCGCTTCGACCGGCGCGAACTGCGGTTGGGCGGGGCAGGGAATGTACTCCTGAACGTGCAGGCACTGGGGGCCGAAGCCATCATCTGCTCCGTCATTGGAGCCGATGCACCGGGCGACCAGCTGGAACAGGAACTGGGCAACCGGGGGCTGAACTGCGATGGGCTTATCCGGAGTGCCGACCGGATTACGACCATTAAGGAACGTATCATTGCCGGTTCTCAGCAGGTGGTGCGGGTGGACACCGAAACCGATAAATACATCACTGCCGATGAGCAGGCGAAACTGGTGGCCAAAGCCATTGAACTGATTCCAACCTGCCACGTCGTCATTTTTGAGGATTACGATAAGGGTGTTCTGAGTAAAGAAGCCATTGCCCGGATTACCGATTTTGCCAATGAGCAGCATATTCCTACGGTAGTCGATCCCAAAAAACGCAACTTCCTGTCGTACCAAAACACCACCCTGTTCAAGCCCAATCTGAAAGAACTGCGGGAAGGACTGAAACTCGACTTCGATGTGGATAATGCCGGGGAGTTCCAGGCGGCTGTCGATCAGCTGATCCAAACCCTGAATCTGAAAGGGGCACTCATCACCCTGTCGGAACGCGGGGCATTTATTGATTACAACGGCGAGCGACTGAAATTACCGGCCCACGTCCGCAAGATTGCCGATGTGTCGGGCGCGGGCGATACGGTGATCAGCATTGCGGCCTGTTGCGTGGCGCTCCGGCAACCACCTTCGGTCATTGCCGGTTTATCGAACCTCGGCGGTGGCCTGGTTTGCGAATCGGTGGGGGTGGTTCCAATCGACAAGGCCCAGCTGAAGGCCGAAGCGAAGGAGCATTTGTGAGCGCATTTTGCCCGCTTTTTTAAGTGGCTGGCGTCGGATATATAAAGCGACATATCGACACGGTAACCGAAAAGGGGCAACTGTTGAGCCATAGGGCAGCAAAGGAGATTCTGATTTCCGGCTGAATCAGAGGGAGTTAGCCTTCGGCCTGGGCTGGAATGAGCTGGGTTAGCCGTCAGCTATTCTCTCCATGCTCTTTTAAACAACGGTCGGTATAACCATAATCATACACATCCTGTTTCCTGTAAATCGACTTGGTTTACAGGAAACATGTATGGCGCAGCAAGAGAGTGAAAATACCGAACAGGAGGTTGTACAGCAGGCCTCGTCTGCCCACGATATTCACAAGGCTATTTTTCAGGAGGCCGAAACGGAACTGGACCGACCCGCCGATTCCCTGTTTTGGTCCGGACTGGCCGCTGGATTATCCATGGGTTTCTCCATGATAGGCCATGGGTTGTTAAAGACCTATCTGCCCAAAGCCGAGTGGAGTACGCTGGTGGCCAGCTTTGGCTACAGCCTTGGTTTTGTCATTGTCATTCTTGGCAGACAACAGCTGTTTACGGAGAATACCCTCACGCCCATTCTGCCTTTACTGGAGCGTAAAAACGTCAGGACGTTCTGGCGAGTGATGAGGCTCTGGGGAATCGTGCTGCTGGCTAATTTAACCGGTGCCTTGCTGTTGGCATTCGTTATTGCCAAAACCGCCGTTTTCAGTCCCTCCGTGCTCAAGTCCTTTGAAGAAATCGGCTATGAAGTAATGGAACCTGATTTCTCAACGACATTGCTGCGCGGCATATTTGCCGGATGGCTGATCGCGCTGATGGTATGGATTCTGCCAAACGCCCATAGTGCCCGACTCTGGATTATTATTCTGATCACCTACATCATCAGTGTCGCTCATTTTAGTCATGTCATAGCTGGGTCGGTAGAAACCTTCACGTTGGCAGCTATGCAAAAAGTTGCCTGGGGTGATGTACTGGGGAATTTTATACTGCCCGCTTTGATCGGTAACATCATCGGTGGTGTAATCCTGGTGGCGGTGATCAACCACGCCCAGGTGCAGGGTAGTAAATAGCAAACTACCGGCAGGGGGGAGTTGCTCAGCCGTTACCTTCGCGGGCTTATCTATCCATCAGGACCGGGCGAATGGGGATGTTTTATACAGCAAGGGGTAGGCACTATCAATAGTGCCCACCCCCGAATAAACAGGCTGCCCTTTTCAGCAGCACTAGCTATTCGCACTCATCTCCTTCATGGCATCCACGAAGCACTGTGCTTTGTTATCAAGCGTGTTCTAGAATAAAATCGGCCGGAATACCCAACTTCCTGTATAGTTGACGAGCTACATCAATACTTACCCGGCGTTTGCCACGGAGTAATTCTGATACGCGGGGCGCTTCAATCTCAAGCAATTCGGCCAGGTCTTTTTGTTTTAGATTTCGCTCAAACATTTTCAATTCGATCATGCCCTTTAGCGTTTTATGCTGAGTTGGCATCGGAAAATGTTCTTCTTCATACGCTTTCATTAGATGCGATAGACGCAATAATTCACGGTCTTCCGTTTCGCTGAGGCTGGCAAATCCACTACCTCTGGTTGCCTTCTGCAAATAGGTTTCTACATCTGCCTGAACCTGTCGGTATTCAGTTTCAGTTGTGATTCTTGTTTCCATATTCGGAATGTTTTGGCCGTTACACTTCAGAAACATTTATCCTGTCGTACGCACTATGCGTGCCGATAAATCGAATATATAGACTTCTTACACGGAAATGTATCATAGCAACAAGTCTATATTGATTACCCTTTATGTTGAATACATAGCGGTCATTTTTAACATAATCAACTGAATTAAAATCTTGCCTGATGTCTGCCACCGATGACCAGTCGGCCGCTTCCACAACCCGCATCCAGCGTAGTAACTCATCATGCACATCCGGATGGCTTTGAGCATACAGGCTGATAGTACCCGGTGTGAAAATGACTATGTCTAGTAGACAACCCGATAAAGTTATTGAAAATTCGATAATGAGAATATAATTACAGTATATGTAATTATATTCTTAGGTATTTTTTCTAATTTAAACTACTGAGAACTCCTTCACGGCATCCACAAAGCAGCGGGCCTTGTCGGGGTCAACGTCGGGATAGATGCCGTGGCCTAAGTTAGCGATGTAGTGCTGATGGCCGAAACTACTGAGCATTTGCTTTACCTCTGCCCGAATCTGACTAAAGTCGGCGTAGAGGGCGCAGGGGTCCAGATTTCCCTGTAGCACCCGGTTTGGAATCAATTCGCGTGATTCGGCGGGGTCCATATTCCAGTCCAGCCCCACTACGTCGCAGCTTAACTGCCCAATCTCGTGCCGGGCAAAGAAGGCGCCTTTGGCAAAAATAGTTATGGGTACGTTGCGGTCCGCCGGTGCGGTTATTGAATCACAGATCTGTTTAATGTACGGCAGGGAAAACGTCCGGTACTGCTCCGGCGACAGGATGCCCGCCCAGGAATCGAACAGTTGCACCAGATCGGCACCGGCCCGGATTTGGGCCTGTAGGTACGCAATGGTGCTATCGGTAATTTGCTGCAACAGGGCGTGGGCAAAATCGGGGTCGGTATACAGCAGCTTTTTGGCGATGGAGAATGTTTTTGACCCTTTCCCCTCGGTCATGTAGCAAAAAATGGTGAAGGGGGCACCGGCAAAACCAATCAGTGGTACGCGGTTGTTGAGTTCTTTTTTGGTCAGTCTGATGGCATCCAGCACATAGCCCAGGTCGCTTTCGGCATCGGCTACCCGCAGGCGGCTCAGGTCGGCCATCGTCCGGACCGTACTCGGGAAAACGGGTCCCCGGCTTTCAATCATTTCGTAGGGCAGTCCCATTGCTTCGGGAATCACCAGGATGTCGGAGAAGATAATGGCGGCATCCACATCGAAGGCATCGACCGGCTGGATGGTCACTTCGGCCGCTAGTTCGGGGGTCTTGGCCAGCGTAATAAAACTCCCGGCCCGCTCCCGAACAACCCGGTACTGAGGCAGTACCCGCCCCGCCTGACGCATCATCCAGACCGGCACCCGCTCGGTCAGTTCGCCCCGTGCCGTGCGGAGCAGCAAATCATTCTGTATCATGCCGCAAAGATAATCCCGAACGCGGACACGTTCGGAGGAAATTATCGTGCTGCCAGCGTGCTGCCGGTTCTCAATATAAATTGCCCGGTATTGCGCAGGATTTCACAATTTTGCTGAAATCAAAAACGGTTATGCCTTCTCTCTTTATTGATACTGAGCGCCTGCGCGACCTGAACAGTGGTTTAGGCCAGGTGTGCCTGCACCTCGGCCATGAACTGGTTCGCCAGCGTCCTGCGGACTGGTCGCTCACGTTCCTGGTGCCGAAAGGGCAAACCGGCGTATTCGGCGACTCGGTCAACTACATCGAGGCATCCTGGCAGCGGAAACTCTGGATTCCGGGTCATCCGGGTGGGGGGACATACGATGTGTGGCACTGCCTGCATCAGGATAGTGCTTATCTACCGGGTAAAGCCCCGCTGATACTCACTATCTACGACCTGAACTTTCTGGAACGCGCCGACTATTCAGCCGCAAAAAAGAAACGGCGGTTAGATAAACTGCAGCGAAAAATAAATAAGGCGACCCTCCTTACGGCTGGGTCGGCTTACACGGCATCGGTGGTGCGGGAGCATCTGAAGGTTCCGGCCGAGCTCCCGATGGAGGTCGTTTATACCGGCGTGGCCGTTGACCCCGGAAAAGCCCCTGCTGAGCTGAATTCCCAGTCGCCCATCAAGTCCTTTTCTCAGTCGCCATTTTTCCTGTCTGTCGGTGTCATTCACCCCAAGAAAAACGTGCATACGCTGTTGCCTTTACTGGAGGCTTTTCCGGATTACCGCTTAATACTGGCCGGGCCAGACAGGCATGCCTACGCACAGCATATTCGGGAGCAGGCGCAGAAACTGGGCGTGGCCGACCGCCTGCTGATGCCCGGCCCGGTCGATGAAGCGACGAAGTTGTGGCTCTACGCGCACTGCGAAGCGTTTATGTTCCCATCGCTGTCGGAAGGATTTGGTCTGCCCGTAGCGGAGGCTATGACGTTTGGCAAGCCGGTTTTCAGCTCTAACCTGACGAGTTTGCCCGAAGTGGGTGGAAAGGAAGCGTATTACTTCGAAAACTTCGAGCCGGAGAGTATGGCTAAAGTGGTACACGATGGCCTGCACGATTTCGGGCAGAATTCCCTGCGCGAAGAACGCCTGAAAAAACGAGCCGCCGGGTTTAGCTGGCCGAGTATCGCCAAAGAGTATTGGTCTCTGTACCGAACGTTACTAGGTAACTGAATCGCGCATAATTCGCTATATTTAACGCAGTAACGACCGCAGCACTATAACGATGAATGATGACATCCGGCGCAACTTTCACGAGTTGATTGATCGAATCGAGGACGAACAGGCGTTGACAATTTTGTACGCGGCTGCCGCTCTGTATCTTGACCAGCACCCCCTGCTGCTGGACACTACGGATCCGAAACACCTTGACCGAATGCGTATCTCGCTGGAGCAGGCTAGTCGGAACGAAGTCATATCAAATGAAGACATGAAGCAACAGGTACGTCAATGGCTCGGGAAATAGTCTGGACATCTCAGGCACAGGAAGACTATCGGGATGTAGTCAGTTATTTGCTGGATACGTTTGGATATGATGTATCGGAGAAATATACTGAGCGTCTTTTCATGGTGTTAAATAGTATTGCCACTATGCCACAGATCTGAAGAGGGATACTACCAACTTGCTTTCCGACTACCCTTAGAAACGGCCTGGTAGAACTGACTGTAGCTAATGGTGTACATGATTATCAGGGCAGCACAAGCCGACAGGGTGGTTTCGTAAACGAAGGGGGGAAGGTAGGCATTCAGGTAAGTAAGTCCAACGCTGATTCCGTATAGCAACAGGGCAACCGGAATGACGCGGGTGACTAAATACCGGGCTTTGTACGGGAAGTTTTTACCCCGGATGCCGCCCTGAACAACCAACTGGATAAACTTGATAAGCAGCCCTGCTATCGAGCCTAAAATGAAGCCAAACCAGGGTGTATATACCAGGGTGCCTACCGAAAAAGAAGTTGGTCTGCTCATGTCCGTAGTTGTCCAGTACACTACGCCAAACACAAACAAAGGCATCAGACAGTGGGGCCATCGGCCCTGTTTCCGAATGTATTTCATCCACAGCGAATCATACTGTTGAAACGTAATCCGGTTGTAACCCCGCTCCATTTTCTGCAATCCTTTGTGTCCGCCAAACGCTTGTTGCACATCGGATAACGCGGATTCAAACGGCATCCCCTGCGCCACACGTTCGCTTAAAGCGGTCGTGTAATGGTCGGTTAGCTCCTGAAGCAGTGCCTCGTTGGTAAGTCGGTTTTCTTGGCGAAGATGGTTATCAATGGCGGTGAGTTGGTCGGGCGTGAGGGTCATATCAAAGGCTTGGTTTCAGGTTGAGGACTAAATTCAGATTCTCCAGGAAAGCTGCTAACTCGGCGATGCGCCCGGCAGCTTCGGTTTGGCCGGTTTTGGTGAGCGAGTAATATTTGCGGGCGCGGCCATCCACCAGCTGGGTCTCGGTGGTGAGCAGCCCTTCGGCTTCGAGTTTGTGCAGGGCGGGGTAGAGAGCCCCTTCGGTAATGGCCATTTCGCCCGCCGTCAGTTCCTTTACTTTTTGCGTAATCTCGTAGCCGTACATCCGTTCGCGGTCTTCCAGCAACCGCAAAATCATGACCGACAGGCTACCTTTCAGCAGCGACGAATTAGTTGGGGTGTTCATGCAGTAAACATACAAAAGAAAATTACATACCTACAAGTCTTAGGTATAAAAAAGGTTGCAGGGTCGTACCTTTGCCGAACGAATGAAAACATACCTTCGCTTATTATCCTTCGCCAAACCGCTGGGGCGATTTTTGACCCCCTTTGTGGTGACATCACTGGTGGCCAGTGTGTTTGGGGTGCTCAACTTTACTTTATTGATTCCCCTGCTTAGTATCCTGTTCGATAAAGTCGATACGCAGCAGATGAACGCGCTGATGAGCCAGCCCGCACCGTCCATCACGTCGTCGCCAACGGATGCCTTTAGTTACTACTTCGCCCGGATTTTTCAGCAGTACGGTAAACTGGGTGCTCTCCAGTTTGTCTGCGTCATTATTGTGGTATCGGTTGCGTTGAGCAATGTGTTCAAATACTTGTCCGTCCGGCAGCTGGAAGCGTTCAAGGCGCGGATGGTGGCCCGCCTGCGCGAGGCCGTTTTCAGCCGGACGCTGGGTCTGCACCTCGGTTTTTTCTCCAATGAGCGTAAAGGAAACCTCATGTCGCGCATCACGTCCGACGTGCAGGAGGTCGAAAATTCCATCGCCAATACTATGTCGGCGGCATCGAAAGAGGTGTTTTTACTGGTTGGTTACGTCATTGCGCTGCTCAGTATTTCGGTTAAACTGACGCTCTTTGCCATTGTGGTCATTCCTATTTCGGGCGGCTTCATCGCTACGCTTGTTCGGCGGATGAAACGAGACGCGCAGGAAGGACAGCAACGACTGAGTAGTTTGATTAGCCTGCTCGACGAAACCTTCGGCGGGATGCGGGTAGTGAAAGGATTTGTGGCCGAAGGGTTTATTCTGGATAAGTTCCGGCGCGAGAATGAAGGCTACCGCGATGCCATCAAGTCGCTGGCCAACCGGCGCGAACTGGCTTCGCCCTTTTCGGAAGTGATGGGGGTGGCCGTGGTGGCGGGGATTTTGCTGTATGGCGGGTCGCTGGTACTGAGTGGGCAGTCGGATTTGACAGCGGCTCAGTTCATTGCCTACATTGCTATTTTTTCGCAGGTGACGCGCCCGGCCAAAGATATTTCCAACGCCTTCAGCGGGTCGCAGCGGGGGCTGGCTTCGGGAGAGCGGGTTATCGAGCTGATCGACACCGAGTCTGCCATTCAGGATAAACCCGGGGCTGTAGTCCTAACGGGGTTTACTGACCGGATTTCGGTGGAGAACGTATCCTTCGCCTACAACGCCGACACCCCGGTTTTACGCGACGTTAGTTTTGACCTGGAGAAAGGAAAAACCATTGCCCTGGTTGGCTCGTCGGGTGGGGGCAAATCCACCATTGCCGACCTTATTCCCCGTTTCTACGACCCTGCTGCCGGACGGATACTGATTGACGGCGTAGACCTGCGTGATTGCACAACGGCCTCTCTTCGAACGCAGATGGGCATTGTTACCCAGGAAAGTATCCTGTTTAATGACACGATTTTCAACAACATCGCTTTTGGCAGTCCGGCCACCGAAGGGGATATTATGGAAGCGGCCCGGATTGCTAATGCCCATACCTTTATCATGGCCCAGTCGGATGGCTATCAAACCGTCATCGGCGATAGGGGGGGCAAACTCTCCGGTGGTCAGCGGCAGCGAATCAGCATTGCCCGCGCCATCCTGAAAAACCCCCCGATCCTCATTCTGGATGAAGCCACGTCGGCCCTCGATACCGAGTCCGAAAAGCTGGTGCAGGAAGCCCTGACCCGCCTGATGGCCAACCGTACTACCCTCGTGATTGCGCACCGGCTCAGCACCATCCAGCATGCCGACGAAATTCTGGTCGTGAACCAGGGCCGAATTGTAGAACGTGGCCGGCACGACGAACTGCTAAATCTGGATGAGGGATTCTATCGCAGACTGAGTACCATGCAGAGTGTGTAGATAATTGTAGGCTACAGGGCTTAACATGCGCTACTTTGCTAAGGTCATCGACTTACTGTCTGACCAGGTTACGTAACTGATCAGACCAATGCCAATCTGGCTGGTTACATCCGTTATAGTATAGGTAATGTGGAGCCAGTTAAAATCAATGGGTAAAACAGTCAGACCATACCCCAACAAATAAATTCCCCAGCTACCGACGAATAAAAGGGCCATGGTACGGAAGTGCCCCTGTGCCTGACCGCTGGCTTTCCAGCGTCGATACAACGTAATCGAGATATATCCGTAACATACTAATGAAATACTGCCCCAGCCTAACTTCGGACCAGGCTGAATTTCGTTATCGAAGGATACTTGTTGATGGCCGATGTAGCCTGTGAAAACCATCAGTAATGCGGCAGCCAACAACCCTGTTAACAGCCGTTTGCTGGATTCCCAGGGGAGCCTGAGGGGGGCAATAACCAGCAGCAGCAGGAGTGGCGCAGTCATAAACCACGCCACGTACCGGTATTGTCCAATGGCATTGTAGGATTCCCGAATAAGCGTCTGGCGGTCTGTGGCATCGCTGACAGTGGGAAATTCGGCCAGTAAATCATGGTAGTGTAACTGGATCAGATAATAGACCAGCCCGGTGCTGGCAGAAACAACCGCCAGTAAGGTTGGCACCAACTGCTGAGGGTGCACGGTCAAATTGGAGGGCTGGCTTCTGTTTTGGGTTATGGCCGTTATAAAAATGCCCAGAGAGATAAACATAGCCACAACCATGAAAAAGTAGGTGACCATGGGTAAAAGGCCAACCGCACCAGCCGTTGGAATAAAGGAATCCGCTATTTCCATAAAAAAATGGCAGGTATTTTCAGATACCTGCCATCGTCAAAATTAGTCATTAATACGTTTACTTGACGGTTGTCTTGGTCATAGTCTTAAGCGTATTCATCTGCTTTTTGGATTGATCCACCAACTGTTGCGCATACGCCCGTAACGTGTCATTTTTGCCGTATTGCAGATACGTAGTAGCCATGTCGATAGAATCCTGCCGCTGATCCATCAGCAGTGTGGCAAAGTTGGAATCAAAATCCTTGCTCAAGGTATCATTACTAGTGGTTTTCTGCAATTTCAGGTTCATTGCCTCAATATTCTGGCCTTGCTGCTGCGTAAACGTCTGATTAGGGCGCGTTGGCTTCAGTTGCCGCATGGTCGCATCAATCGTGGCTATGTCGGCCGTTGTCGTTTCCAATAGTTGTTTAGCCATCTGTTGAAGCGAACTGTCCTTGCCATTCTCAATTTCCTGTTTCAGGAAGTCCTGCAACCCCTGAGCCTGTAGTTTGGCCTGGAACGAATAGTCGAAGTCGGGGTCACCGGTGGCCGAAAGTTTCTTTAACTTAGTCACCGTTTGTTGCAGTGGCATCAGGAGTTTTATTCTCGATGAGTCGACCACGGTAGCATTGGAGACACGCGCCGAACTGAATTGTACCGACCTTCTGGTCTGAGCGCAGGCTGCCAGTGAACTGCTGGCGGTAAGCAGGGCCAATGCCCAGATGGATACGTTGAATTGGAGTGTTTTCATTATCGTATAACTGAATTGATAGAATCATTTTCCGTCCTTAACGGAACGGAGTACATGATTAAGACAAGAAACAGCCCGGAAGGTTTAGTAAGTTACCCAAACGTCGTGATCCAACTAATGCGTTGTACGCATCAGAAACTCAAAAGCAGGTCAGCCTACAACCGCACAATCTCGGCCCCGATGGCGTTAAGGCGCGTATCGATGTGCTGGTAGCCACGGTCGATCTGCTCAATGTTATCGATAATACTGGTGCCTTTGGCTGACATGGCCGCAATAAGTAAGGCTACTCCGGCCCGGATATCCGGCGATGACATCCGAATACCTTTCAGCGGAATTTGCCGGTTCAGGCCCACCACCGTAGCCCGGTGCGGGTCGCAGAGAATAATCTGTGCCCCCATATCGATTAATTTATCGACGAAGAACAGGCGGCTCTCAAACATTTTCTGGTGTATCAGCAGTGTTCCCTGCGCCTGTACGGCCGTTACGAGGACGATACTCAGCAGGTCGGGGGTGAAGCCGGGCCAGGGTGCATCGGCTACGGTCATCATGCCGCCATCCAGAAAACTGTCGATCTGGTAATGCTCCTGAGCAGGAATAAAAATGTCGTCGCCCCGGAATTCCATCTGGATACCAAGCCGCCTGAACTGATCGGGAATGATGCCCAGTTCGGGAATACGGCAGTTTTTGATCGTGATTTCGGACTGCGTCATGGCGGCCAGACCAATGAACGACCCAATCTCGATCATGTCAGGTAGCATGGTATGCTCCGTCCCCATCAACTCCGACACGCCTTCAATCGTGAGCAGATTGGAACCCACGCCGGAAATCTTGGCGCCCATCGAGTTGAGCATCTTGCAGAGTTGCTGCAGATACGGTTCACAGGCCGCGTTATAAATGGTGGTCGTACCCTCGGCCATCACGGCCGCCATCAGGATATTGGCTGTACCGGTTACGGATGCCTCATCAAGCAGCATGTACGCACCGCGCAGATTACCGGCATCGACCTGGTAATACCCCCCATCGTTGGGGTCGTAATTAAATTGGGCACCCAGCTTTTCAAAGCCCAAAAAGTGAGTATCCAAACGCCGACGGCCAATTTTGTCGCCACCCGGACGGGGAATGCGCCCTTTTTTGAAGCGGGCCAGCATGGGACCCAGCAGCATGACCGATCCCCGAAGGGCAGCCGCTTTCTGTTTGTACGTGTCGGTCTCCAGATAGTCCAGGTTGACATCGCTGGCCTGAAAGCGGTACGAACTGGTCCCGATTTTGGTGACCCACACGCCCAAATCCCCCAGTAGGTCGATGAGTTGGTTCACATCGCGAATACCCGGAATATTATGGATAACAACCGGTTCTTTGGTCAGTAATACCGCGCAAAGAATCTGGAGGGCTTCGTTTTTAGCGCCCTGCGGTAAAATATCGCCTTTCAGCTTGCATCCGCCAGTAATTTGAAAAGAGGCCATTTGTGAATGATGAATGATGAACGATGAGTGATGAGTGACAAATGAATATAATTACAGCCCTCATTTGTCATTCATCATTCATCATTAAAAAGTTTACCGTCTCCGACGGTCATTGTTTCGGTTGGGGCCACCTGAGCTACCACCGGGTCTGTTCGTGTTGCGTGTACCGTCACGGCCTGGTCGTCCGCCCTGCGCGTTTGAATCGCGGTCGTTCCGATTTCGGTTATTGCTGAAATTACGCTGGCTATTATCCCGGTTTGGTCGTCCTCCCTGCGTGTTTGCGTTGTCGTTCCGGTTTCGATTGTTGCCGATGCGCTGTGGCTGGTCGCCCGTTCGCTCGCGCGGGGTAGCGTCAACAAGGCCTTCTTCCCGAATGAGTTTAATGTCATCGGATAACTTGCCGTCAGAGAGTTCAATCAGGCTTTGATAGATGGTTTCATCTTCCACCGATTCTTTATTCCACGCCTGATAAAACGTCTTCATCAGGCGTGTCAGGTAAGAAACAAAGGTCCGGCGCTCTTCGGGGTCTTCCAGCGCAACGGCTTTGGCTACCAGCAGGTCTACATTACGGCCAAAGTGTTTGAATTTCAGGCGGTGTGTGTTATACGGAACACGCTGGGGCTTTTTGCCGAGGGCTTCTTCCGATGGGGGCGGGTAGGGGCTATCCACATCCAGCGTAAAATTCGACATGATGTACAGGTCATCCCACAACTTGTTGTAGTAATCCTGCCCGTCTTTCATGTTGGGATGAATCTGACGCATCAATTCAATCAGAATGTGTGCGTAACGGGTACGGGTTGAGCGGTCTTCGATATTGACCATGTTATCAACCAACTTCTGGATACTGCTGCCGTATTCTTTCAAAGTCCCTGTCGGATTTGTGATATAGAAAGCAAAAGTACGAAGAAAGGAGCGAGGGGCAAAGAACCCAGGCCGGGGATATCGGGCAAAGGCACAAAGCCCTGATGAGAATGTACTATTTTTGTCCCCGATCATTATTGAGCTTATGACCCCTTCGCTGCGTTCTCTGGTTGTTAATTACCGTCCCGAACTGAGGGACACCATTCGGTTGAGTGTGCCCATTATTATTGCACAGCTAGGGGTAGTATTAATGGGTGTTACGGACAACCTGTTTGTGGGGCGGTTGCTGGGGGCCGTGCCGCTCGGAGCCGCCGGACTAGCCAATTCGTTATCATTCCTGATGTCGAGTATTGGCGTTGGCGGGCTGACGGTGGTAGCCGCACTGGTATCCAAAGCGCATAATCAGAACGACCCGGCTGGTATTAACCGCTTATTCCGGGCGGGGCTTCGGGTTAGTATATTGATGAGCTTTGGGCTGGGCGGCCTTTCTGTACTACTGGCTTTTAACTTCGACCTGTTTGGGCAAACACCGGAAGTGGCGCGGCTGGCCCGCGATTTTATGCTGGTTCTGAGCGGGTCTTTGTTACCACTGCTAATTTTTGTGGCAGCCCGTCAACTTTGCGATGGATTACGTTTCCCACGGGTAGCGATGGCTATTACCCTGTCGGCCCTTTTTATCAATGCCGGATTTAATTACGTGCTGATCACCGGTGCCGGTCCCTTTCCGGCGTTGGGTTTGCAGGGATCGGCTTTGGCTACGCTACTCTCACGCGTCTTCATGGCGGTTGCCATGCTGCTCTACATTTACCGGTCCGGGCGGTTTAAACCGTACCTGATCAACGCTTTTCGCTCGTTAACGACACGGCAGGAAGCCTGGGAAATTCTGCGGCTGGGTATTCCTGGTGGCCTGACGTTTTTCTTCGAAGTGGCCACTTTCTCCCTGGCAGTCGTTATTGTCGGCTGGCTGGGCGAAGACCGGCTGGCGGCTCATCAAATTGCCATTAATATGGCTTCTGTCACCTATATGATGGCAACGGGTATCTCGTCGGCGGCTGCTATACGGGTTAGTGCGGCCATCGGGCAACAAAGTCGAACAGGGGCATGGCGGGCAGGCGTAGCGGCTTTTTTGCTGTCGATCAGTTTCATGGGTGTCATGGCGGTGCTGTTCCTGACGGCTAATGAGTGGCTGGTAACCCTGTACATTCGGGATAACCCGGCCGTTATGACGATTGCGGCTTCACTGGTTATCGTTGCGGGCTTCTTTCAACTGTCCGATGGTATTCAGGTGGTGGCACTGGGCGGCCTGCGGGGCATATCCGACGTAAATGTACCGACACTGATTACGCTGTTTTCGTACTGGGTGGTAGCGTTACCGTTGAGTTACGTACTGGCATTTCCGTTAAAAATGGATGCTATTGGCGTGTGGATTGGTTTGCTGAGTGGACTAACCATTGCCGCCGTTCTGCTGACATGGCGGTTTTTTCGGTTGATTAGCCGATTACAATTACCCGCCGAAAATGAGTCAGTAAAGTTGATTGTCCCACAAGGATAGACTAATTCATTTCGGCCAGTAATTCAGCGCGGGTAGGCCGGCTGGAAACCAGCGAATAAATGATACCATCCGTATCGAGGTAATCCATAAAAGCCTGATATGTTTCTTTTTCGACGGAAAAGACGTACCAGTTTTCATGGGGTTCACTGAAAGGCTCTATCTCAGTGACCGATGCCTGTTTTTGCAAAACCTGAAATTGATTTTTTTCGAGCGTACGCTGCTTAATCAGAAAATACCACATGGATACAGTTGGTCTGTGAGATAAGTAAAACCCCATGTAACGGATTGTTGCATGGGGTTTTGTTAATGAATTAATCTAAGGCTGAAACAACCGCTGGTTATTTAAGCGCCAGAATGTAGTCGGCCAGTACTAGCCCTGCTTCGTTCAGATACAGGTCTTTCTTCTTCTTAGGCTTAGTAGTCGTTGCGGGTGTTGCTTCTCCCGTTTCATCATCCGGGTCCGATGCCTGGGATACCTTGTTGGCAGCCGCCCGTTTCCGTTCGGCTTCCTCGCGTTCTTTCCGGCGCTTTGATTCCTGTAATGATACCACTGTGTTGGACTTGGCTTTTTTGAAATCGACCAGATCCTGCGCCAGTTGTTTCAGTTCGGGGTCCGACTTGAGCCGCTGATCGAAGCGGTCGCGCAGGCGGGTTACTATTTTATCGTTCAGATCGCGTGACTGATCATAGCGGGCCGAATTGATCTGATCCCAGGGAAGCGCGCTTGGCTGCGAACTTTCACCGTATTCTTCGGCCGAAAAAGCCGATGGGAACTCTACATCGGGTGTTACGCCTTTGTGCTGGGTGCTGCTGCCATTGATACGGTAGAACTTCTGGATAGTCATTTTCAACTCGCCAACTTTCTCGTTGTCTTTGTTGCTCTTATCCGCATCTCTGGACAGCCACTTGTTCAGGTCAATCAGGGTTTGCACGGTGCCCTTACCAAAGGTTTGACCACCCACAATAACACCCCGTTTGTAGTCCTGAATGGCGGCTGCAAAAATCTCCGAAGCCGATGCGCTAAACCGGTTAACCAGAATAGCCATTGGCCCTTCGTAGGCAACGGTGGGATCAGAGTCGGCATACACTTCCGTTTCGCCGGTCGATTCTTTCACCTGCACCACCGGTCCTTTGGGAATGAATAACCCCGTCAGGTCGATGGCTTCTGTGAGTGAGCCACCCCCGTTGTCGCGCAGGTCGATCACGATACCGTCTACCTTCTCGATTTTTAGCGAGTCAATGAATTTCTTTACATCGCTGGTGGTGCTGCTGAATTCTTTTTCGTGTTTGCGGGCACCTTCAAAATCGCGGTAAAACATGGGGATATTGATAACGCCAATTTTGAACCGCTTGCCGTTGTCCGTTACCTCAATCACTTCTTTTTTTGCCCGCTGATCTTCCAGCTTTATTTTCTCGCGCACCATACGGATTTCCTTGGGAGGAGCACTGGCCAGAGCATCCGGCGAAACGACCTGTAGCCGAACCACCGTCCCTTTGGGACCTTTGATGAGTTTCACTACTTCGTCTACCTGCCAGTTCATGGTGTTGACCATGGCACCGTTGTCACCCTGAGCTACCCCGGCAATCTTATCGTTTTCTTTGAGTGCATTGCTTTTGAACGCCGGACCACCGGGGAGTACTTTCGTTATTTTGATGTACTCACCATCCTCCTGCAACATAGCCCCGATACCTTCCAGCGACTGACTCATTTCCTGATTGAAACGATCTGCATTGGTTGGGGAAAAATAGTTGGTGTGCGGGTCGAGGGCTTCGGCAAAGGAGTTCATGTAAATCTGGAACACATCGGCACTTTTGACCCGGCCGTATGCTTTGTCCAGATTGGTGTACCGCTGATTCATGGTAGCCAGCACAACACTGTCTTTCCGATTCCCCAGCTTTAACTCCAATTCCTGATTCTTCAGGATTTTACGCCACAGGTCGTTTTGCTCTTCTACCGTTTTGGGCCACGCTGCCTTCTGCCGATCCGTATTGAACGTTTCGTCTTCGGTAAATGTAAACGGCTTTTTTATCTGCTCTTTAATAAACTCGCTGCGCTCCTTATACCGTTTACGAAATACGTTATACAGATCATAAGCCGCTGTCAGATCCCCGTTTACCAGCGCATCGTCGATCTGGTACCGGTATTTCTCGAAAGCCGCTACGTCCGATGCCAGCAGGTAGGTTTTATTCCCGTCGATGTCTTTCAGGTAATTGTCCCACACCACTGATGATAACGAATCGTTAAGCCGCACTTTGCGGTAATGATAGGTGGTCAGTAGTTTGGCAACCAGCTGTTCGACGCGCTCCTGGGAGATCGTTGGCTTGAGATCGTCCGCAGCATACGTGGCAGAGGTTGCCGTAGAGGACGGAACGCCCCCAGGCGTTCTACTCGGGGAGGAGTCCGGCTGAAAGCTGAGTAACAGCACGGGTAAGAGTGTCACTAAGTATTTTTTCATCGTATACTGCGATTAACGGAAGTAATTGACAGGTTAATTAACTAACTGAAAGTGCCTGCTCCCTGCAATTACCTAGACACTTTTACTGATTACTCGTTTTTCTTCTCGCCTGGAGGGGTCGATTTAACCGGTTGCGGCCCTGCCTTATCGGCTGCTGGTTCTGCCTGCGCTGGCTTGACAAGGTCGAGTAACTCGACATCGAAAACCAGGGTTGAGCCCGGCTTAATGTCGGCCCCGGCCCCCCGGTCGCCGTAGGCAAGTTCGGAGGGAATGTATAATTTCCATTTCGAGCCGACAGGCATTAGCTGAAGTGCTTCCGTCCACCCTTTAATAACTTCATTAACCCCGAACTCGGCGGGTTGGCCGCGTTCTACTGAACTATCGAACACTTTGCCATCCAGCAAACGACCCGTGTAATGCACTCGAACGCGATCTGTAGCGGTTGGCTTAGCCCCTGTGCCTTCCTTTTCAACCAGATACTGCAAACCACTGGAAGTAGTAAAAACGCCGGTTTTAGCTTTGTTTTCGGCCAGAAAGGCACTACCTGCTTTTTTATTCTCGGCCGAAGCTTTCATCCCTTCCGCATTGCGGACGGCCATCTGCTTCTGCATAAAACTATTCATAACCTGACCACACTGCTCCTGTGTCAGCAGAGGCATTTTATCCTTCAGGGCATCTTCCAGACCGCGCATCAGCAAGGCGTCATTGAGCTCGGTAATACCCTGTTGCTTCAAATTCTGCGCCATAAAAACCCCAATACTGTAACTGACCGAATCCTGAGTAGAGGATAAGTTCACGACCGATGTGGCCGGTTTGGCGGTCGTTACCAGTTTGGGGGAAACGGGTTTTTTAGCGGGTGCTTTTTTTACCTGTGCGGTCGCTGTACCAGCGATAAAAATTGCTGACACTATACCGGTCAGCATCCATTGATTAAACTTCATGCGTAAAATGAAACGGGTGTAAGTAAACTGAGCTTTATTCCCTATGAAACGCGAATGAATAGGGTAAAAGTTTAAGCGTTGACTTATTCGTAGAAAAATAGTTAGTGAACGTAGTTGGTCCTAAAGCCGAATTTTGTCTATGATAAGAAAAATAAATGTAGTGGAAAGATTGGCGTATATCAATTCTGGCGAGTCAAAATTCTGGCTAATTTATACAAACGGTTTAAGCGGCCTGTTTAGTGGTGTATATGACCAGCAACTGATATTGGAAAAGTCTACTATTCAGCCACTAATTCTGCGTTTTGTCGCACTTTTGTCAAGTTTTCATCGTACCTTTGCGCCCGAAAAATCAACATTAAAATTTCATTATACATATGGAATCCGTAAGACCCGACGAGATATCAGCTATCCTCCGCCAGCAACTGGCGGGAACACAAACCGAAGCTGAACTCGAAGAAGTCGGTACGGTGCTGCAAATCGGCGATGGCGTAGCGCGTATCTACGGCCTCTCGAAGGTGCAGGCCGGCGAATTGCTATCGTTCGAAAATGGGCTTCAGGCTATGGCACTGAACCTTGAAGAAGATAACGTTGGAGCAGTATTGCTTGGCGATTACTCTGAAATCAAAGAGGGCGACATCGTAAAACGCACCGACCAGATTGCCTACGTTAACGTGGGTGATGGTATTCTGGGTCGGGTGGTTAACACCCTCGGCCTGCCAATTGATGGCATGGGGCCCATTCAGGGAGAATTGTTCCGGATGCCGCTGGAGCGGAAAGCGCCCGGCGTAATCTATCGCCAGCCGGTAACGGAACCCCTTCAAACCGGTATCAAAGCGATTGACGCCATGATCCCCATCGGGCGTGGTCAGCGTGAGTTGATCATCGGTGACCGGCAGACGGGTAAAACCGCCGTGGCTATCGACACAATCATTAACCAGAAAGAGTTTTTCGACAAGGGTGAGCCTGTATTCTGTATCTACGTTGCCTGCGGTCAGAAAGCATCGACCGTGAAGCAGGTGGAGCAAACCCTGCGCAAGGCCGGTGCCATGGACTACACGGTTGTTGTAGCAGCCAGTGCCTCTGATCCATCGCCGATGCAGTTCTTTGCCCCGTTCACGGGCGCAGCCATTGGTGAGTACTTCCGCGACACAGGCCGTCCGGCGCTGGTTGTGTACGATGATCTGTCTAAGCAGGCAGTAGCTTACCGGGAGGTGTCCCTGCTGCTGCGTCGGCCACCGGGTCGTGAAGCGTATCCGGGCGACGTCTTCTACCTGCACAGCCGTTTGCTGGAGCGGGCTGCCAAAATCAGCCAGAACGACGAAATTGCCCAAAACATGAACGATCTGCCCCCGTCTCTAATCGGTAAGGTGAAAGGGGGTGGTTCATTAACGGCGCTGCCCATCATTGAAACGCAGGCAGGTGACGTATCGGCTTATATCCCGACCAACGTAATCTCGATTACGGATGGCCAGATCTTTCTGGAGTCGAACCTGTTCAACGCTGGTATCCGTCCCGCTATCAACGTGGGTATCTCGGTATCGCGCGTGGGTGGTAATGCCCAGATTAAATCCATGAAGAAAGTGGCGGGTACGCTCAAACTGGACCAGGCTCAGTTCCGCGAACTGGAGGCCTTCGCCAAGTTTGGCTCTGACCTCGATGCGTCGACCAAGCTGACTATCGAACGGGGTCGGCGGAACCAGGAGATGTTGAAGCAGCCGCAGTATTCGCCGGTTCCGGTCGAACAGCAGGTGGCTATCATCTACGCGTCTACGAACGGGTTACTCGATAAGGTGCCGGTTAATAAGGTAAAAGAATTTGAAACGGAGTTTTCGATGATGCTGAGTGCTCAGCACCCACAGGTGCTGGCCGAGTTGCGCGCCGGTAAACTAACCGATGACGGTACGGCCACTCTGAAGAAAGTAGCCGCTGATCTGTCCGCTAAATATTAGTTCTCAGGAGTATCAGGAGCGAGTAGTGAGGAGTGAGAGCCATTCGGCGGTAATACCGTCGGCGGTAGCCCTCCTCGCTCCTCGCTCCTCACTCCTAATACTTCACACAAATGGCCTCATTAAAAGAAGTACGTGCCCGGATTGCCTCCATCAACTCGACTCAGCAGATTACCAAAGCCATGAAAATGGTGGCGGCCGCCAAGTTGCGCCGGGCACAGGATAACATTACCCAGTTACGGCCTTATGCGCAAAAGCTACGGCAGATGCTTGGAACCGTTTCTGCCGGGGCAGAAGTAGCCTCCGAAAGCCTATATAAGCAAGAGCGTGCTGTGCAGCGTGCTCTGCTCATCGTGGTTACCTCCGACCGGGGTCTCTGTGGTGCTTTCAACACGAACGCGGTGAAAGGTGCGTTGGCATTGATCGAAGAAAAGTATGCGTCGCAGGCCCGTTCGGGCAATGTAGAAATAATGGCCATTGGTAAGAAAGGAGGAGAGGCCTTTAACCGTCGTGGCTTTAAGGTCAATACAGCGCACGTCGATGTCTTCGGTACGCTGAATTTTGCGGCCGTGCGGGCAGCGGCTGAAGAAGCAATGGAAGGGTTCGTTGCGGGTCGCTACGATGTAGTCGAGGTGATCTATAATGAATTCCGAAATGCAGCGGTACAAATTGTACGGACCGAGCAGATGTTGCCCATCGTGGCCACGAAAGCCCCCGCTGGCAGTGTTCCGGCGGTAGCAACCAACTATATCTTTGAGCCATCGGAAGAAGAGATCGTTACGGAACTGATCCCGAAAACAATAAAGATTCAATTGTACAAAGCCGTGCTGGATTCAAACGCATCGGAACACGGTGCCCGGATGACAGCCATGGACAAGGCGACTGAAAATGCGGGTGAATTGCTGAAAGAACTTCGGCTGGTCTACAACCGAACCCGTCAAGCCGCAATTACAACCGAAATTCTCGAAATTGTGGGTGGTGCTGAGGCACTGGCCAGTGCCTAGATTGACCAGGTATCCTGTAAAAAAGAAGCCACCGCTCAGCTGAGCGGTGGCTTCTTTTTTATCTCGTTCCTATAGGGGAACCTCGTTCTGTTAAAAAACCTTAATGGCGTACTTTTGTGTTGATAATCAGTAGTTTGTACTACGCTGTCAGCTAGCTGCTTACACAGCGTTCAGGAACGAATAGGGGGTGTTTTTAGTTATTAACGTACAATATACGAATGGTCATTTTCCATCGTTTATTAATCAATTCGAAAACGTTAATGACTCAAAATACATGAAAATCAACCACATAATCACCAGTTTGTTCGTCGCCGGTACGCTGGCGTCCTGCGCTCCGGCCATTACGGTCAAGTACGACTATGATCCGAAAGTAAACGTACGGCAGTTTTCGACCTATCGCATCGAAGCCGATCGACAACGCAACGCCGATCCCATTGTGGGTAGCAACCTGAATCAGCGCCGGATTGCGGACGCACTCGACCTGTCGCTCAAAGAGCGTGGCTACAAGCCCGTAACGCAGGGGGAAGCGGATCTGGTCGTTCGGTTCTTTATGGACTCGAAAGACAAACAGCAGATTCAGTCAAACAATATGTATTCGCCTTATTCGTGGTGGTACGGGGGGATGAACAATGGCGTCTACTCCCGGCAATATGAAGAAAACCGCGTTGTTATCAATGTAATAGATGCCCGTACCAACGACATTGTCTGGCAGGGTTGGGCAACGGGTCAGATCAATAATAAGAACAAAGAACGGGATCGGGATCAGGCCTTCCGCGAAACAGTGGCGGCCATCATGAAGCAGTTCCCTGAAAGTGCCGGCCAGGATTACGGTGCGGCCCGCTAAAAGGAATCTGGCCTGTAAAATAAAAAAACCTGCTTTCGTGTGAAAGCAGGTTTTTTTATGGGCCTACCTTTTTGTTACTTTGCCTACAGTAATCTAACCCATGTCAACTATAAATCGAGGTATTGTCTATACGCTAATGATAGCGGTATTCGTACTGCTATTGGGTATAACTGCATTGCTGGGTGTGGCTTATAACCGTCATCAGCGGCTGGAGGACGTTACGATTGATTTACAACGAAACCTGACGCAGCAGGAACATACCATTGTGGAATTGCAGGAAAAACTGGAAGACTGCGACACGCTTCAGGCCATCGCCCCGGTCGATCATTCCTGGGATATTCAACCGTCCTCAGCTCAATCCGGTAAGAAGCCCGTCCATGCGGCTTCCTCCACCGACAAGTGGTGAGCGACCTCTATCGGAAAATCGGCAGGCTACTTTACTGAACCCGTCTCTGATGCCCTGTCGGCGGCTTCGTTTACCGATAACCAGCCCGTTTGTCCCCCGTTGCCGCGTACCAGTTGAAAAGAACCAGTGGTGGCCAGTACATCTACCTTTGTTCCTGTCGGTAATGTTTTTATGGTAGCAGCCCGGCTGGTAGCCTCATCCAGCAGCGTACCGGTGTCGACAAGGATCAACTTTCTGAGCGGACGTTTTACCGGCTCCACGGTCTGGCTGGCTACATAACCAATCAGACCATCGGGCAACTCGACCCGTAGCCAGGTTTCCGTTCCACCCATCGTGGTCAGCGCCGTCGCTTTAGGCAGGTTCCGCAATACAGAACTTTTACTACTCGGGGAGAGCCGGATAGGCGTGGTGGCCGTAGCTACCCGTATTGAATCGCCCAGTCGCGATGCTGGCAACAAAGGCTGCCGGGCTGGCCCACGCCCCAGCCGGATAAATGGCAGCGGATTGACAGCCCCTCCGCCAAAATCGTAAATGCCGTAATGAAGGTGCGGTCCCGTAGTGCGGGCATTGCCTGTGTTCCCGATAAAGCCAACCGTATCGCCAACGGTTACCCGCTGACCATTCGTTACGTTCCAGCGGTCGAGGTGGGCGTAATAGATACGGACATTATGCTCATTATCCGTCACAAAGGCCACATTACCGCCCAATCTGTTCGTCCCAACGCCCGAAACCACCCCAGACGCTGACGCTATAGCCGGGGTCCCTCTAGGGGCAAAAATATCTACGCCTTCGTGCTTACGACGGCCGCCATCGCGGTTTGCGCCAAAGTAACTGTCGATTTGTTTGCTGGTCTTGCCCTGTACCGGAAAAGCCAGCGCGGGTTCGCGGGTAATGTCGATGGTGTAACTGCCGCTGCGTAATAATTCGGGCTGGATACGAATGAGGTACGTCTGGTTTTTGCGGGGTTCCCAGGTGAGCACGTTCGTATCGGCTTTGGCCGTGGCAACCAAACTGATTCGGTTACGATCTTCCAGCACAAAAACGTCAATAAAAACCTGAATGGCCTTCTGTCCCTGCGTCTCCACTTTTACCAGTAAACGGTCTCCCCGCTGTGCTTCCAGCCGATAACCAGCGGCAAATACCTTGCTGGCCGAAAAATAGCCACTCTCCCGATAAGGGACTGAAAGGGTCAGCGAGTCGCGGGTGGCCCGTTCGCCAGCTGCCAGCCAGTCGGAGCCGAGGGCTGTCTGGTCGAGTTTTGCTGTCTTCAGCGACTGACTATACTGTTCGTGCGGGGAGTTGGGCCGGAACAGGTTAGCCGTTGGGCCAAAACCTGTACAGGCACTGAACCATCCAGCGACTAAACCAATCAAAAGAAAACGGGCGGAATAACGAAAAACCATAATGATACACTAGTCTAAACTACTTTGTCCCGGTGAAACTTTAGACGGGATAAGTGAAAAACCATAACCAAACCAGTCAAAATGCCCAGAAATGGTACAAAAAAACTCAGCACCGCAGCTAATGCGTAGACCGATGTGCTGATGATAAGATTAGTCCGGACCGAATCGACAAGGACATCGGCCGCCGGGCGTTTGAGCAGTCGGTAATTATCGGTGGAATAAGTCCACATCCGAAGTAATGTCCAGGATATGCCCGAAAACAGGGCCATATACAGGATGGACGAAATACGATGGGCCGGGGTATTTATATAATCGGCCATCAGGGACGTAGTGAAGGGGACAATACTGACCAGCAGCAGCAACAACCCGTTGTAAAACATAAACGGGACATCGCTTCGCTGGATAACATTATACATCCGATGGTGATTGAGCCATATGATAAAAATGGTGGTAAAACTGACAAAGTAAGCGATGTAGCTGGGCCATTGGTGCAGCAGGGACATGGCCAGTGTATAGCTGGAAGCCGCATCGCCCGGACTGGGCGACTTTAACTGAAAGGTAAGCAGGGTAATATCAATCGCAAAAACGCCGTCGCTGAACGTTTCCATACGCACAGTGCCGTTTTCCTGAGAATCTGTCATTCATATACGAGAGTACCTGTTTAAAACGGCTGCACCGTCAAATAGTTATAAATGCCTTACCGAATGGCTCGTGTTGTAAAGTGCCAGGAAATTATTTGATTCAGATAGTAGATTGTCGATTCTAAAATGAAATACAACAGATGAGTTTGCAGCAGTTGCCAAACTCAGGGTCGCCCGTGCAGTGAAGACCTGACAGGAGCGCATCAATGACCGTCCCCCGCAAGAACCGGCGCCGGAGCGATTGAACTATTTTACCCCCAACGAACACATTAAATCAACCCTTTCAACCTCAATTATAATAGTATCACACTTGAATCTGCGATCTAAGTGTGATACTATTACAAAACCAAAACGCACCTCCACGTGGATTTTGCTATCCCATAAATGACTCGGTTTTCGATTTTTTTTACCTTTACGCATCAATTGGTTTAGCATTTTAGTGTATGGGAGTCGCTCAAGAGATCTGGCAAGCCTTCATCAGGGCTCATCCCGAAGTCACCAGCGGCCAGCTCTCGCTGGAGGAGGTGAATCGGAAAATGGCCGCCTTCACCCAGGCGCGCAATCAGCAGCCTCATCCTGATTTTGAGGGGCTTTCCCCGGAGCAAATGCATACCTTGCTACATGATCCCTGGGGAACGGGGTCGGTCCTACATCTACGGGATGATCAGACAGATTCGCTGCTGGATCAGATTCCTTTCTTTGTCTTGATGGAGAGCCTGTACCAGCACTTACGCACGGACTCCCTCATCAAACTCACCCCGAAAGGAAACTTGCCGCTGGCTCTCTGCCGAAGCCTCTATGAGCGGAAGCTTTTGGTACAAGACGACATCGAACGGGGAATTACCAAAAAGATCTGTGAGGACAACGTGCGCTTTCTTCAGGCGTTGAAAGCCTGTCTGTCGCTGAGTCCCTACGTCAAAAAACGACAGAATGCGTTCTCCTTAACGAAATTGGGTCAACAGGCTCTGAGCAAGGAGCGAGCGGTACACGTTCGGCAGGTGCTCCAGGAGTATACCCTGCGCTTCAACTGGGCTTATCTGGATGACACCCCTACCGATGCCGGGCATTTTGGCTGGGCTTATTCGCTCTATCTGGTTCATCGCTACGGAACCCAGTGGCGGGACACCGATTTTTATGCGACTAAATTACTAACGGCCTTTCCTCACCTGCGAGAGCCGATTGCATTGGGCCGATTACCAGGTTACTCACTCGAATTTGAACGGGTGTACCGGTGGCGGTTTGTAGAGCAGTTTGCCAGCTGGTTTGGTCTAATCGAACGGCGAAAAGAGCACCAGTCTGGTTTTTATGATGCCCCGCTGCTCCTGCGAAAAACACCGCTTTTGGACCAACTCTTCCACTTTACAGTATAGGCCCTCCTGCATCATCTCAGGAGAGTGGCTGCCGTTGCCGCTTAACAAGGGTTACTCCAGCCATTTTTATAGCACCTAAAGGCTTAGTTAAGCTTTTTTAGCCAGATATTCCGTACCGAAACTTTGGTAGTGGCTTCGATTTCAATGCCAATCTGGCCTGTCTGATTGTTGGAAGAAGTTGGATCATCGTCGATCATAACGGCCATCAGTTGACCATTCAAAATATGAATGAAGGTGCCACCCCGGGCAATCACGGTATATTGGTTCCAGTCATTGGGTTTAATATGCTGGCTTGCCAGGGTATCCCGGTCGCCAATAATGCCCATCAGGCGCTTTCGCTGATTACCAAATCCTTCGACCACCTGTCCCCGCCAGGCCAGAATTCGCATGGGCGTGTTTTCGGAGTAAAATTGTCCGGTCCACGGCTGACTGGGCCAGAAATCGGCCTGGGGGCCCGTCATCATCCAGTTCAGATTGACCGGGCCTACGTTGGCGGTCACTTTTGGCGAAATGGGTGCCAGCCAGGGAAGCCCTGTCCGGCTTCGGTACTGCATACCGCTGCCGCCGTCGCCTTCTACTTTAATTTCAAATTTTAAGGTAAAATCTTTGGCTTCCATACCCCGATACGCGATATAGCTGTTGCCACTCGGATTTTCGGGCGTCGATTCACCTACGATAACCCCATTCTCAACGCGCCAGAATTTGGGATTTCCGTCCCATTGCTTGAGGTCTTTTCCGTTGAATAGCGATACGTATCCCTGGTGGTCGTTGAAATCAATGGGGTCTGGTTGAGTAAATGGGCTAACCCTCCTGGGCGGGGGTGTGGTGGAAGTTGGTTGTTGAGCCAGTGTGGTGCTGATTGGTACCAACAGTAGCAATGTATGTAAAAGGCTTGATAACCAACGTGTTTTCCTGATTTGTATAGTGCAGGTTTCAAATTTGCAGACCATAAGAAGTAGGTTAAAATGCCACTAGTATTCTGTTTGATGGGTCAAGGTATCCAATTTCCCTGCTTTCCCGGATTGAGCGATGTGCTTTTCCAAAGCTGCGCTCTTCAACTAAAGAGTTGAATTTGTCTACCTGGAAGCTCCCTCAAGTTTTTTTAAGAAAGCCCTATACGCCCTTCACTTCCCAACCCTTACGGTAAGCACGACGCAGGTACTTATCAGCCGCCGGATAGTTGGAAAACTTCATCTGGGCGGAATCCCATTTCAGCAGTTGGCCCGGTACCCGTATCGCCACGGTACCCAGCAAAACGGCCTCTGTCATCGGACCCGACTGAGCAAAATGAGATTCTGTTTTTTCACCGCCCAGGCAGGCATCCACAAAATGATGGTAATGGTTTCGCTCTTCTAACACAGGGGTATTATACGCTTTCACGTTACCCGTCGGGATTATCACGGGCATCTTTTGATGGGGAATCAGCAACGCACCTTCGGTACCAACCAGCATGGCCGATTCGGCCGGGTATTCCCCCTGGGTAAATAAATCCCTGATTTCCTGGGGCGGATAAAACTCCCCGTCGAACCACTCTACCGGTAAGGTACCGGACTCGGTTAGTTCGTTTCCCGGAAATACCCAGCTTATATGATTGCCTTGTGGCCACGTATCGGCCCGGCGTTCGGTAGACTCTTTCCATGATTTTTGTACTTCGGCCTGTACCGACAGCGGAGCTTTCATGCCCAGGCCTTTCCAGACGGCGTCAAAAATATGGCAGCCAATATCCCCCGACCAGCCCGTACCGAAGTCCTGCCAGGTGCGCCAGATGGCAGGATGATAGATATCGGGTGCATAGGGCCGGACAGGAGCAGTGCCAATCCACTGATCCCAGTGCAAATGCGCCGGAACCTCCTGACCCTGAGCCGGGCGAGGCCCCACGAGCCTATACTTTGCCACCGCTCCGGGTCGGTTCGAACATAAATAGGCATGCGTTACTTTACCGATAATACCCTGCCTGATCCATTGTACGGCGGTTCTGTCGCCAAGGGTAGCAGCTACCTGTGTACCTAGTTGCGTGGTTACGCCAGCTTTCACGGCCGCTTTGGTAAGCTCCCGCACTTCGGCCACATCATGGCACATTGGTTTTTGACAGTACACATGCTTTTTAAGCCGGATAGCCTGATAAGCAATGGGAAAGTGATTGTGATCGGGCACGGTTACATTTACCGAATCAATGGCGTTCGCTTCTACCCGGAGCATTTCCCGCCAGTCGGTATACGTCCGGGCGCCGGGTACGAGCTCGGCTGCCCGTTTCAGGTTATTTTCGTCCACGTCGCAGAGAGCCACAATGTCTACCTTCGGGTGTTTTTTAAACTGGTTCAGGTCTCCCCATCCCATACCGCCTACGCCGATACAAGCATGCCTGAGTTTGGAGGCAGAGCCAGAAGCCTGTGCTGATGCACTTAGTAAGAGCGGAGCAGCCATTGCGGCCGTGGCTGCCTTCACCAGAAATTCGCGACGGGAATCTTGACCAGCTTTGTTTTTCATTGAACTACAAGGTTTAGGTAAATCGATAACAGACGTTTTACCATAAAGGAAAAGCTCCCGGCTTTATCCTTGCCCTGTTCTGATAATCAGTGAATTTTGGTTTTTTAGACATCGCCTAAAGCTAGTCCCTTATGCTAACGTAGTTGCTGGATAGTATTTCCGAAGAATGGCGGGCTACGTGTTTTAAGTTGGTGCAGGAATACGATACCTAATCCCAACGGCGCGTGTTGGAGGTATTGCGGTTGCCAGGATTGTAAGCCAATCAATCCGTTGAATTGTACTCCTGGGTTCGGCGGAGTCCGCTACTAAAAACTACCGTTGTTAGCCTGCCAACCAAGGCCATCAAGGAATAGAAACTACGTAAAATGAGTTCATGGTGCGACCGCCGATTTAGGTTAACGGGTTCCGGGCGATGTATCACTCTGGGGAAAATTCCTCGCCTTCATGCGAAGACTGCTCAGGCGACCCTGTTTAACTTTTTGCCCATGAGCCTGGAAAGCCATACTATTCTATCGAAGGGCTTCGTGCATGGCTTTACAAGCATCGACTCCCTTTGGCCGGCTTCAGCCGAAACCATATCTATCTGCTTTGAGCCGATAGTAGTTTAATTGATTGAACGAAATTACGAGGTTATATAGGTAGCCTATCCGTTTCAGAATTGGCCAGCTTCTGCTTTATCACCTTTACTGTGTCTGTTTCCCCCGGCTCATAACTACCCGCCCGGCCCAGGACAAAACCTGCGCAGAATCCAGGTAGCAACCACATAATCATCAGAATAAGCCGGCGATCTCTGACTGCAAGTTTAGTTCTTCAGTGCAAATAGCAGGAATCTTGCCACCTTTATTGCGCTCAAACATCTCCTCGAGTTCCCCGGAACAATTACTTGGAAACGGTGTATCACCTATGATCAGGCCCGTAACTAAACTGGCATTGTTTACCTTCATAGCACCGCCTTGGATTGGGCAAAAGCGCCCGAACATTCTTTTCGATGGCCACATGCGAACGCACAACGAAACCCGGACCAGCGGCCGCTCTACGCGTCTCCTTACCAAAAGAGGCCGCCTTCGTTGGAAGGCGGCCTCTTTTATGTACAAAACAGATTAGAAACGGAAGCCCAGGTTCACCGCGATAAGGCGACGCTTGGTATCCGCGCCTTCGAATACGTTCTGTAAACCGTAGTTGTATACCGCATCGAGCGTTAGTGGCCCGAGGTTGACACCCGCACCAAGTAAGCCACCCAGGATAGTTCGGCGGATATCATCGTTATTAATGCCAAACTTGTTGTTTGGGTGGCGTATTAACGCTGACAACTCGGCACCTGCCTGTAAGCGAAGACCAAGGGCGCTACCGATACGCACACCGACGAAGGCAGGAATGGCCACAAATTGCTGATCTATCTGGCCCCGTATTTCACCTGCCGGCTGTGTGCTTTGGCCAGTGCCGTTTCGTACTAAATTCGAGGTGGAAGTACGATACTCCACACCCAGTTGGCCAAAGATGGTACCCGCTGACCGGCCGTAAATACCAACCTGATAACCCGCCCGGAACGCACCATCAGGAATGGGTTCGTTGACGAAGCGCGAGAAGTTCACCCCGGCATAAACACCGAATTTTCCGTCTTTACCCCAGGCCCGGTCATTGGCTTTGCCCGTGCTAACATCACCAGTGGTAGAGGGGGTGTTGTTGCTCGTCGTCGTTGTGGTGGTCGTCGTCGTGCCATATGATGGCGAAGCCATGCTGTTGGTTGTGGTGCCCATGCTGTTTGTTTTGCCGGTACCCATCGTAGCATTGCTGTTAGACATACCCGATGCAGTTGAACTGTCGGTAGTGGTGGTTGGCGTTGTGCCGTACGCAGTGCTCGTCGTGGTAGTTGACGATGAATTGGTGGTAGTCTGGGCAGTTGCCAGACCAGCACCCAGCAGATAGACTGCCAGTAGTGAAACCTGAGTTTTGATCATTTTTTGTTTTTTCGTTGAGTTGCACAAAAAAAAGTTGTAATCGAGATTACACCCCCCTTAACAGGGTAATGGCCAACAATGTTTTTAACCATTCTGATTTTCGGTTATAATATGATCCATATGGCAAAAATGCACTACTAGAATTTGACGCCAACGCTGGCGCTCGCGATCCGGCGCTGCGACCCGTCAAAGCCCGTTCCGCTAACTGCATTACTGAAACCACAGTGGTACGTCAGATCGAGAAATGCCGGCCCCGCATCAAAGCCCATACGGCTCACGGACCGCATCGGCTGCGTGTACATGACGGGTAATCCTAACAATTCCAGCGCATTGATCCTGAATCGGTTTCAACCCATAAGGTAAAGCCGGCACGCGGCACGCTGATCGCGTGCCGGCCGGCAAGTGGGTGCTACTGGTAGCGCAGGTAGTTACTTTACCGCAGTCGGCGCAGGTGTAACCCGTATCGGGCATTGGCCAGAACGGTAGCCACGGCCTGCTGGGTTATTGCCGGTGAGAAACCCGCCTGATAACGCTTGATCCGTAAGAGTGCAGCATAATAGCGCCCCGGAGCCACCCAGCAGCCCGGTGCCAGGGTTTTACTGATTCATTGTCCGGCACACCTCGGCCAGTGCCGTTTCGTCGCCAACGTTGCCCGGAAACACCACGTAGCAGATGCCCGGAAACTTACTGTTGGCATCCATCTGCCAGACTGGTACGCCGGGAATGACGGCCCCTAGTACCTCCGCTTTTTCGGCCGAAAGGCCCCCGGTGGCCAGGTCACTGGATGTGATGCCGCCTTTGGCGACGATGAATTTGGGCCGGATGGTTAGCCCGCTTAAGATGCTGACGAGGAAGTCAGATACCTGCGCGTTGATCGTCAGGCTACCGGCCGCATCGGCACCCACTTCCTGTTTGCGGCTGGTGTGAATCACCACGTTTTCGCCATCAGCCAGCCAGGTATCTACCTGCTGGCTGATGGTAGCGGCCTGTCCAGCCCGGTCGTTGGTGTTCAGCAGTTCGCCAACGTTCACCTCTATACTTTTCCCGGTTCCCGTAGTCAGCAGCCAGTTGAGCTGACCCGTAGTTTTGGGTACGTGGGAGCCCACCACAACGAGGTAACCCGTTACCGGCCCGGTATTTTCTGTCGGGGGGATAAAAAGCTGACCGGAAAGCATCCCGGCGCGGATGGGTACCAGCGTGGCTGAACTACGATACAGAAATAATTTCCCCGCCTTTTCTGCCTGCATAAGCCCCATAACCACGACCTCCAGATCGCGGTAACTGGCCGCATTGACCACGCAGACCGAACCCGGAGAACAGGCCATCAACGTTTCGCTGACCGCCTTCGGGCCACCAATTCGAATGGTTTCCAGTGAAATTGACTGCACATCGCTGGCCCGAACCCGCCCGCCCGTTTTTTCCTCGACCCACTGCTTCAGATTCGCATGCCGGTAGCCAAACACCACGTCGCGGGCAAAGGGCGTTTCCGACACCGGCACCAGCACCTCGTTCTCAACCAGATAATGCACATCGCCGATCGTATAGCGCGCCCCTTCAAGAAAGGCGGGCACCAGCACCACAACGGCATCTGGCCGGTTCAGTGTTTGGGCAATGGCGTCCACCTCCGCCGGAAAATGCCCCCGCAGGGTAGAATCGCTGCGGCTGATCACGACAAGCTCCCGGCCGCTGGCAATGGCCGCTTCGTTCAGGTTACGGCCAACTTCCCGCGTCAGGGCCACCGCTTCCGGCTCCGGCAGGCTGCGCGAGTTGGTCAGGATGAACAGGATAGCCGGTTTCTTTTTCAGTTCGTCGGTAATAAGCGCCACCCGCCAGTTGGTCAGCACGGTTACGTCCTGGCAGGTCTGGGTTCCGGTTGGGTCATCATCAAGAACTACAATGGTTTTGTTACTGCGAATAAATTCCTGGCGAATGGAAGCCAGCAGGTCTTCTGCGTAGTCGGAGGGTAACTGACCCATTTTCTGGGTAACGTTCACGTACATGGGCGTGTAAACTATCGTCGGGAATGAGTAAATAAGCGCTATTCGAGTCTATTGGTTCTGGAGTCCCGATCCTGTTTCTTTCAATCAGGACGTCACAGGGCCATTTGAGGTAAGAGAACCGATACAGACCTGCCTACTTATGGCGGGATTTACGACTATGCAAGTAATCATTACGGGGGGAGCGGGTTTTCTGGGCCAGCGACTGGCCAAAGCCCTGCTGAACAGTTCGATAGCGTTTGATGAACTCCTGCTGGTAGACCAGGTAATGCCGTCCCGTCCGGGTCAGGATGAGCGGGTGACCTGCCAAGAAGCAGACCTCTCGACAGCGGGGACGGCTCAACAGCTCATTACGGCCCGGACCGGACTTATTTTCCATCTGGCCGCCATCGTGAGCAGCCAGGCCGAGAAAGAGTTTGATCTGGGCTGGGCGGTGAATCTGGACGTTACCCGGCAACTGCTGGAAGCCTGCCGCCACCAGCACCCGGGCATTCGGTTCGTGTTTGCCAGTTCCCTGGCCGTCTACGGTGGTACGCTGCCCGCCGTGGTCGATGATACTACCGCCGTTACACCCCGCTCGTCGTATGGCACCCAGAAAGCCATGGGCGAACTGCTGGTCAATGACTACAGCCGTAAAAACTTCGTTGATGGACGGGTGCTGCGCCTGCCCACCGTCTGCGTTCGACCCGGTCGACCGAATCAGGCGGCTTCCTCCTTCGTGAGCAGCATTATCCGGGAGCCGCTCCGGGGTGAGCCAGCCATTTGCCCCGTGTCGCCAGACCTGGCACTGTGGCTGTCGAGCCCGGATACCATTATCCGGAATATTCTTAAAGCAGCTACACTACCCGGCTCCGACTTCGGCGGCTGGCGCACCATAAACCTGCCGGGTGTTAGCGTCACGGTGCAGCAGATGCTGGACTCCCTCGAACGGATTGCCGGAAAAGAAGCGCGGGACCGTGTTCGGTTCAACCCCGACCCGGCGATTGATGCCATTGTCAGCAGCTGGCCGGGCGTTATTGACAATAGCCGGGCGTTGCAGTTTGGTTTCGGGATCGATGGTCAGTTCGATCAGTTCATTACCCAATTCATTGCCGATAACCACAAAACTGCCTGATGCCCCACCTGTCTGTTCCTATCCTTGGGCTTGCCGTTGCCGTTTTTGTGCTTATTCTCCTGGTTTTACGCACCAGAGTGCACCCGCTGATTGCCATGATCACGGCGGCCTGTATAGCCGGGCTAACGGGTGGCCTGTCGGTAAACGCAACCCTCGACGCCATTACCAAAGGGTTCGGGGCTACGCTTGGCACCATCGGTATCATTATCGGGCTGGGAGTTATGATGGGCCGGATTCTGGAAGTGTCGGGGGCCGCCGAGCAGATCGCCTATTCGTTCATCAACTGGCTGGGTGCCCGCAAAGAAGCGTGGGCGCTGGCCATGACCGGTTATTTCGTCAGCATCCCTATCTTCGCCGACTCCGCCTTTGTTATTCTATTTCCCGTTGCCAAAGCACTATCCAAAAAAAGCCACCGCCCCGTGGTGACAATGGGCGTTGCTCTGGCTGGGGGTCTGGTCGTTACGCATACGATGGTGCCGCCCACCCCCGGTCCGCTGGGGGTAGCGGGCCTGTTTGGCGTGGATGTGGGTGCCATGATGGTGATGGGCATGCTGTTAGCGATCCCCTGCACCATTGCGTTCGTACTCTATGCCCAGTGGCTCGGCAAAAAGCATCCTGGCTCTTCCGCCGAAACGCCCACCGACGAACCCCTCAAAGCAATCGAGGACACCTACATCACTGAAAAGGCCGCCCGCCCTCTGCCGACGTTAACGCGCTCGCTGGCGCCCATCGTAGTACCTATTCTGCTGATTTTCACCAAAGCCCTGCTTACCTTATTCCCGCTGGCAGCAAGTGCTGATGGATCAATATGGTACGGATTATTGCAGGTGATTCTATTTGTTGGAACCCCTATCATTGCTCTTTGCATCAGCACCTTACTGGCCGTTTACACCCTTGTTCCTTACCTCGACCGGCATCAGACCTCGGCGCGACTGGAAGAAGGACTCCAATCGGCAGGCATTATTCTGATGGTAACGGGGGCGGGCGGGGCGCTGGGCTTTGTGGTTCGGGAAACGGGCACGGGCACCCAACTGGCGGCCCAAATTGCCCGGCTTCCGTTTTCGCCCCTCATGATTCCATTTCTGGTAGCTACCGTTATCCGGCTGATTCAGGGCTCCGGCACGGTAGCCATGATTACGGCGGCCTCCATCACCGCCCCTATTCTTACAAAGGTGCCGGGCATGAATATGCTGTTTGCGGCTCAGTCCGCCGTAATGGGATCGATGTTTTTCAGTTATTTCAACGACAGTCTTTTCTGGGTGGTCAATCGCATGATGGGCATTGTGGCGGTGAACCAGCAGATCATGACCTGGTCCGTTCCCACCAGTATTTCCTGGGCAGTGGGGGGCATACTGATCGCCCTGATTAATCTGACCTTCGGCTCCGGCGGTTCACTGCTTGACCCCCTGATTCCATTGGTCGGTCTGGCTCTGATTTTTCTGGTACTACGCCGAAAGTAAATGCTCGCTTTTTTATTGATTAACGTGAATGGCCCCGGTCCTGTAGGGGCAAAATAAGTCCTGATCTAATCCCCTATTCACGTTAAACAGGCGTCTATACTGATGAATATCATTACCAGGGCTGTCATTTCTGAAAAAAGGCAGCCCCGGTGATAAACCAGCCCCTCCGCTCCGTCTGGGGCTGAGGGGCTGGACTAAGCTTTGGCTTTGGGATGGACCTTCCGCTTACTATGGGCTCACCGAGCCTTACTGCTTCACAAGCCTGACCGTCTGGTGCTGGCTTTCGGTGCTCACCCGCAGGTAATACTGGCTCGCACTGGTGCCAATCGGTACCCAGAACCGGTCGGCACCCGTCGCTACCCGATGGCTCTGGGTGCTCACCGGGTAGCCCTGCCCATCACTGACCCGCAGCTGCACCGTCTGCCCGGGCACCCCCTGCACTTCCACCCACACCTGAGCCTGGCTGACAGGGTTGCCCAGCACCACCACCCGCAGGGGTGTTGCCTCAGGGGCCGCCTGCCGGGTACCGGCACTCCCGCAGGCCTGTAGCCAGGCGTAGCTGAAACTGGCTTCACCGACCGTGCCCTGCTGACTGGCTTTCAGGGTGATGAGTGGATTGTCGGTGTACAGGTTCAGACTATACGGACCCGGCTGAGTAGTGGGTGCTAGCTCATTGACCACCGAGAAGCTCACCGGCTGGCCCGTCAGGCCCGCGTACCGGGGGGTAAAGCTTACCCGGCGCTGGCCATTGCTGACCACCACGCAACTGAGCGTCTGCACCCCCGTGATGGCAAAGCTCGTTGAGGGCGGGGGACTCACCGTCTGCGAACTGGCCGCACTGACCGTCAGCACAAAGCCCGTGCTGGCCGACAGATTGCCCGGATCGGTAGCCTGGAGGGTGATGGCCGGGTTGTCAATGTAGAGCTGACGGGCCAGCTGGCACCAGCTCAGGCGGGGGCTTCGGCCCTACTGAGAACCAACACGAAAGACGAACTGATGCTGGCCTACGCCAACCAGGTGCTGGCGCAGGTAGCCGGGCAGCGGGACCAGAAAGAAGCGGCCCAGACGTACTACAAAAAAGTCATCGAGATGGCCGAGTACTCCCTGCTGCGCGACGAAGCCGAAGCGTATCTGGCGGCTAACTAACTTGGTTTAATCTATTTTTAATCAATCACTTACCAACAAAAGCAACTGCCCCGTGTTTTTACATCAGGGCGCAAATTCACTCACAAAAAGAGACCCAACGACGATGAAAAAGACACTAATTATGGTCGGCATTGCCCTGGCGTTTATGACCATCACGTCCAATGCGCAGGCGCAGGATGGATGAAGTAGAAAGCGGCCGTTGCTGAAGCCAAAACGCAGGTGACTGCCGATAAGGCCAATATGAAAATGAACAAGGCAGCCCGCAAAGCCGATAAAATGACCGGTGACAAATCCGCCCTTAAAGCAGACCGGAAGGCAATGGTGAAAGGCGAAGGTAAACTACTGAAAGACCAGGCTAAAAAAGAGGTGAAAGTGGTTAAAGAGAAATTTTGACCCGGCTAGCGCAGACAGCATTGGGAGACAGTATCCTGACGACGCTGAAAGTTCGCTCGATGATTGGTCTAATCCCAGTGATGGTTGTGGTCAATGTCAAGATGGCTTCGTTTAATCATAGCGATTAGTGAAGTTCAAATTTCTGCCAGAGAACTGTCATTACTTTTGTTAAACGCCCCCTTCGTTTGACACGTCAAACGAAGGGGGCGTTACCGTTAGCTCCTGTCAAACCCGGTGCGCCGGAGTAATTCGACACGAGCCGTACTAGCCAACCTGCAACAAAGAAAACTTAATAATTAAATGAGATTATATTATGGAAAAGCAATTAATAAATAGAGTAGCCAGTTTAGGTGTATTGTTTTGGATTATCAAAATATTTTCAACGACAGTGGGTGAAACAGCGGCTGACTATGTTTCGATAAACTTGAAATTTGGTTTAACAAATACGGCAATTTTAATGGGTGTAATTACCATTTTAGTTACTGTTTGGAATTTTAGACAAAAAAAGTATTTTCCCCCTTCCTATTGGTCATTAATTGTGATGATGAGCATTGAAGGGACTTTGTTAACTGATCTCTTAGTTGAAAAATTAAATGTTTCTTTACTGACTTTAGACGTAGTTTTTACTATCGCGATGGGGCTTCTATTTTTCTTTTGGTATAAGAAAGAAAATAGGGTGCATTTCAAAAGTACCCGCAAATAGTTACATTGTATAATCTGTACCCCTTTTCTGTGCACTACTATGACTCGTGAAGAACTCCATGCGCTGATTGACGCTCAATACGACCAACTAGACGCCATTCAGCNACAGCCAACCTTTCTCGCCTTCGAACAACAGTTTACCCAGGTTTGGACTGCATTAGGCCAACAAGTACTCCAGGCTAGTGTGGGCCAGCCACCGGCTAACCCACGAAAAAAAACGGTTGTCAAACCCGATTTGGCT
>NZ_KB893558.1 GCF_000374085.1 Spirosoma spitsbergense DSM 19989 | reverse complement strand
AGAAACGGGGTCAGCCTATCCGACGAGAATTGATCCCCAACCGGGTCAGCATCGAGCAGCGGCCAGCCATCGTGGAGACGAATACCGAGCTGGGCCATTGGGAAGCGGACACGGTTATCGGGAAAGGTCACGATGGTGTACTGCTAACCCTGGTCGAGCGGTTTACCAAGTACGTGCTGATTGTTAAATTGGCTTCTAAAAACGCCCGTGCTTTAGCGAAGGCTGCTATCAAAGCCCTGCGCAGAAGTGGACTACCCGTCAAGACCGCACGGGCCTTTAGATTTACAGTGTTGTGCGATTCCAAGATAGTCGTGTAACTTAAAGCCCTCACAAACTGTGAGAAACCAACCCCGGTGGGATAGCTTAGCGCACGGGCCAGGCAAACCCTATGGGCCGATTGAAGCCCCACCGGGTTCTTAATTTTTAACCTCAAATAGAAATGCGGGTTCGCGGCCCATTAGCAAGGTAATGAGGAAAATTAAGTGTTGGTTACCACTTTTAACCAAGTCAAAGATATGAATTTCACCCATTTCATTGGTATTGATGTCTCGAAAGATACCCTGGATTTTGCCGTTGTAGCCACTAACAAAATCTTGTTTCATCAGCAGGTCAGCAACGACAAAAAAGGCATTACTCAGTTCCTCAAAGAGCTTCGCAAACAAACCAAAGCCAAACTGGTCGATTGCCTGTTTTGCCTGGAGTTTACGGGAATCTATAATAACCCTTTATTAAATACACTCCATTCCCAAACCTCAATTTGGGTGGAGCGAGCCGCCCATATTAAAGATAGCCTGGGTTTATGCCGGGGCAAAACGGACAAACTCGATTCGAAGCGTATTGCCTTGTTTGCCTACAAGAACCGGGAAGATGCTCGTTTGTGGTCACCTCCACGTCAGGTTATCAGCCAGTTAGATCGGCTTACCGCGCAACGAGCACGCTTAACGAAGGCCATCAAATTGTTAAAAACTCCCCTTTCTAACACTGAGGGCTTTCTTAGTAAAGACGATCGAAAATCCAATCAGCAGGCTTGCTGTCAGTCCTTGATAGCACTCAAAGCAGATTTAAAAGCTACAGACAAGTCAATTGCTGAGGTGGTTGAAAACGACCCTGAACTCAAGCACCTTTTCGAACGAATGACCTCTATTAAGGGCATTAGCCAGACAACGGCAGTCGAAGTGATCATCACCACTAATGAATTCAAGAGCATTACAGATCCCAAAAAATACGCTTTTTATGCGGGTGTAGTTCCTTTTGAACACAGTTCGGGTCAGCGGAAGGGGAAGCCTAAAGTCAGTCAAATGGCCAATAAAAAAGTGAAGTCATTATTGCATTTAGCCGCCTTGTCAGCTATTCAGCATTGTAGCGAACTGAAGGCTTATTACGAACGAAAAGTGGCTGAGGGCAAGAACAAAATGCTGGTCATCAACAATGTTCGCAACAAGCTTGTACTTCGCATTTTCGCCTGTGTTCGGGATGATCGAAATTATGACGAAAAGTATAAACATGCACTTGCATAGATCATAGAAATCGGCCCCGCATTTTTCTCCACTCGGCATAGCAACGGGTTAGTGGAAGGGATTAATAACGCCATCAAGACCTTGAAGCGAGTGGGCTACGGTTTCCGAAACTTTGAGCAGTTTCGAGAGCGCATACTCGTCAACTTTCTCCAACCACTATAGAGTCGGAAGAACCAAGATATTTACCTTGATATAGCCGGTCAGTTTCAGGTTCAATTAGAGTAAAGTAAGTCAAAGTGGGAATTGCTGTTAGTACATACAGGTTTTTTTGCGGGTTGCCCCAACGGTACGGAGTACTGAAATAAATTTACCCAATGCCATGAATATTACGCAGGTGCGTGAACATCTTCACCGATTAATCGACGAAGTCGATGATTTATACGTTCTGAACGGATTATACCGTAACCTCATCGCCGACAAGCGTCAGCGCGAAGCCTATGAGCAGGAACAGGCGAAAAAACAGGCTCGCCCTGATAAATCGGCGCGCTGATTGCCGTTAGTTAGAAAGGCTGCTGATGGTGAGCGCAATGATGACCACGTTGAAAATAAAAGACAGCACGCCGTGAGCTAGGGCCGTTCGGCGAATAACCTTTGAACCAATGGTCACGTCGGACACCTGGCTGGTCATACCGATGACAAAGGAGAAATAGGCAAAATCGAGGTAGTCCGGCTCGGTATCATCCGAAAAATCCAGCCCCCCAGGTCTTTTTTTCTGGTTCGCGCTACTGCCGTAATACAGGTGAGCGTACCGATGAATAAAGACCGTGTGTACCAAACTCCAGGCACTGCCAACGGCCAGAACGGGCAGTATAAGATGCTCCGGCCTGTTGGCATCCATTGAATTGAGCAAGGCTTTAACGGCAAACAGACTGGCCAGCGCAGCCGCCAACGAAAAAAACAGTATCCAGGTTCGGCTCGAATCCTGCATGCGGGATAGCTTCGGCAAATCGCGCGGATGCAGTACGAGGATAGCAGTCCAGGACAAGACGAGCACCATCAGCGCAAACGCAACCCAAATCGATGTGATGCGGGCCGGCACGTTAAAATCGTCGGGGACCGTAAAATATGCCCCTCCTGACACCGCCAGAGCAATAATGAATCGATGATGCGCATCAAAGCGCGCAATTTTCTCTATCAGTCGGGCAGCCATGTGGGCAATTGGAAAAGGGTCGGTACGAAGTACGGTTTTTGGTGGCTGTACCCCAAATTTTCAGGTTTTTTTAACCCGCGGTCGTACCTTCGTTCTCTCAACAGTCCAAGTGATATGCCTTCTCCAAACTCACACCTTATTGTCCAGATTGGAACAAAAAAGGATAATGCCGTTCTCTCAAAATCGCAGAAAGAGTTTAACCGACTAACCCGCAAGATTGAAACACTAACGGCCGACCTGCACGACCTGCGCGAAGCGGCTGTACATATCCAGCAACGGGTGCAAAAAGATTACCGGCCACTGGTGGAGCAGTACAGCCAGTTCCGGGCCGAGATGGTGCGCCTGTTCGATAGGGTGTATGACGGAAAAACAGTTACGAAGACCGAAAAAAAGAAACTGGCAGACCTCATCCAGAAAATAGCCTTTGAATTGATTTCAACCTACGGGATCGACGACCTCAAGCCCATCTACGACAAGTATAATACCGAGGGTTTCGATCAGGTAAATACCCAGGCCGACGAGCAAACGGCCGACATGATGAAGGAAATGATGGAAACGATGTTTGGCATTCAGTTCGATGATGATGCTGACGTGAGCGATCCGCAAAAAATGGCCGCTTACATGCAGGAAAAAATAGAACAGCAGCAGGCCGAACAGGGAAAAAACAAACGACAGAAAGCCGACAAACCCAAAACGGCCAAACAGCAGGAACGCGAAGCCAAAAAACAGGCCGAAGCGCAAAAGATTACCAAAGCGGTCCGAACCCTATATATGGACCTGGTAAAGGCATTTCACCCCGACCGGGAACCCGATGAAGCGGAGAAAGGGCGCAAAACAGAAATCATGCACCGCGTAACGGAAGCGTACGAAAAAAGCGATTTGCTGGCTTTATTGCGACTACAACTCGAATTCGATCGCATTGACCAGGCCCATCTGGAAAGCCTGGCCGAGGAGCAGCTTAAATACTATAACAAAATTCTGAGGCAGCAAACCCAGGAACTGGATGAGGAATTAGTTTCGCTTCACGACGAACTGGCCGTCATGACGGGTAAACCGGCCTTTGCCGTTAGTTCAAGAATAGCCCTGGAGTTTAGTCTAAACAGCGATATTGCCCAGCTGAAACGGGACATCAAACAAATCAAATCCGACGTAAAAGCGTTTGCTGACCCCAGCGTATTGAAGCAGTGGTTGAAAACGTACCGGATTCAGAAACCGGATGAATTCATGTTTTTCGATTTGATGTAGCAAGGCCATTACTGTTGGCATTGGCGATTTTAGAGGACAATTTCTATAATCCAGTTCTTTAACACCAGCTCAATCCCCTGGGGAATAGCCAGTATTACGGATAGTGACGAAATCGCCTTCCTGCAATATTTCCGGAAAAAGCTGGCTTCTCCAATGATTATACGGACGGGAAAAGCTTTTTCGAAATTTTCAACCATCTTGCTCCTTTATTTGACGTACCCATAGCCTACCGCTGTTTTTACTGAGAATTATGAAAGAGTATATCCGACCTATTAATCGTTTGCTCGTTGCCAACCGGGGCGAAATTGCCATTCGTATCATGCGGGCAGCTACTGAACTAGGTATCACGACTGTTGCTGTTTATACCTACGAAGACCGGTATTCACTCCATCGCTACAAAGCCGATGAAGCCTACCAAATTGGCCGGGATGATGATGCGCTGAAACCATATCTGGATGTTGAGGGCATTATTCTGCTGGCGAAACGGCGTAAGGTAGATGCCATTCACCCCGGCTACGGTTTTCTGTCGGAGAATGTGAAGCTGGCCCGCCGGTGTCGGGAGGAGAATATTATTTTCATCGGCCCATCGCCCGAAGCGATGGATGCGCTGGGCGATAAAGTGCGGGCTAAAAACCTGGCTACCAAAGCGAACGTACCCCTTATCCCTGACTCACGGGAGCCGGATATGACCCCCGAATTTGCCCTGACCGAAGCCGAGCGAATTGGTTTTCCGGTCATGGTAAAAGCTGCCGCCGGGGGTGGTGGACGCGGTATGCGCGTAGTACGGCAGGCCGAAGATTTTTCGAAAGCATTCTCCGAAGCCAAAAATGAAGCCCGGAATGCCTTTGGCGATGATACCATTTTCCTCGAAAAGTTTATTGAAGACCCCAAGCATATTGAGGTGCAGTTGCTGGGCGATCAGCACGGAAATATTGTTCACCTCTACGAGCGCGACTGTTCGGTGCAACGGCGGTTCCAGAAAGTGGTAGAAGTAGCTCCATCATTCGGGCTAAAGCAGGAAACAAAGGATAAACTGTACGCCTATGCCCTGCAACTGGGCCGGGCCGTCAATTACTCCAATGCCGGAACGGTCGAGTTTCTGGTCGATATGAATGAAGATATATTCTTTATTGAAGTAAATCCCCGGATTCAGGTTGAGCATACCATTACGGAAGAGGTAACGGGCATCGACATTGTTCGGACGCAGATTCTGATTGCGATGGGCTATAAGCTTTCCGATAATGGCATCTATATTAAAAATCAGGCCGATGTTCCGCTGAATGGGTACGCCATCCAGTGCCGCATCACCACGGAAGACCCTGCCAACGGCTTCAAACCCGATTTTGGCACCATTACGGCCTACCGGAATGCAGCCGGTTTTGGCATTCGTCTGGACGAAGGCAGCAGCTATGCGGGCATGAAAATATCGCCCTACTTCGACTCCATGATCGTGAAGGTGTCGGCACGGGGGCGTACGCTCAAAGGCGCTACCCAGCGTCTGGCACGGGCGTTGATGGAATTCCGGATTAGGGGGGTAAAAACCAATATCGGCTTTCTGCAGAATGTCATTAATAACCCCATTTTTCAGCGGGGCGAAGCGCGGGTTTCGTTTATCGAAACCCACCCCGAACTGTTCAAATTCCGTAAACCACAGGACCGCTCGACCCGGGCACTCAATTACCTGGCGGATGTGATCGTGAACGGTAATCCGGCGGTAAAAAATAAAGACGACAGTAAAGTATTCCGGACGCCCGTTGTACCGGCATTTGATACCTACAGTGCCTATCCCGCTGGCAACCGGGACCGCCTGAAGGAGCTAGGCCGCGATAAATTTGTGCAGTGGACAAAGGAGCAAAAGAGTATACTATACACGGATACGACGTTTCGCGATGGCCATCAGTCGTTGCTGGCCACCCGCGTTCGTACGCAGGACTTGCAGAAAGTAGCAGAAGGGTTTGCCAAGAGTCACCCCGAACTGTTTTCCATGGAGGTATGGGGTGGTGCTACGTTCGATGTGTCGATGCGTTTTCTGTACGAAAGCCCCTGGAAACGCCTGGAAGCCCTGCGCGAGGCCATGCCCAATATGCTGCTGCAAATGCTTTTCCGCGGCTCCAATGCCGTTGGCTATTCGGCTTATCCCGATAACCTGATTGAGAAATTCGTGGAGCAGTCCTGGCAATCGGGAATCGACGTGTTTCGTATTTTCGACTCGCTGAACTGGGTTGACGCCATGAAGGTAAGCATGAAGGCTGTTCGTGAGCGGACCGATGCCCTTTGCGAAGCTGCGATCTGCTACACCGGTGATATCCTCGATCCTAAACAGACAAAATACACGCTCCAGTATTATCTCGATATGGCTCGCCAGCTCGAAGATGAAGGGGCAAACCTGCTAGCCATCAAGGATATGGCGGGGCTACTAAAACCACTGGCTGCCGATGTGCTGGTGCGGGAGTTGAAAAAGGCGGTAAGCATTCCGGTTCATCTGCATACGCACGACACGGCGGGTATTCAGGCGGCTACCTACCTGAAAGCCATTGATGCCGGGGTTGATATTGTCGATTGTGCCCTCGGAGCTTTATCCGGCCTGACATCACAGCCAAACTTTAACTCCGTGGTAGCTATGATGCAGGGTCACGAGCGCGAGTGTCCGGTCGACCTGGATTCCCTGAATGCGTATTCCAACTACTGGGAAGATGTTCGGGAGTACTACTATCCGTTTGAGTCGGGTATGAAAGCGGGCAGTGCCGAAGTGTACGAAAACGAGATTCCCGGCGGGCAGTACTCCAACCTGAAACCGCAGGCCATTGCCACCGGACTGGGCGATAAGTTCGAGTTGCTGAAGAAGAACTACTCGGTAGCCAATCAGTTATTTGGCGACATCGTGAAGGTTACGCCTTCTTCCAAAGTGGTAGGCGATATGGCCATTTTCATGACGGCCAACAACCTAACGGCTGAAGATGTGCTGACGCGGGGGGATTCACTGACGTTTCCCGAATCAGTAAAAGGATTTTTCAAGGGAGAACTGGGGCAGCCCGTAGGCGGTTTCCCGCAGGATATTCAGCAGGCCATTCTCAAAGGGGAAAAACCCATTACGGATCGCCCCAATAGTCATCTGGAACCCATCGACTTCGACGCTGATTTGAAAGCTTTTCAGGAGAAGTACCCGCACAGTGATGGTTTCGTGGACTACCTGTCTTACCAGATGTACCCGAAGGTATATGATGCGTATTACAAGGCTAATGAGCAATACGGCAACGTTAGTATCATACCAACCCCCGCATTTTTCTACGGTTTGAAGGAAAATGAAGAGATCCTGATCAACATCGAGGAAGGCAAAAACATCCTGGTTCGGTTGCTGTTCAAGTCGGAGCCGGACGAGTTCGGAATGCGTACCATCACGTTTGAACTGAACGGCCAGAGTCGCCAGGTTCAGGTACGGGACAAAGCCTCGAAGGTGGAGAAGGAAATGAACGCTAAAGTGAGCAAAGAGGGTGATATAGGGACGCCCCTGCAGGGCCGACTGACGCGTATTCTGGTAAAAGCCGGGGATACGGTGAAGAAAAATCAGCCTCTGTTCGTTATCGAAGCCATGAAAATGGAAAGTATCGTAGCGGCTCAGAAAGAAGGAAAAATAGTAAAAGTAGTGTTAAAAGAAGGCGCTGTGGTGGAGCAGGACGATTGCGTAGTGGAATTGTCTTAATTTTGCAGTGTCAACAATGCTTTACGAAAACCAGCAGGCAGCATGGTGTCTGTTGGTTTCTCTTTTACCATTAAACTAATTCACATGAATGCTGAACAACAAAACCCGGAAGGTGCCATCGACGTTGAGTTGAGTGAAGAAATTGCTGAGGGGATTTACGCTAATCTGGCCATGATTGCACACTCGAATAGTGAGTTTATACTGGATTTTATCCGAATGATGCCGGGTGTTCCCAAAGCAAAAGTAAAATCACGTATCATCCTCACACCCGAGCATGCCAAGCGATTGCTGGAAGCGCTACGGGAGAACATAAGCCGTTACGAAGAGGCCTACGGCGGCATCAACGAGCCAAATGATGCGTTCCGATTTCCGGCCGGCGGATTTGGCGGGCCAGTAGGGCAGGCGTAAAAGAGGTTTACGGTTGCGCGAAATCACCCATTAAACTTACAAGCTATGATGTTGGATTGAACGCATTTCAAGGCTTCCTATAGCCATAAGCGTCAAACCGTAAACTATAAACTTCTTCCCTTCCCTCTTGTCATTCAGTCGGTTTTCCGTATCTTTGCACCTCAAAATTCGGGAAGACTGTTTTTTCACAACTAACATCAAGAATGCCTACTATACAACAATTAGTGCGTAAAGGCCGCGAAAAGCTGATCGACAAGTCAAAGTCGCCTGCTTTAGATGCCTGCCCACAACGTCGTGGTGTATGTACACGGGTGTACACAACCACGCCGAAGAAGCCAAATTCGGCCCTTCGCAAAGTTGCCCGCGTTCGCCTGACGAACGGCCGGGAAGTAAACGCCTACATTCCGGGCGAAGGACATAACTTACAGGAACACTCTATCGTGCTGATTCGCGGTGGCCGGGTAAAAGATTTACCGGGTGTACGCTATCACATCATCCGGGGTGCTCTGGATACGGCTGGCGTAAGCGGTCGTCTGCAAAGCCGTTCCAAATACGGTGCCAAACGGCCAAAACCAGGTCAGGCTCCTGTTAAGGGCGGTAAAGGTGCGCCACCGGCAAAAAAGAAAAAGTAATTAAATCAACTGCCCGTTGAAATACACGGCAGAGTAAGATCAAAAATCTGAAGCAATTATGAGAAAGGCGAAACCGCCCAAGCGTTACGTATTACCCGACCCAAAGTACAAAGAGGTCCTCGTAACCAAATTTGTTAATAACCTGATGTACGAAGGCAAGAAGAGCCTGGCGTACTCCATATTCTATGACGCGCTCGACGTGGTGGCAAAACGCACTAGCGAAAGTGGTCTGGATACCTGGAAGAAGGCATTGAACAACGTCATGCCATCAGTTGAAGTAAAAAGCCGTCGTGTCGGTGGAGCTACCTTTCAGGTGCCAACCGAAGTACGGGCAGACCGAAAAGTCGCAGTAGGCATGAAATGGCTTATTAAGTATGCTCGTTCACGCGGTGAGAAAACCATGGTTGACCGGCTAGCCGCCGAAATCGTTGCAGCCGCTAAAGGCGAAGGTGCAGCGGTGAAAAAGAAGGACGATACGCACCGTATGGCCGAAGCCAACAAGGCGTTCTCGCACTTCCGTTTCTAAATCAACCGTACAGGCCAGCGTCCCGATGGTCCTTGTATTGACAAAAGCTCTCCAGTTTTGGGGAGCTTTTGCTATTTTTGACCAATGACTACTTTAGAAAATAATCACCTCCGTGTCACTATTCGCCCCGAAGGGGCTGAGCTTACATCTATTATTCATAAAGCCAGTGGTATTGAACACCTCTGGCAGGCCGACCCAGCGGTGTGGGGCTGGCATGCGCCTAATCTGTTTCCCGTGGTAGGCGGCTGTCTGAATAATCAGGTACTGATTGATGGGAAAACGTACCCGATGGAGCGGCATGGTTTTACCCGGACTTCGTTGTTCGAAACGACGGAATCGACCACTACGCACGCTGTTTTTTCGTTACGGTCAAGCGAGAAGACACGGGTACATTTCCCGTACCAATTCAAGTTTCAGATTAGCTATGAGCTGGATGAAGCCCGGTTGCTTGTCACGTATAACGTTGTCAATCAGGATGAAAAAACTGTTTTTTTCTCCGTTGGAGCGCACCCGGCTTTCGCCGTTCCTTTTAACGCAGGAGAAGCTTACGAAGATTATTATCTTGAATTCGAGCAGGATGAAGCATTAGAAACTCATCTGCTCTCAGCAGCAGGCTATTTCACTGGCGAAACGAGACCCGTTCCTACCAAAGGCCGTCATTTGGGCTTAACAAAACATCTTTTTGATAAAGATGCGCTGGTTTTCAAAAACCTCGCTTCCCGGCGTGTGGCCATATGCACTGACAGGCACAACCATGCCGTTATCCTGGACTATCCTTCTTTCCCTTATCTGGGTTTATGGGCAAAACCCGGTGCCCCGTTCGTCTGTATTGAACCCTGGTTAGGCTGTGCCGATAGTGAGGGACAACCGAAGCCTATTCAGGAGAAAGAACTGATTCAGTCTGTAGAAGCGGGGCGCGTGTTCGAAACTTCATTTTCGATAACGATCATATAGCGACTATTGCGTTTCTTCCAGTGATGTAAAATCCTTGAACGTGCGCTTGAGGGCTTTATCCGTTGCTTGCTTTCTGCTTTGCCAGTTGGCATCCAGCTCTAGGGCTATCAAACCGCTAAGACTCATTGAATTGCGAAAATCATCCAGCTTTTTAATGAAGTCTCCACTGCGCCGGGCCGATTTTAACGCAAATTCACGGGCAAATACATCGCCTTTGTTCTGTAATTCACTCCGCTTGGCGAGTACGTAGTTGTAGCGGTCCAGCAAATCTTTCATCGACTTACCAATCACTTCGGTTGCCTCCAGCGTACCCATTGTCAACACGGCCGTACCACCAATAGCAGAAATGACACGCCCATTCTTCTGCACATCCGTACTCGTACTTGCCCCCGTAACAGCGGGGGTTACGCCCGTTACGGCCCCCAACGATGCATTGGCTACCGAGCGGTTTCGTTTACCCCCCTTGGCTTTTTTGTAATCGTGTTTGAGTTGTTCCTCTTTCTCGCTCAGTTGCTCAATAAGCCCCCATGCCTGAACCAGCAACTGTCGGTATTGGGTATAGTAATACCGATCCTTTTCGGCCTCGTTGACGGTATTCAGCACGGTGAATGTAATCCGGCGTTCGGCCCGATTCTTAGCTTTGTCGAGCACATAAAACGTAATCTGAACACCCAGAGAGTCATAGGGATCTTTTACGAACGCGTAGCCAGGTTGCCAGATGAATTCGTACTGATTGTTCGTGTTTTTGACGAGTGCGGTTTTAGGAATATCCTGATTGTCTGATAAAAAATCAAAGGTTTCTACATCATCTTCGCCGTTTTGGTCGGAGAGGTAAAACTTCAGGTTAACGGTTGCATTCTCCTTCAGCTTGTAGTGCCTTTCGCCGGGTATTACGGTGATATCAGGGGGAAGGTCCATCTGGGTTGCTTCCACTTTCAGTCGTCCTTTGGTACGCGTTTTGGCCGGCTGATCTTCTACCCAGAATTCAATATACTGCGGTGTCTGCCTGACCTTATTAAATTGATTCTGAGACAGCGTCCAGGTTAATTCCCCCTGCGATGTTAGCTTGCTGCCTTCGGGCATCTGATCAGCAATAGGGATAAATACCAGCGGGTCGCCATCGTCGTCATGCACTACCTGCGAATCCATTTTATAAGTATTCTGCGTGCGGTAGCTTACGTAAAATGGCCTTAATTCGCTGATTACGGGAGGACGATTAACATCCAGTACTTTAATCTCAACCGTATGAGAAGCCGTTTGCCCCTGCCTGGTGTGGACATCAAAAGTTACCGGATAAACTTTCGTTGTTTGAAGTCGGTCTGCCAGACCAAAGCCGGGTGTCCAGCGGAAATGGCCGGTTGAATCAATCGCCATCCCCTCCTGTTTATCAGCCCCCAGACTAAACGTTACCGAGTCCTGCGCTATGCCCGCAACTTTCAGGTCTAACCGGATGGTACCGCCCTCAGGTACTACATTCCAGTTGGCTTGTGTCGGCAACAAAAGCTGTAACGATTTCGAATCCTGCGCATAGCTACTATCAATGATACTACTGAATAGCAACCACGCTAATATACCGGCAGTTCGGTTCATAGTTAGGTTGGGGAGAGGTCCGTTTTAAAGAACGTAAAAATAAGGTGAAGATTTTGTCCCGGTAGCCTTTGCTTCCTTTTTTAAGACTTTTCTTAGCCAATAGGCTAGTATCGCCTATAATAATTATATTTTCCCGGGAAAAAACAATACTGACTTATGCGGGTGAAAATGGGGATCCCTTTTCAGTGTCGGCCCTGCTTACCCTGAAAAGGGATGGCTACAATCAATGTTTCGGCAGGCTATATGACCTACCATAAAAAAGATCGCTCCCTGATCCATTAGGGAGCGATCTTATAAAACAGTGCCTGTTTTTATTGACCGTTACTTCTTTGGAGGAGTTGTGGCAGCAGGCTTGGTAGCCGTTGTACTGCCACCCGTAGAAGCGGCTTTGGCCGCAGCGGCTGCTTTGGCAGGGTCAATACCCAGCTTTTTCAGCACCGAATCGGTAATGTTATTCTCTTCGGGAGCAACCAGCAGGATAGGAATCGTGTTGGCACCTGCATCCAGATTGAACACATACTGATAGTTCTCTTCTTTAGCTACTGCATCAATGGCCTTTTGAATTTTTTGCACGACCGGGTTAACCAGTTGCTGGTACTTGGTTTGCAGCGATGTTTGAGCCGTTTGGCTAAACTCCTGAATCCGGGACTGTAGCCCCTGCAATTCGGTCTCACGGTCCTTACGAATAACGTCCGACATTTGGGCTGCCCCTTTTTCGTAGGCACCGTATTTCTCTTCCAGTTCTTTCTGCATCCGCTTCAGCTCATTTTCTGTCTGAGTCCGCTGAATAGTTAACTGGTTCTGAATATCTTTTGCTTCGGGCGTTTGCGACAGAACGTAATCAATGTTCGTATAGCCTAACTTCAGCGCTCCGGCTGCGGCAGTCGTAGCAGGCGTTGCGGTTTGGGCTTGTGCCTGTGCGTTTAAACCGCCTACTAGTAGGGCCGCTGCAAACGCCATGACGATGTGTTTCTTCATCTCGAATTGTTTGTTTGTATTACTTTGGTTTTGTAGTTGTTTTATTGGTTGGACTAGTATTGGTAGCGGTTGGTTTAGTGTCTAGTCCCAATTCTTCCATCACATAGTCCGAATAGTCGTGCCTGGGATTGGTATAGAGCATCACAAAATCGGAGGCTTTATCAAAAATAAAATCCAGTTTCTTCTGCAAACATACTTTATCCAGTGCCCGTTGCAATAACTCCATCGGAGCTTTTATTAATTCCTTTTTCTTCTCGAATAACAAGCCCTGATACCCAAATACTTTGTTATTATACTCGCGGGCTTCGCGCTCCTTATCACTAATTATCCGCTGACGCTCGCGTTTCATATCCTCGGTCAGCAGAATCTCCTCGGCCTGATACGCTTTTTGCAATTTCTCGATTTCGACATACTTGTCCTGAATGTCTTTGGACCATTTATCGGCAAACTTGTCAATCTCGCTCAGTGCCTTCTGGTATTCGGGCATCTTGCCAAAAATGTACTCCGTATCGATATACCCAAATTTTTGGGCTTTAACGGGAGTTGCTAACCCAATAGCGGACAAAAGTACGAAAAATAGGGCTTTTTTCATTGGTGATCAGTCAATTTTTGCAGGAAGTGATTGATTTTCAAGGTTCGTTTACTCAAATCAGGTAAGTCATATAGTACTTAACTGATTTGAGTAAAACGTTACCCTTTCATTAATCTTATCTGAACTGCTGACCAATGGTGAAGTGGAACTGACCCGATGCTTTGTCTTTCACGCCCGGAATTACATCGAAACCATACCCGTAGTCAATACCAATCAGGCCAAAGGCTGGCATGAATATACGTGCCCCTATGCCTATGGATCGCTTCAAGTCGAATGGATTATACTGCTTATAGGTAGCCCAGTTATTACCAGCTTCCATAAAGGCAAGGGCAAAGATGGTAGCAGACGGGTTCAGCGAGACTGGATACCGAAGTTCCGCAACGAATTTGTTGTACACCACCCCTCCCTGACTGCGGGCCTGCTGGCCTACAGCCTGATTGTAATCAGCGGTGTAAACGCTCCGGTCATCATACCCACGCAGACCGATAATATCCTGCGCCAGCGCAAACTGTCCCTGCCCCGCCAGACCTGATCCACCCAGGATGAAACGTTCGAATGGACCAATAGCCGTGCGGTTGTTATAGCTGCCCAGGAAACCCAGGTGAGCACGCGTATTCAGTACCAGCTTGCCAAACACTGTCTGGAACCAGCTGGCATCGAACATCCATTTGTGATACTCTACAAACTTGTACTTATCCTCCGGCTTGGTCGACTCTGTAGTGGTACGAAAGGCCGAATAAGGGGGCGTGAACGAACCACTCAGCGTAAAGGAAGAGCCATTACGCGGGAACTGTGGATTATCGATACTGTTTCTCGACAGCGTCGTATTGAAGGTGATGTTATTGGAGATACCATCCTTATATCCAATATAAAATAAGTCGAGGTTATTTAGGTCGTACCGCTGGTACGAAATGGAATTACTCAGCGAGAAATAATCGTCGGGCACTTTCAACTGCCGTCCCAGTCCAATCGTAAGGGCGGTATTTGTATAGGAGCCCGTTGGCTTACGACCCTTCAAACTCTGGTAAATACTGGCCGGATTAAGGGGGTCGTAGAAGGTTTGGTAAACCGTGTGGCTGGCACTAACTGAGAGCGCGTTGGGCTTACGACCACCCAGCCAGGGTTCGGTAAACGACAGCGAATATACCTGGTACTGGCTACCATTTGCCTGAAAACGTAGCTGCACCCGCTGCCCATCGCCAGCCGGAAGCGGACGCCATGCATTGAAGTTTGGAATATTGCGGGCCGAGAAGTTATTGAACGTCAGGCCAAGCGTACCCACAAACCCTACGTAGCCACCCCAGCCGCCCGACAGTTCAATCTGGTCAGATGGTTTTTCTTCGACGGTGTATTCGATATCTACCGTTCCGTCACTTTGCGGAATCGGGTTGATGCCGATTTTTTCCGGATCAAAATACCCTAAGGTAGACAGTTCACGCTGCGTCCGGATGAGGGCTGTTTTTGAGAATTTCTGACCGGGCAGCGTCCGGATAGTACGCATGACTACGTGGTCGCTGGTTTTGGTGTTCCCATTCAGAATGACCTTGTTGATGGTAGCCTGTTTACCTTCAAAGACCCGAATTTCGAGGTCGATGGAGTCGCCTTCTATGGATTTCTCGATGGGCTGTGCGTTGTAGTACAGATAACCAAGGTCCATATACTGTGAACTCAGGTCCTGGCCCGGATTGCCGTTCATCCGCTTGTCGAGGTCTTCCGGATTATAGACGTCGCCTTTCGTAACACCCAGTACCGACCGAAGTTGCTCATCGGTATACAGGTAGTTGCCCGAGAAATCAATAGTACGGTAGTAGTACTGGTGACCCTCGTTCAACTTCATGTCGATGTTAATGGTGTTTGAACCATTATGGATAATGGTATCATCCTCAATAACGGCATCCCGGTAACCCAGTTTGTTGTAGTATTCCAGTAACTTCTTTTTGTCTTCTTCGTACTTTTTCGGAACAAACTTCGAGGGGGTAAACAGGCGGCCAAAACGCATCTCTTTGGTGCTTTTCATTTTCATCCGCACCGTTTGCTCATCCAGGCTCTTCAGTCCCTCAATATTGATGTTGGCAATTTTCACCTTCTGCCCTTTATCCACCAGTACGCGCATGGTAGCATTGTTGCGCGTGCTGTCAGGAATGGTCGTGATTTTAACCTTCGTATTGAGGTATCCCTTATCGATGAAGTATTTACGAACGGCCAACTGCGTATTTTTGGTAATCGTATTGCTAACGATTTTACCCAGATTGAGCTTTATTTTCTCCTTCAGGTTATCCTGTTCACCTTTTTTGATACCCATGAAACTAACCCGGTAAAGCCGGGGCCGTTCCCGCGCCCGGTATAGGAGCGAAACCTTACCGTCGCCGGTTGGGGTAGCAAACATCTCTACATCGTCCAGCAGGCCGGAATCCATCAATTTACGCACCGACGATCCGGTCACCTCACCCGGAAGCCGTATTTTGTCACCTACTTTCAGGCCGGTGAGTGAAACCAACGAATTTGGATCAAGGTATTTGGTACCTATTATGGTCAGGCCAGTAATTTCGTATTCCTTCGGATTGGTGTAATCGAGAAGATTATTACTTTCCGTTGTGGTGGTATTATCCTGCCCGACGCCAACGCCAACGCGTACCTGCGCCTGAGCCGATGACAGGCCAGTCAGTAAGAGGATAACGCCAAGTAAGACTTTTATACGGTGTTCCAAGTTTTTAATGCGTATTAAGTAGTTTGTTATACGGATTCAGTTCAGGCATGAAGGGTTGGAATCCGTTTATAGTTTACCGTTTATAGTTGCGCAGGAATGCCCCCGCGACAGTGGTTTCGTTTAAACCATAAACCGTATTTTCATTTCACTAATTGTTCACTGATTTTGCCAAACCGGCGTTCGCGCTGCTGGTAACTTAAGAGAGCCTCGTGCAAGTGGGCTTTGCGAAAATCGGGCCACAATACATCGGGCATATATAGTTCACAGTAAGCCAGTTGCCACAGCATGAAGTTACTGATTCGCATTTCACCACTGGTTCTGATCATGAGTTCAGGGTCGGGAATACCGCCCGTTGTCAGATGCTGGCTAAACATGGTTTCATCAATCTGATCGGGGGTAAGTTTACCATCCCGGACGTCGGCTGCCAGCTTCCGGGCCGCTTCCAGAATTTCCCAGCGTCCGCTGTAGCTCAAGGCCAGAATAAGGGTCAGTCCATTATTCTGACTCGTTTCGCGAATGGCCTCTGCCAGTTCCCGCCGACAGTCGGCAGGCAGACTTTCGGTGTGACCAATCGTTTCCAGCCTGACATTATTTTTCATCAATGTTTTGATTTCTCCCCGAATGGTATGAACCAGCAGCGTCATGAGTGCATCTACTTCCAGCTTTGGTCGATTCCAGTTTTCGGTCGAGAAAGCGTAGAGTGTCAGGTACTTGACACCTATTTCAGCGCATCCCTCCGTTACTTCGCGAACGGCTTTGATGGCGTTGTGGTGGCCAAACACCCGGGCTGCCCCCTGACGCTTGGCCCAGCGTCCGTTTCCATCCATGATAACGGCTATGTGCTGAGGCAGATTGCTCGGGTCTATATGTTCCTTCATCCCAATTGGGGCGTTTTAACAAAACTTAACAAGGTTGCGAAGATACGGAATTTTGGTGAGTCTTACCGGATTTTACTGCGCCTTATGGGTTTCCGGGTTGAAACAGAGCAGATTTGAAAAAGCAGTCATGTTATCGGCAGGATGTCATTCGGATAACCTGAATAGCCTCTTTCCATTGGTCAACGTGTATCTTTGCCCGGAGAAAACATAAACAGAGTCGGTACGTTTTTCTGATACAGGTTTGTTTTTTTATCCATTACTGATCGATGCGTAATACATTTTTGCCTTTACTGAGCCGACTTTCGGTCGTTATGTTGCTGCTCGTTTTTTGGGGGTGCCAGAAACGGGATGATGCTGTTGCTACCCCCCAAACCATTACCGACCGGATTCTGGAAGATAGTCAGTTTGGGTTGCTTCGGGTGGCTATCGCGCAGGCGGGTGTCAGCGACGTACTTAAAGATGGCAATCTAACCTTTTTTGCCCCAACTGATTCTGCCTTTCAGGCTGCGGGCCTCGGTACAATTGCCGCTATACGCTCGGTCCCTCCGGACCAGATGCGAACGCTGGTGTTGTACCATTTGCTCACCGGCAGCGTAATGGCATCAGAAATTCCGGCCGGAATGAACTCCGTCGAAACGCTGAACAAGGGTATCTTGTACGTCAATAAAGCGACCGATGGGACAATTTATGTGAACAATGCCAGGTTAACACAGGCCGACATCAAGACAGCCAACGGCTACATCCACATCGTTAACCGGGTGCTGATGCCTTCTATTGGAAACGTATTGGTAAACATTCAGAATAACCCTAATTTGACGTTTCTGACGGCGGCCATCAAGCGGATAGGTACCAGCAACCCCACCTTACTGGCTACGCTGGAAAACGCATCGTCGGCCAATAAAGTAACGATTTTTGCGCCGAATGATGCGGCTTTCAAAGCCGACAAGGACTACAATACCCTGAGTGCCATTGCGTCGGCCAATGTACAGACGCTAACGAATATTCTGTTATATCATGTGATAGCAGGTGCCCGGTTTTCTACTCAGATTAAAACGGAGAGCATCGATACATTCTACACCGGTAATAAATTGATTACCATTGTAGCCCCCACGCAACTGATGGTAAAGGGAGCAAAGAACTTAACAGCAGCCACGATAAAGCAGGCCGATATTCCCGCCACAAACGGCGTAATTCATATCATTGACCAGGTGTTGCAACCGTAGAAAAGAAGCTCAAATTGATCACGTACGAAGAATTTTTTTTCCGGCCTACCAACGGTTTGCCACAGAAGCGGGTCTATAAACGTAGTTACTATAGAGGCTCTTTTAGTTTGATGCACAGATTTCATCTATTCATTTTCGGTATACTGCTGCTTGGTGGAATAGCATCCTGCAACACACAGAATGTGGACCCGACTGGCAGCGCAGCAACGCTCCAGACTAATCTGGCCACCATAAATACCTATGCGGTTAGTCAGGGACTGTCGGGAACTTCGACTGCTTCCGGCCTGTATTATGTGTCGGCCAAGCCTGGTTCCTCTACCGTTACGCCCGCCTTTGGGAAAGAACTGGAGTTTACCTATACCCTCTCCGTACTAACCAGCAGCACGAGTAACGTGGGAGTGGTAACCACCAAAGTGGTTGACTCTGCGTATGCCAAAACCCCTACCTTCGTTTCCTTTTTCGATGGCGTACTGAAAGCCGGTCTGCAGCAGGGATTGTTGCTCATGCACGAGGGCGAATCGGCTATTCTGCTTGTGCCGTCCAAACTGGCTTTTGGTGAGGTAGGCTCTGTTGCTGATTCGATTCCAGCCAATGCGCCGGTGCGGTTTGACGTTACGTTGAATCGGGCGCGAACCGAAGACCAGCAGATGAGCGAATACATAACGGCTACTAAATTGACCTTTAGCGAAACGACATCATCCGGATTGCGGTTCGTCAGGACACTAACCAACGCAACAGGCGATTCGGTAAAAACAGCTGTCAGTGCGGGAAAAACGGTAACCATACGGTATGTGGGCAAACAGTTACACGCCAAAACTGCCATTGGTTTCGACAGTACCGGTACGGGCCTGAATCAGTATAATGTGTCGGGCTTCAATGAGGGGTTAAACAAACTGCGGGTTGGGGAAAAGGCTACGCTGCTGTTTCCTTCATCTATTGGCTATGGCAAAGATGGCCTCATTGAAAACCAACTTTATAAAGTGGCCCCCTATGCTCCTCTGCGTTACGACGTTGAGGTGGTTTCGGTTAAATAAAATCAGTCATTACCAATCAATTCATTGTTTCATTTTCATGCATAAACTTCCCGTTGTTCTAGTTGGCCTGCTGCTTATCGGCGGCCTGATTTCCTGCAAGACACCCGATGTCGGCCCCAGCGATGATGCCATTTTCGAAAGCAATAAAGCCGACATTGCGAGTTATGCCACCACCAAAGGCCTGTCGGGCACCTTTACAACGTCCGGTGTGTACTACGCACTTACTAGGCCCGGCTCATCAACGGTATCACCCACAGAAGGGCTGGAGGCCGAATACAGCTATACCCTGTACGCACTTATATCAGGTGGCGCGACAATAACAGAAAAGTTTGTTGACTCCACCTACGCTACTAAATCCAATTATCTGGTCATTGCCCCCAGCCAGCCAGCCACCCCCACTGTTCAGGGTCTAACCATAGGCCTGCAGCAAATGCACGTTGGTGAGCAGGGCGTTATTATGCTGCCATCCTACTACGGTCTTGGCCGGGATGGATCGACTAACGGGCTTGTTCCACCCAACGCTCCCCTTCGGCTCAATACTACCTTGAAGCAGGTACGTACTGAAGACCAGCAGATTGACCAGTACCTGACGGCCAACAAGCTAACCCCAACGGAGGTAACACCGACCGGCCTGCGTTATATCAAAACGCTCGATAACCCAACCGGTGTTTCGCCGACACCCACGCAACGGCTCACCATAAAATATAATGGCAGATTGCTGCGCTCAGCGTCAGCATTTGACAGCACCGGTACGGGAACGTACGCCGGTCTGGTAAGTGGTTTTGTGCCGGGCTTTGCCGAGGGGCTGGCAAAACTGAAAACGGGGGAGAAAGCAACCATTGTTTTCCCATCCAAAATAGGCTATGGCACTACCGGCACCGGCCCTATTCCGCCTTACGCACCCCTGCGGTTCGATATTGAGCTGATTTCAGCGCAATAATTCGACCTAATTTTTAGCCAGAGAGCGGCCTGCGAAATTCGCAGGCCGCTCTTTTTATTTGGTGCAGACTAAAGAGAATACATCCTGGTAAGTACTACCGACAGTATCCTGACTGGCAAATGAAAAGGTGTTTGATCGCTGACTTTCCTGATCAAACGGCCCTATGCCTAAGCGTTAATCTTACCGTATTTTGCCCTATTTTTGTGGATTAAAAAAAGTTAAAATCTATGAGAAATCAATACAAACTACATTCTTTCGCCCTGAGCGTAGGCCTGTGGATGCTGACATTAACGGCTGTTCTAGCCCAGGGTGTTCGGGGAAAAGTAACCGATGCAACGACAAATGCCCCAATTCCGGGGGTAACCATCGTGGCGGTCAACTCTAATCTTGGCACCACAACCGATGCCGACGGTACCTATATACTCAAACTAAATCCGGGTACGTATACGCTGCGAATTAGCTTCGTTGGCTACGAGACGAAAAGTGTACCTGTAACTATTTCGAGTGGTGAAGTAACCGCTAACGTATCCCTGCGCGAAACGACCGCCAGCCTGAGCGAAGTAGTGGTAACGGGTTCGAGAGGAGCCGGACGGGTAAAAACCGAGAGTCCCGTGCCGGTGGATGTCATTAATATCCAGCAACTAACGACGCAGGCACCACAAAACAACCTGAACCAAATCATGAATTTTGTGGCTCCTTCCTTCACCTCCAACACCACTACGGTAGCCGATGGTACCGACCACATCGACCCGGCCCAGTTGCGGGGCCTGGGTCCCGACCAGGTGCTCGTGCTGGTAAACGGCAAACGTCGTCATCCTTCATCGCTGGTCAACGTGAACGGTTCGCCGGGCCGGGGTTCTGTTGGTACCGACCTGAACGCCATCCCGGCCTTTGCCGTGGAGCGGATTGAAGTACTGCGCGATGGCGCATCGGCCCAATACGGTTCCGATGCCATTGCCGGGGTTATCAACGTAAAAATGAAAGAAGCGACCGGAAAACTGGCCCTGTCAGTATACGGCGGTGCTAATTTCTCGCAGGGGTCAAATAACTTTAAAGGCGGCAACGACGGCGGCAACGTTCAGGTCGATGCCAACTACGGCGTTCGGATTGGTAAAGCTGGCTTTGTCAACGTTACCGGTTCGGCCCAGATGCGTAACGCGACCAGCCGCGCTTTGCCCGCCACGGGTAGTATCTTCAATGCCTATAATGCTGTTGAGTACAGCACGCAGCAATCCGGTGGTAATTTAAACACACTGCCTACCAGCATTGATGCCATTAAAAGGGGAGCTTTGACTGTACCCTATTTCGATGCCGCTACCCAGGCTAACATTGCCAATGCAACGACTATTGCTGGCTTACGGACCGTTTTGGGGGCCGACGTAACAGAGAATGAGTTGACCCGTCGTGGCCTCGTTCGGAGTGATTTCAACATGCGCGTCGGTCAGTCGAGTTTGCAGAGCATTCAGTTCTTCGTTAACTCGGCCATCCCCATCAACCAGAACCACGAGTTTTATGCGTTTGGTGGTTACGGCAACCGGAAGGGTAATGCAGCGGGTTTCTACCGCCGACCCAACCAGAGCCGTACTTACACGCCTATTTTCATCAATGGTTTCCTGCCCGAGATTCATTCGGAAATCATCGACGCATCGGTAGCTGCTGGTTTTCGCGGAAAGCTGGGTTCGTTCAAGTATGACCTGAGCAATACCTTCGGCTCCAACACCTTCAACTACGGTGTAGAAAACACGGTGAATACTACCCTGCTGGCTAACTCACCCACCGTGTTCAACGCGGGTGGGCTGAACTTCAAACAGAACACTGTCAACCTCGACCTGAGCCGGAAGTACGATACGTTTGCCGGACTGAATCTGGCATTCGGAGCGGAGGCTCGTTTTGAGAGCTACCGTATCAAAGCAGGTGACCAGAATTCCTGGGCGCAGTATGACGTGAACGGCAACGTTATCACGACATCGACCCAATCGCCACCAACGGATTTCTTCGGTGCCGCCCGTCCGGGTGGAGCGCAGGTATTTCCCGGCTTCCGACCCACTAATGAGACGGAAACGAAGAATGCCAACCGCAACAGTGTAGCCCTGTACGGTGATGTTGAACTGGACGTAACCAACCGGTGGCTGGTAGAAGGCGCCGTGCGATTTGAGAACTACTCCGATTTCGGTAGTACGACCAATTTCAAGTTCGCCACCCGCTACAAGCTGACGAACAACATCAACATCCGGGGTGCAGCCTCAACTGGGTTCCGGGCACCGTCGCTGGCGCAGATTTATTTCAACTCGACCTCTACCCAGTTTGTGGGTGGTGTTCCGTTTGAAGTAGGAACGTTCAGCAATGCCTCGCAACCCGCCAAGTTGCTGGGTATTCCGCAGTTGAAGCAGGAGAATTCGCGGAGTATCAGTGCTGGTTTTACCGCTACGGTACCCAATGCGGGGCTGACCATTACGGCTGATGGCTACTTCATCGGTATCAATGACCGCGTGACATTGACGGATCAGTTCTCGCGGCCGAGCGGTACGCAAACCGGGGCGAGCCTTACCCTACAGCAGTTGTTCGATCAGGCCGGTGCTACGGCAGCAACCTTCTTCGCCAACGCCATCGACACGCAGACCAAGGGAGTTGACATTGTCATCTCGCACCGATTACGGCTGGGGAACAATATGTCGCTGCGAACGGATTTAGCCGGTACCATTTCGCAGACCAAGCAGGTAGGCGGCATTAAATCTTCCCAGATCTTAGCCGACAATGGTCAGGTGAACCGCTACTTCTCGGAAGCGTCGCGGGTGTATTTGCAGGAAGCGGTACCCCGCGTGAAGTTCACGATGGGCCACTCACTGACCGCCAACAAATTCGATTTCTTCCTGCGGAACGTGTACTTCGGCAAGGTGACTGACCCCAACACGGTTGACGTGAACGGTGATGGCCTGGTAGGAGCCATTGTGGTAAACGGTCAGGCAGTAGAAAACGAGCACCCAATCTGGGGCGCCAAAGTAATCACCGATTTCTCGGTAGGTTATGCCATTACTCCGATTGTGAAAGTAGTAGTAGGTGCAAATAATATCTTCGATATTTACCCCGACAAAAACCTCGGACCTGTATCGGCGAAGCGTCCAAATGGCGTTGATGCGAGTGGTAACGTTACCTACGCGGCAACACCCACGACCATCGACCTGTCGAACGCAAACCAGTTTGTATATTCGCGTAACACATCGCAGTTCGGTATGAATGGCCGGTTCCTGTTTGCCCGTCTAAACTTCACGTTCTAATGAGTACAGGAATTGGCTGGTGGCTTTCTGGCCTGGTTTTCAGCGTAGTAAAAAGTATACTGTTTATCAATTGCCAGTTTGCCCGCTAATTCAACAGACGAGTTCAAGTAAAAAAAATAGAGACGGGTTATCCCGTCTCTATTTTTTTTACAGCACGATAGTATGTGCTTACCCCTTTTGCACACGAATGGATTATGATCATTTCGGCGCCATTCGAATGGCACCGTCCAGCCGGATAACCTCGCCGTTCAGCATAGGATTTTCGATGATGCTTTTGACCAATAGCGCATACTCGCCGGGTCGACCCAGGCGCGACGGAAACGGCACCTGCTGACCCAGCGACAGCCGGGCTTCTTCGGGTAGCGCAGCCAGCAAAGGCGTTTCGAACAGGCCGGGGGCAATGGTCATGACCCGGATGCCGGAGCGGGCCAGATCGCGGGCGATGGGGAGCGTCATGCCCACAATTCCCCCTTTGGAAGCGGCATAAGCGGCCTGCCCTATCTGTCCATCATAGGCCGCTACGGAAGCAGTGTTGATAATAATACCCCGTTCTCCGGCAAAGGGCTCAGAAGCGGGTTCATTATGTTCCATTGCCAGCGCGGCCAGCCGAATCACGTTGAACGTGCCAATCAGGTTGATGGACACCACCTTCTGGAAAACAGCCAGCGAGTGCGCTCCGTACACACCATCTACTTTACCTACAGTCTTGCGGGCTTCGGCCACACCGGCACAGTTGACATTGATGTGCAGGGCGCCAAACGTTCCGATAGCCATATTGACGGCAGCCTGTACGCTGGCTTCGTCGGTCACGTTCGTTTTGGCAAACCGGACTTTACTGCCCAGTTCTTCGGCCAGCGCATTTCCCCGTTCGTCGTTCAGGTCCAGTATCACCACGTTGGCCCCCTGCGATACGAGTAGCCGGACGGTGGCTTCCCCCAAACCGGAAGCTCCTCCGGTAACAAGGGCGGTTGACGTGTTGATATTCATACGGTTGGAGTTTTGGGTTTATGGTGAGAGAAGCGAGGAATATCGATGTGGTTTTATAGTTGGCGTGTTAGCGGATAAGACTGCGTTGCATAAACGCTAAACTGCAACTCATCACTTCACCAGTCGTTTCGTCTGTGCCTGAATCTGTTGCTGTAATGTCGGCACACTAATATCCTGAACAGCTTTGTTGTCGTCGATGGCCAGACAGGCAGCCTGTGCCGCCGATTGGGCCAGCACCATAAATACGGGTTCCATCCGAATCGATCCATAGGCAATATGACTGGCCGATAAACACACCGGCACCAGCAAATTCTGGATACTTCCTTTCTTAGGGATAATGGCCCGGTAGCTGACCGGGTACGGCGGGAAGCCGCCCACCTGCACATCGCCCTCATTCCGAACCATCGGTACGCCGTTGGCATCGGGTACGACCAGCCGCTGGCAGTTATGTGAATCCATCGTGTAGGCGGCCATACCAATGGGGTCTGGCACTACGGTTTTGCCTTCGCAATTGGCCTGGGTCATTACGTATTCGCCCACCAACCGACGGGCTTCACGGATGTAAAGCTGGGGCGTGAAATTGTCGGTATCGGTGTATTCATCCTTGGGGTAACCCCACTGCAGCATTTCGTCGCGCAGGTGTTTGGGCATGCGCGGGTCGTGGCCAATGAAATAGAACAGGCCTTTGGTGTACACCTCGTGGTCGCGGATAATGGCGGCCCGTTGTGCGTAGGTACCATTTGGGTAGTCGTAATTGGCCCCGATCATATCGGTGGACAAGCCCCCGCAGTTGTTGATGTCGGTTTTGCGGTTGGGCATCATGATAAAGTGCATCAGATTCCAGGTCAGTTCCTTCGGCACATTTTTCGCGATCTGACGCAGCAGCAATTCGTACTTCGTGGAGTCGTAGCCATCGGGCCGGGTAATGGGAATTCGATTGGCGGGATCGTCAGTGAAGCAAAGGCGGTAATTGTAGGCCTGCACCGTTTTATCGCCCATGCCGTTGGGGGCCAGCTTTGTGGTGTCGATACCCCAGAGTAACCCGCTTTCGGGCTTACCCGGCACCACATACGGGTCAACACCGTCCGGAAACTGGTGCTTATCCCGAAACTGAACGCCATTGAGGGTTTCGTTGTACTGGCTATTGGCTTCGCGACCAACCGTAAACTCAACCCCGGCCTGCGCCATCAAATCGCCCTCGTAGGAGCAGTCGATGAACTGGTTGGCCCGTATAATTCGGTTGGAAGTTGTGCTACCCGATGAAGCAGGCTCAACGGTGATTTCCTGAATCCGGTTATTCTGGGTTTTAGTACTCACCAGCCGGTAGTTGTACCAGACTGGCACGCTGGCTTCTTTAATGTATTGATTGAACACCGCTTCGGCAACGTGGGGCTCGAATGTCCACTGCTCCGGCTTACCGTAATGGCGGCCAATCCGCCGGTAAAAATCCCGTGACAGTCCCGTAATGGCCTGTTTATTCCCAATATCGGTAGCGCCCAATCCCCCCGACGACATACCGCCGAGGTGACGACCCGGTTCGACCAGCACCACTGATTTCCCCGCCATCTTCGCCGAATAAGCCGCAATAACCCCCGCTGAAGTACCGCCATACACACACACATCGACCGTAACGGGTTGACCAGAGACGATGGAAGAACGTACGAAACACAACAGTAGGGCAACAAAAAACCGGTTCATAGGAAAACTGGGTTAACTCATAAAATAGCCATCAATTCTTTCCAGTGCCGGATATCATACGTTGGTTTATCATCCACGATCGTACCCAGGGGGTTATAAAAAACGGTGTCCAGATGCACGCTTTTGGCTCCCAGAATATCGGCTTCGTAATTATCGCCAATCATCAGGCTTTCGGCGGCTGTGGTGCCGCTGATCTGCATGGCGTACTCAAACACCAGCGGGTCTGGCTTTTTGGCGCTGGCAGTTTCACTGGTGATAACGTTCGTAAAATAATGACTGATGCCCGCACTATCCATCTTGGTTGCCTGAATCTCGGCAAAACCATTGGTAATGATATGTAACGTGTAGCGCCCCTGTACATAATTGAGGAGTTCCAGTGCCGAATCCAGGAGGTGCGACTTACAGGGCAGTAACTTCAGGTATTCAGCGTTGAGGTCGGCTCCGATGACCGATGCGTCGATACCCAGTGCCTGAAACACCATTGGGAAACGATGTTGCCGGATGTAGCTGTGCTCAATCAGGTTTTTGTCGTAATCTCCCCACAATTTCTTGTTGATCGAGATAAAATGTCGGCTGAATTCGTCGGCTGAGGCAACACCGGCATCGGCCAGCCCGAACGCATCGTATAATTCAGCAATGCACTCGGCCGAGTTACGGTCGAAATCCCACAACGTGTGGTCAAGGTCGAAAAAGAGGTGTTTGTACATAGAAATGGGTATCCGGTTTAAAGTATTTGGTTTTGCCAGACACCGTAAACCGAATGCCATAAGTGTTAATAATCCAGCTTCAGCCGCTCAACAGGCTGGTCATTAACCAGATGGCTATCAACAATTTCGTTGATATCTTCCAGTTGAACGTTGCCGTAGTAGGTGCCTTCCGGGTAAACAACAACGGTAGGTCCGAAGGCGCAGGCATCGAGGCAACCCGTTTTCTGGGCCCGCATTTCTTTTAACAGACCACGCTCGGCAAGGGCCGCTTTAAACGCGTCAACCAGTTCATTGCCGTGGGCTTCGCCACATGATTTTTTGGGAGCGGCTTTCTGATTGGTACAGACAAAAACGTGCTTTTTGTATTTCATGACAATTGATTATTGTTCAAAGGTACGAATGAACCCGATGTCATTGGCATGGCCCATACGCCTGAAATACGATTCCCGGTGTGTACGAATTGAAAAAAAGAAAACAAAACCGATTGACATTATCTTGTAGATACATAGATTATTACGAGTTTTTCGATTAATCGAGTAAGCTCCCTGGCCTTCTATCCCTGGCGTATCGTGTACAAACAACTCCCTGTTATCAATAGCCGTACGTTGCCTTCCCCGGAATCAGCCGGTGGCGAAAAAGCCATTGATAAGGCTACTTTTTCTGCCCTTTATGACCGATACGCGCCTATTCTACTGGGGGTTATCACGAACATCATATCCGACAAGGCAGCATCGGTTGTCGTGCTGGAAGACGCTTTCCTGGCCATTCATGCGCAGTTGGACCAGTTTCAGCCCGGGAAGCAACCATTATTTACGTGGCTGCTACACATTACCCGGCATACCGCTATCGATGCGCTCAATAAACGCCGACAGCTGCTGCCGGACAACCTGACACTCTCCGAAACAGGGCGAATCGTCCGGCCATCCGAACATAGTGTTCCCGCTGATGCCCCACAGACGGCATTGCTCGACTCTGTTCTGTTCAAAAACTGTACGCCCGAAGAAGCGGCTCTTTCGCTGAATATTCCTGTCGAACAGGCACAGCAGCAACTGCGACTGGCCGTACAGAACCTGCGCCAAAGGACTGACGCTTAACGTCCGTTCTGAACCACTACCTGCAAAGTACCCCACGCCTTATTCAGTACGATATTGATTTGTTGCCAGTCGGCTTCAGTCCCCCCTCCATCTTGCCGGCCTGCTTCGTCGCAAAGGCGCATGGCATCGGCCCGCAATGGTCCGTAGGCAGCAAAGCCCCCTGCGGGTTGATTGTACAGAGCTGCCGATGTCTGGACCAGCGCATTCGCCAGGTCGTTGTACGAATACCGGTCCCGCTGCCGGTGAACAATCCACCACTCCAGTTCCAGTTCGGCCACCCTGGGCACATTGAACTGTTCGACGGTGAGGGCCTGAATGGATTCATAATAGGCGACCAGGTCGGGTAGCGTCTCCTGATAATCGGCGCGGGATTTTCCCTGTTTGAACATAAAGGCCGCTTTGGTTGCCTGAAACGCCAGGACAAACGACCGCCAGAAAGGAGCATGAAACTGTTGCCGCAACCCACCCGCCAGTTGCCAGAACAACAACACGGGTCTTTTGTCGTAATAGGACTGCCACATGGCCGTTTCCAGCCGGGCTACCTCCGCCGGATCGAAGTGACGGATGCTGTTTTTGCGGGGTACGTACAAATCGGTTAGAACCCAGCCTATCAACGCCAGCAAAACGCTCCACCAAAGCCAGCGAACTTGTTTGGGTATGGCCGAAGGAGCAGACATTTGTTTATAGGTTTCCATACTGTTTGACTATGATGCTGAACCGGTACGCCGGGGTATCAGGCTACCGGTCAAATCATCCATGTAACGAAGCATCAATCAACTTTCACACAAACCCCCATCAGAAAACGGCGTTCTGATGGGGGCTGGCAAAGCAGGTCATACCCGGTAACTAGGCTTTTTTCGTTGTTTTCTTCGCCGTTGCTCCCGGCTTTTTCTCCGGTGCGGCCGAGGCCGGCCCGCTTTGCTGGGTCATCGTGACGGGATCCCAGTACACTACTTTTTGCTCAAAATAGCTTTCGTTGCAGGCCAGTACCGGTGCGGCCGCCCGGAAACCAAATACGGGGTCTTCTACCGTTCCCTGACTGCCCTTGCGAACGTTCTCGAAGAAATTACCGAAGTGTTTGGCATGGGCATCATCATCTTTCGGGGCTTCAAACTTAATTTCCTTAACGGGTTCGGCCTTACGGGTTTCGGGGGGGTATTTGGCGTCGTACTGCTTCACAAACTCCTGCTGCACCGGTTCGGTAAAGGTAAAGAAACTGTCATAACCGCCGTAGCCGGGGGCGATGGGCAGTTTCTTTTTGGTCATGATCAGGTTGTTTTCCGAAAACTCGATCTGCCCTTCGTTGCCGATGATGCGCGTGACATCATTGATTTTCCCGGCGTTGGCAAAGTTAACCCGCAGTACCATCTGGAAGGCTTCGTGCTGGTCGGTTTTAGGGTAATCCATGATGCACGACATGACATCGGGTACATCGCGGCCATCTTTCCAGTAGGCCAGATTGCCCGACGAAAAAATACGCGTCGGCCCCATCGTGTTGGTTACGAAATGAACCCCGGTAATCAGGTGAATAAATAAGTCGCCCGCTACGCCCGTACCGTAGTCGCGGTAGTTGCGCCAGCGGAAAAAGCGTTTGGCATCGAACGGATGTTTGGGCGCATCGCCGAGAAACCGGTCCCAGTCGACGGTTTTCGTGGACGCATCGGGTGGAATGGAATACTCCCAGGCCCCAATGGCGTTGAAACGGTCGTTGTTGGATTCGATGTAATTGACGGCCCCGATTTCACCCGCCTGTACGAGCCGTTTAGCTTCCTGAAAAGCGGCACTGCTGATACGCTGGCTGCCCACCTGCATCGTTTTACCCGATTTTTTCCAGGCATCAACTACCGCTTTGCCTTCGTTCAGGTGCTGCACCATCGGTTTTTCGCAGTACACGTGTTTGCCCGCTTTCAGGGCAGCAATGGTTACGTGGTCGTGCCAGTGGTCGGGCGTAACAACCAGTACGGCATCTACATCCGGGCGAGCCAGAATCTCGCGGAAATCGCGGGTGGTAAACAGGTCTTTGTCTTTGCCGTAAGCTGTTTTGGCGTGCTGAAGCCGACCGTCGTATAAATCGGCCACGCCCACCAGTTCAACCTCGGGATTGCGAAGAGCCGCCTGCGTATCGAAATTGCCCTGAATGCCCATGCCGATGGTGGCAAAACGAATTTTGTCGTTGGGGCTGATTTTGGCCAGATTTGGAATGATGGCCGGGAAACCGAAGGGTTTGGCCAGGCTTTCAGTAGCGGCCAGTGCTGAAGCCGCCGACAGGCTTTTTATAAAGACGCGTCTGTTAGATTGCATGAAAAGCGATTTTTTTACCAGTATAAGAAGTAAAGCAGGCGGTAACGGAGATTTACCCGATAGGCTGAAACTACCCCGAAGACGGTTAAAAATCCGGAAGTTCACTGATTCGCACCTTCATTCGGGGCTTCTCGTTATCCGGAACGATAACGATAAAGGAATTGCTCACTGTTTCGCCGTTACGCAGCACATAACCCGCCTGGATGTTGGTGGTTGAGTAGGCATCTTTGCCGTCGGCCGTCTTAATTTTTTGCTGGTAGGGCACCGTAAAAGGACGAGCCAGTACTTTCCCGCTTTTACTGGTCATTCGTTTACCGGTGGCGTTCAGGCAGTCAAATTCAGCCAGTTGGTTTGGGTCGGTTGAACTAAAAAGGGTTGGCTTGGGAAAAAATAGCTTCGAGCAGTTACTCTTGTTCGTGGCATAAATTGTTACTTCGTACCGCATAAACGGGCCACCACTAATATCGACCCGGCTCTCGTTTTTAATCTCGAACCCATAATCAATGCCGTTTAACGGAGCGGGTTCACCGGGTTGCACGTCGTACGCCTGCTGGGCGAAAAGCGGGCAGATCGTTGTCATCAGCAGCAGACAACAGGTAAAAAATCGATTCATAAGCGTAGTGGCTGGTTGATAGGAGTCACAAAAATAGGGTTGGAACCCACTATGTTGCAAGAGAGGAGGGCCGGTAAAAGCACGCAGGGAGGTACTGGGGAGGTACTGGGTAACTCCTGCTCATTCTACGCTTATTATCGGACTGAAAACTTCGTTTAGCTGCCCGTATAAATGGTATTAATTCCCACCCGTATTTGTCTGTTTGTTACCGTTCTCCTGCTGTGCCTGATAGAAACCGGGCAAGCCCGGCGTACAAATCCCGCCTTTCGGGTTATTGCCTTTTACACCGCCAAAAATGACCCGGCACACATCAGTTTTGTCCAGGAAGCTAACCGGTGGTTTCCCAAAATGGCAGCTACGCACCAGTTCACCTATGACTCAACGAATAACTGGGCGAATCTGAACGCTAAATTTCTGGCCAATTACGATGTCGTGATTTTTCTGGATACCCGGCCTGAAGACGCTGACCAGCGGGCGGCTTTTCGGCAGTACATGGAGAAGGGAGGAGGCTGGATGGGCTTCCATTTTTCAGCCTTTGCCCTTACCCCATCCACCTACCCGCAAAACTGGGACTGGTATTATAACGAGTTTCTGGGCGCGGGTTCCTACAAAAGCAACACCTGGCGGCCCACCCCGGCCGTTCTGCGCGTGGAAGACCGAAAACATCCGGCCACGAAGAGATTACCAAAAACCTTTACATCCGCCCCCAACGAGTGGTATCAGTGGACGAATGACCTGCGCACCAACCCGAACATCGACATTTTAGTGACTATCGACTCGACCAGTTTCCCGCTGGGTACCGGCCCCAAACCGCACGAAATATGGCACAGCGGGTACTATCCGGTGGTGTGGACGAACCGGAAATACAACATGATATACCTGAACATGGGGCATAACGACATCGACTACGAAGGCAAAACGAACCAGCAACTCTCATCCACCTTTACCAGTGAAATACAGGACAAACTGATACTCAACAGCCTTTTGTGGCTGGGACGCCGAAAAAAATAACGGGTCGGCACTTACTGCCGGTAGTTTATTGCCCATTCAGACTTATCTAACAAACTACCTGAACGGCTAGTAAACTTACGTGAATTACTAACTTTTTATCAATGAATAGCTTACCACTATCTGCCCGGCAACTGCTTCGTTTGCTGTTAGTGACCGGGACTACCGTTTCGCTCTACGCTTGTTTGAACAGCCAGAAAACGACTACCCAAACAGTGTCGGCATCTGCGACTGAATCGGTGGCAGCGGCCCCGGCCACTATGGCCCCCGCTGCTCCGAAACGGATTCTGATTTTCTCCAAAACAAAAGGCTGGAACCATACCTCCATCCCGGCGGGTATTGCAGCCATTCAGAAACTCGGCCGGGAAAATAACTTCCGGGTCGACACCACCAAGAATGCCAGCTACTTTAATGACGATAGCCTGCGTCATTATCTAGCCGTGGTGTGGCTGAGCACAACCGGCAACGTACTCAATCCCGTTCAGCAGGCCGCTTTTGAGCGGTACATCGAGGCCGGGGGCGGCTACATGGGCATTCATGCCGCTGCCGATACCGAGTACGACTGGCCGTGGTACAACAAGCTGGTGGGCGGTTATTTTGCCAGCCACCCCAATCAGTCCAACGTTCGCAAGGCAACGGTGGATGTACTGGACAAAAATCATCCCTCCACCGCGCACCTGCCCGACCGTTGGGAACGCACCGACGAGTGGTACAACTACCGCTCGCTCTACTCCGACCTGCATGTGCTGGCCAACCTGGACGAAAACACCTACGAGGGCGGCATCAACGGGAGTAACCACCCCATTGCCTGGTATCATGATTTCGATGGCGGACGGGCGTACTACACCGGTGGCGGCCATACCGACGAAAGCTACACCGAACCGCTGTTTGTGCAGCATTTGCTGGGTGCCCTTACCTGGACCATGAGTTCGGGAAAGGCCCTCGATTACAGTAAAGCCTACGCCGTGATAACGCCCGAAGAGAACCGGTTTGTGAAAACCGTACTGGTCAATGACCTGAATGAACCAATGGAACTGGCCATTGCCGATGATGGACGCACGTTCTTCACCGAGCGCAGCGGCAATCTGTCGGTGTATGATGCCAAAACGAACACGCATCAACTAGTGCATAAGTTTGATGTGATCACCAAGAATGGGCATGGTGTACAGGGCATTACACTAGACCCCAACTTTGCCACTAACCATTTTCTGTACGTCTACTACGCGCCCCGGTTCGAGACAGATCCGTTCTACAACCTGTCGCGCTTTGTGGTGAAGGATGATAATACGCTTGATGTAGCATCCGAAAAAATCCTGCTGACGGTGCCCAGCATCGACCAGCCGGGATCGCACCACGGCGGTTCGCTGACCTTCGATCCTGCCGGGAACCTGTACCTCTCCACCGGCGATCATACCAATCCGTTCCCCTCTAACGGTTACGCGCCCATCGATGCCCGGCCCGACCATCTGGCTTCCGATGCGCGCGGAACAGCCGCCAATACGAACGATTTTAGGGGCAAAATTCTGCGCATTCGTCCCCAGGCTGATGGCACTTATACCATTCCCGACGGGAATCTATTCCCGAAAGGAACCGAACCGTCGGACCGCGCCCTCACCCGGCCCGAGATTTATACGATGGGCCTGCGGAATCCGTACCGGATTGCCATCAACCCAACATCGTCGGCCCTGTACTGGGGTGAAATTGGTCCCGACGCGGGTAAAGACAGCACGCTGGGACCGAAGGGTTACGATGAGTTTAACCATACCAAAAAAGCCGGTAACTTCGGCTGGCCGCTGTTTATTGGCAACAGTCAACCATACGCCGAACTGGATTTTGCCACGAACGCAGTGGGCCCTACCTTCGACCCGAACGCGCCGGTCAACAACTCGCCCAAAAATACGGGTCTGAAAAACCTTCCGCCAACCAACCCCGCTATGATCTGGTATCCGTACGGCGTGTCCAAAGAGTTTCCGGAACTGGGGCAGGGTGGCCGTAGTGCGATGGCCGGTCAGTTTTATACCTACGATAAAAATTCACCATCCAAAAATAAATTCCCGGAATACTACGACGGGGCACTATTCATTTTCGACTGGATGCGCAACTGGGTGATGGCCGTTCGGGTGGATAAAGACGACAATTACATTCGTAATGAGCCGTTCATGGCCGCCAATGGTGATTTCCGTCGGCCCATTGACCAGGCGTTCAGTAAAGACGGGGTTATGTATATGCTCGAATACGGCTCGGTGTACGGGGCGGATAACGACGATGCCCGACTGGTAAAAATCGAGTATAACACCGGCAACCGTCCGCCTACCGTTCGGGCGATGGTAACGGACTCTGCAGCGATGGCGGTACATAACTCCCGCTCCTACCTAACCTCCGACGGGCGCAATGCGCCTTCCAGCCGCGAAGCCATCGGGCAGGCACCCCTGCGCGTACGATTCAGCGGGCGTGGCACTGACCTCGACGACGACAACCTGACCTACGAATGGCTGTTCGATGGCAAGACCGTCGGCGCTACCAAACCCAACGCAACCTACACCTACACGAAACCGGGTGTGTACAACGCCATTCTGAAAGTAACGGACCAGACGGGTCAGGTGGGTATGGACACGATTGCCGTGAAGGTGGGTAATGCACTGCCGCAGGTGACCATCACGACGCCTGATAACCGGTCGTTCTTCTGGGAAAACAAGCCGTTTGTGTACGCCGTACAGGTGGCCGATAAGGAAGACAAAACCATTGACCAGAAGCGGATTAAGGTGGTGTATGAATACAGTGCCCAGCCCGGTGGTGCGCCCACGGCAGCCCCGCAACTGGGCCACCAGGATTATGCCGAAATCGGAAATGGGTCAATCGGCAAAACGCTGATGGCGGCCAGTGACTGTAAAGCCTGCCACATTATCGACAAGCCTTCCGTTGGCCCCACGTTTCTGGCCATTGCTGACCGCTACAAAGGGCAGGCTGGCAGCATCGAGCGACTGGCCCGGAAAATCATTGAAGGCGGTGGTGGGAACTGGAGCAAAGACCACGTTATGAGCGCGCACCCCCAGGTGCCGGTACAGGATGCGCAGGAAATGGTGAAGTACATTTTCTCGCTGACCGATGCCCGCCAGCAGAAAACAATTCCGTTACAGGGTCAGATTGCCCTGAAGGAGCACAAAGCCGAGGAACCACGCGGACAATACGCCATCGTGGCCTCCTATACCGATAAGGGTGGAAACGTAGTTGGGCCATTGACCGGTACCGATGTGGTGACGCTGCGCAACGCGACCGTTAAAACCATCAACGCCGATGCCTATGTGGGCTTTAATCGTTTCGGCAACCGGCTAACGGCGGGTAATCACAAATCGTACGTGCTGCTGAAAGGGGTCGACATGAACACCATCAAATCGCTCACTTACGATTATTCGTCCCTGAATAAGGATGGCTACATTGATGTGCGGCTGGATTCCTACGCCGGGCCGGTCGTCAGCCGAACGCCCTACACGGCCACGGGTGCCTGGAACAAAACGAACGAAGTAACAGGTACCTTTGAGAAACCATTCACTGGTAAACACGACGTGTACATCGTGGTGATGAAGCCCGAAAAACCCAACGACGGAATCATTCAGTTAAACAGTATTCGGTTTAATCAGTAGGGTCAGGTCAGTGTAGAGAGATTGAACGAGGGCCTATATCTCTGTAAAGCAGTCTGAGTACCTTTGCCAGGGTCTGTCTAAACAGTTCAACCGCAAAGAACGCAGAATCAAATCGCAAAGGGCGCAAAAGGTGACCGGTCAATGTCAATTCCTTAGCGGCCTTTGCGAATTTACCTTTGCGCCCTTTGCGGTTAATCGAAAAAGGGGCAGGCCCTTTATCATAAAATCCCACAACCAAATGAATGAAGCAAAATTCAATATCGCCATATTAATCGACGGGGATAATGCGCAGGCGAAACTGATAAAAGAACTCATTGAAGAAGTATCTAAATACGGCAAGGCAACCATTCGCCGGATTTACGGGGACTGGACAACGCCCCACATGAATAGCTGGAAAGAAACAATCAATCAGCATTCGATCAATCCCATTCAGAAGTTTTCGTACACTGCCGGCAAGAACTCAACGGATAGCGCCATGATTATCGACGCGATGGATATTCTGCACAGCAATAGCGTCGATGGGTTTTGCATCGTGTCGAGCGATAGCGATTACACGGGGCTTGCCAAACGGATTCGGGAGCAGGGTCTTTTCGTGATGGGTATCGGCCGGAAAACAACCCCCATTGCCTTTGTTAATTCCTGCGAAATCTTCACCTTCAGTGAGAATTTACAGTTGGAAGAAGTCGTAGAGGAGGAAGCTCCGAAAGAACAATCCCGGTCGAAACCGACCAGAAAAGAACGCCCTAAAAAAGTAGAGACTGCCGGGCAATTCCCGAAAGTCAACATGAATATCATTGATAAAGCCTTCGATATCTCCATCAATGAAGACGAAGAGGCTAATATTTCTAAACTGGGACTAACCCTGCGGAAAATTGACCCAAGTTTCGACCCGCGAACGTACGGCTTTAAAACCCTGACCCAACTGCTGGCGAGTTTGAGGAAATATGAAATTGTGCGGAACGAAGTCAATGGATCGAACCACCCCCGGTTGAAATTAAAGTAACGATAGTCTCGTATAAACACTTCCGGCATAAAACTTTACGGCGGCAATCGGGTTGTTTAGTCGTAGAAACTTCGTTGGTTTCTGCTTACTCAACAAACGTTCTTTTCGCTATGCGTTTCATTATAATTTTCCTATCCGTCAGTCTGTACGGCTCCATTGCCTTCGCCCAGAGCGACTCGTCAAAAACGACCAGGATGCCCGTACGGCGGGAAGTATTTATACCGGGTGTCAACACGCCGATTTCCGGCGGGGGGGTGACGGCGCAAATGCCGGTTAACCCGACCATGCCCGCACAGGACGACAACAAGAAACGAAAAACACAGCCTCCCAGCGACCCACGGGCTTTTGGCGTGTCCATTCCCCTCGAAAAAGCCAAGAAGGATACCCTCCGTAACTAATTAGCTGGTAGGTTTATCGGGCAGAGGCATCGACGCATGAAACTCCTGATAAATTCGCTGCATGTACTCGTCCAGCAGGCTCAGAATACGGGCACGGTCGGGGGAGTGTACAATCAACCCAACGTGGTATTCCTTCTTCATGCGCCAGTATATCTCCGATTCGGTGAAGACGGACAGGTCGGGCCACTGATGCCGGGCCAGTGATATAATCAGACCAGCGTACTGGGCCGTATCGGTGGGTGGTACATAATGTTCTTTTTTAGCCATAGCAATCTCCAGCTTTGCCCATTCGCGCCAGAGATTAACCCCCGACGAGGCTTCAACCAGTTCGGCAATATTGGCCCCTCCTACCCGCGAGGACGTTTCCAGAAAGTATAATTCCCCATCGTGGTCACCCCGGATGTATTCAGAATGAGAAGCACTATAGCGCATCCCAAAAGCCGACAATACCTGGTCATTAATCTGGCGTAACGCCGTTGTTTCGGGCGTATCAAGCGGTAGTGTAGCGGTGCGGAACACCCCGCCCCCATGCGCCACTTCCATAGGCGTTGCCAGGTACTGACTCACCCGCGAAAATACCGCTTTTCCATCCACCGACAGCGAATCGACGTGGTACACCTTCCCCGGTTTAAACTCTTCAATGAGGTACGTGAAGCGGTTATCGCCCAGCAGCTTAATGGCCGACCAGGCTTCTTCCAGCGAATGTACTTTGCGGATACCGGTGGCGGAGGCTTCGGAACGGGGCTTTATCAGCCAGGGAGACTCCGTCGTTTGCAGGAAAGCGGTAACGGTTTCGTCGTGAAAAAGCGGGCAAAAAGCCGGTACACGGATGCCAGCCTCAAAGGCCCGCGTCCGCATGGCCAGCTTGTCCCGAAAATAACGGGCCGTAGTCTGCCCCATACCGTCAATCCGAAACGTTTCCCGAATAAGAGCCGCCTTTTCCACATCAAAATCGTCCAGCGCCACTACCCGATCTATTCGGCGGGAGCGCATCATGTGGCTCAGCCCAACGATCATTTTTTCCAGATCCTCCGGCGCATTGCTGGGTGAGGGCAGAAAAAAGAACTCGTCGATGGCTTCGCACGGCCAGTCTTCGTTGGCCAGCTTTTGGTCGGTCAGCAAATAAACGGTGTTCCCTAACTCCTTGCAGGTCCGCATAAACTCCTGCCCCTTCAGAAAGGTAGCAATGCACAAAAAAGACAACTGACTCATAAGACAGGCACTTAGTTGACGAAAAAGATACGGCCAAAATACGAATCCAGGAATTTTTTCTACCGGGTTTCAGCCGTTAACGTCCTCAAATAAGCGATTAATAGTCGAATACCAAATCCGGTGGCGTTCTTTTGCGCACCAAATTCCGAATCGGCGAAGGCCATACCCGCAATATCCAGGTGCGCCCAGGCGGGGTGACTCTCCGTGAATACTTCCAGAAACTTGGCCGCACTGATGGAACCGGCCACGGGTTTACCACTAAAGTTCTTCACATCGGCCACATCCGATTTTATATCTTCTTTGTACACATCCCAGAGCGGCATTCGCCAGAGCCGCTCGCCGGTTTGGTCAGCGGCCTGGGTAAGCTGCGTGGCCAGTGCATCGTTCTGCGTGAACATACCGCCAGCGTGCAGGCCCAGCGCGGCAATAACACTACCCGTCAATGTGGCCAGATCGATGAGAATATCGGGCTGAAAATGACGTACTATATACGCCAGTCCATCGGCCAGAATAACGCGACCTTCGGCATCGGTGTCGATAATTTCGATGGTTTTGCCGCTATAGGACGTAATCACATCGCCAGGTTTTGTCGAACGACTGTCTACCGAATTCTCGGTGGCAGGCACGATACCCACTACGTGAATGGGCAGGTTGAGTTTTGCCGCTACCTCTACCGTTCCCAGCACGGCGGCCGCCCCACCCATATCGCTTTTCATGAGGTGCATGCTGGTCGATGGCTTGATCGACAGTCCACCCGTATCGAATGTTACTCCTTTACCCACCAACCCGACCGTAAGCCCGCTGGGATTAGTTGCTGGTTTATGTTCCGCAATAATCAGCACGGGGGGGGCTTCACTGCCTTCGCTCACGCTGAGTAGGGCGCCCAGTTTTTGTTTTATCAGTTCCTCCCTGTCCAGTATCGTCACAGCATATCCGTGCTGGCTACCCGACAAAACGGCCCAGTCGGCCAGCGTCTGAGGCTTTTTATAATTGGAAGGGGCATTCATCAAATCCAGCATTTGCCGGTGCGTTGCGGCAATCGCTTCGGCGCGGGCCAGGGCTTCCTGCGCTGCGGCTTGCTGGCTGGCCGCTACGAGCAGCGTCAGTTGACCGGCTTCCGAATAAAACACCGGTGCGTCGGGCTTATCCGTCTGGTACAGTTTCAGGTCATACCCGCCCCAGCGAATGCCCGGCACAACGGCTTCCACCAAGCTTCCGTCGAAGGTAGTCAGGTCAAGGACGAGTTGCGTCGGTAGCGTTTGACGACGGTCGAAAAAGAATTTCCGGAACGTTTTCAACCAGTCCATCTCCTGCGGACTGGTGCCCAGACCAACCAGCCAGGTTGTTACCTCACCGGCATAGAGGGGCAATACTTCGTTAGCCTCCGCTTTAAAATCGCGCTCCAGCACGGACAAAGGCACCTGATGCGTGTTTGCCAGTTGCGTTAACTGGTCAGTCAGCGTGTCGTCCTGCACCAGCGGTTTGATCAGGTCTCCAATAGCTGACTCCTGCGTAGAAAGGGAAATTATCATTGGTCAATTAGTTTGTTTGTTCGTAAAATAGCCATTCCACCGCCTTCGGAAACTCACGACTCCAGTGAACTTCCTGATGGGTACCCGCGGGGTCTACCGACAGGTGGATGTCAATCGGCTTGCCGTTATACCCCTGCCGCAACAGGGTCTCGTTGAATCGCCGGATACTGGGTACCATGTAACTCGATTCTTTCTCGCCCCCGTAGGCGTATATTTTCATGGGAACCGGTGCCTGCAACCGAATCGCATCGAAATAGATTTTGGGCGAAATCCAGAGGGAGGGCGAAAAAACCATCAGCCGACCAAACACGTCTGGGTGCATCAGACCGGCATAAATACTAATCAGTCCCCCCAGCGAACTACCGCCAATACCCGTATGTTCGGGGTCGGGCAGGGTACGGAACGTTCGGTCAACGAGCGGCTTCAAGGTACGGCGAATGAAATCCAGGTAGAACTGCCCCTTCCCGGTACCGGCGCGGGTGCGATGAAAGGTGAATTCCCGGATGCGCTCATCGTGCGCGTGGTCGATAGAGATCAGAATCACCTCGTGGCGATTTCGGGCAGCCAGGAGTGCCATTTTCTGGTCGACCTCCCAACTGCCGTACCCGGCGCCACCCCCAAAAAGATTCTGTCCGTCGTGCAGGTAAAGCACGGGGTACTGTTTGTTCGTTTGCTCGTAATCATGCGGAAGCAGCACATGCACCCGGCGCACCTGACTGATGCCCGGCACCTTGAACTCCTCCCCCAGCAAGTCAATTTTAGGCAGCAGCAGCGGGTTGTACGGGGAGCCAAACCAACGCCAGTGGGGTATGTGTTCCCGTTTTACACCGGCCGTTCGTAATACGATCCGGTTGGCAACGCCCTCGCCGGAGGCATCCAGTTCTACCTGGTCCCAGCCCCCCCTCGTGTACTTATATACCAGTTCTTCAGGCAATTCGGTGTTGGGCGGAAACTCGTACACAAACTGCCCCGGCCCAACGGGTTGCATCTGAAACGCCCGTACATCGGGAAGCCAGTCGCAGAAGTTACCCGTCACAAATACAGGGCGGTCGTCAATGCTGGGCGTAGTTAATTCCAGACGTAGTGGTGAAGCCATACGTACAGAATAGGATAAGAATGGTAGTTGGTTCAGATTACGCCCGGAAAATTCCCCTGACCGGGCCGGATGCTTCACTTACCGGCAGACGGTCAGACCAGTGCCCATCGTTCGGTTAAATCTTCCGCCAGGGCAATCAACTGATCATACCGACCTGGTTTGGTCAGGTACTGGTTGGCACCCAATGCTAAACTGCGCTGCCGCTCGGCCGCGTCCGATGAGGTTGTAAACATAACGACCGGCAGATGGGCAAATATGGGCATACTGCGCACCTGTTCGAGTGTTTCGAATCCATTCTGGCGACTCATGTTAATATCCAGTAAAATGAGCCGGGGTAATGCGGTACAGGTAGCCAACTGCGGAACAAGCTGGTCACCATCGGAGAGTATTCGCACCTGAATCGGCTTTTTCATCCGCTGAAAAGCGGAGCAAATAAAAAGCCAATCATCTTCGTCGTCGTCAACAATCCAAACTGATGAGTAGGTTGGTACGTTGCAAAACGATGACGTGCAGGGAGTCATGACGCAAGGGTAGTAAGGATAAACGCCGATAAGTTTCCCGGTATTTGTATACGGGCTGAAGGTCCCGGAAGCAGGCAGTCAGCTTGTACCTTTTTCTTATTCTCAGGGTGTGGCAGCCATGCCTGACTACCTACGTGCGGGTAGACGTAGCTGAATCCAAATATACAAATCTGTTTTATAACCAATTGACAGGCAACACCTTATTTAACTAACATTTAATTCAGGTTTAACTACCCTGACCACCAGAAGCCAATTCCTGACTTTTTCCCAACCACTTAGCAGAACACCTTGTCAAAAAGGGTGAAAGGAGCAGGTTATTTGCCTAACTCCAAGAGCATATACAAGTCAAAACACTGAAAATCAGCGCATTAATTTATTGATTAAAAATATATTAAATCCTATATTATAATTAGTCTAAATAACATCTACCTTTGCAGGCGATACATCTAACTGAATTTTTCTATGTTGAACCATACTTCATTTGTCCGGTTTACCTGCTTACTCTCGGCAGTAATCATGTTTACCTCCTGTAGAGACGAAGAAAATCCCATCACCGTTACTCCGCAACTCCGGCAGCAAATCGACTATGCCAAACTAACCGACACGACGACCTACGCTACTTTTTTCACCGACAAGGCCAGCGTTAAAACCGTTGACCTGACCAATGGCAACAATCGCCTGCTCATGTTCCGGGCCATCAATACCTACAATGGCACGGCCGTTGGATCGGGGGCGGCACTGGATGCAACCGTACTGAAAAATATGTTTTCCAACACCGGAAATCCGTTTTCGGGTACCGCCAATACAGCCCTGAATTCGGCAGGTGTACAGTTGCGTAACGTCACGGCCTCATCCCTATCGGCTGTGGATGCCGAAAAAGAGCGTCAGGCCCTGGAGACTGCCTTTAACGCTATTGCCACCGCCAGCCAATCGGTGTCGGCGGTAGCATCGGAGGGGAAAGCCGGAAAACTGGACCGATACCTGGTTGATGCAAAAGGAATAGAATGGGGACAGATTATTCAAAAATCACTGATTGGCGCTTTCCAAATGGATTACATTGGGAATGTACTCCTCAGTGATGCCCGGTTATCGGCCGACAACACCACGCTGGTAGCGGGTAAAAACTACACGCAACTGGAGCAAAACTGGGACGAAGCCTTTGGTATTCTCACCACAAATCCGGCATACGGGAAAAATGCGACGGAAAACTCATCCGGCGAAAGTTTCGCAGGTTCTTACCTCTGGGAATATAACCCGACCGATTTTCCAAATATTCACAAAGCCTTTCTGATGGGTAGGGCTGCTATTGTCAATAACGACCTGACCACCCTGAAAACACAGGCTACTTTTATTCGGAGAGCGATGGAAAAATCCGTTGCCAATGCCGCTTTGGGCTACCTGAGCAAATGGAAAACGGGCACAACCGATGCCGCACGCGCTCATGCCATTGGCGAAGGTGTCGGATTTGTCTATTCGCTCCGGTATGCCAAACTAAACGGGGCCGATGCGGCTTTTTCGGATGCCATCCTGAACAACCTGATTTATTCGACCCCAAACGGATTCTGGGGCTTGACGAATACAAAAATCGATGCGGCCAGTACGGCTATCAAAACAAAATTCGGGCTATAATTCCTGCTTAAATCACTTATTCCTGCAAGGCCCGAGAAAAACCTTGCAGGGATAGGTCTCCTGTTTATGAACCTATTCAACTACAAACACCTCGCCCTGATTGCGGCCTTCGTTACAGCACTTTGGGCCTGTTCTGGTGGTGGTACCGACAACCCTACACCAGTTAACCCAACCGACCAGGCCGGTAGCAACCGAAAGGCTATGCTCACTAACATAGCCGACAACATCATTCTGCCCAGTTACGCCAATTTTAAAACGAAACTGGATGGGATGCTGATCAAGTCAGACGCTTTCACGGCTAAACCAGATAAAACTACATTAGCTGATTTCAGGCAAGCCTGGGTTGAGGCCTACACCGAGTGGCAAAAAGTTGAATTGTTTGATGTTGGTCCGGCGGAGCAATACACGCTGCGCAACTTTTTCAATATCTACCCGACCAATGCCGCTGGTATTGAGGAGTATATAACCGCCGGTACGGGCGCGCTGGATGTAGCGTCATCCTATCCGAAGCAGGGTTTCCCAGCGCTGGATTACCTGCTCAATGGCCTCGGCACTACGGACGATGCCATCGTTGCCCGCTATACCACCGCTCCCGATGCCGCCAAACGAATTGCTTACCTCAAACGGCTGACGACCCAGATGAACACCCAGTTCACAACGGTTTATTCGGCCTGGACTACCGGCTACCGGGATACGTTCATTGACTGCACCGCCCTGAATGCGGGTTGCTCGACCTCGAAGCTGGTAAATAGCTACGTACTCAATTACGAACGCTACATCCGGTCGGGGAAATTCGGAATTCCGTCGGGGGCCATGACGAATGGAACCGTAGCCCCCGGCACGGTGGAAGGATTGTATAAAAAAGACATTTCACGTATGCTGGCCCAAACCGCCCATCAGGCATCCGTGGATTTCTTCAACGGAAAAAGCGTAAAAACGGGTGAAGAAGGACCGAGCCTCAAAAGTTACCTGAATGCCCTGGGTACGAAAGACGGCAGCCAGGGCACGCTGGTGACCACCCTGATTAACAACCAGTTTACAGCCATCACGCAACAGCTTGCTACGTTGAAACCTAACCTGTACAATGAGGTTCAGACGAACAACGCGGCTATGGTGGAAACCTACACTCAGATGCAGAAAATAACCCGGATGCTCAAAGTGGACATGACCACTGCCATGAGTATTACAATCACCTACACGGATAATGATGGGGACTGAAATCAGTTTACGGTTTATGGCTCATGGTTTACAGTTGCCTAAGCCGGGCTTTTCTGCTCCTGATGGTAGTGTACAGCCTACTACGCAGATCCACAAACCGAAAACCGAAAACGATAAACCGTTTACCGCTGCCGCTCCCCTGGCCGTTTTCAGGATTCTGTTTGGACTAATGCTCTTCGGGAGCATTGTCCGTTTCTGGAGTAAGGGCTGGATTAATGAATTGTACATCCAGCCCCGGTACTTCTTTCCGTTCTACGGGTTCGAGTTTGTTCAGCCGCTGGGGGTGTATACTTACCTGTTGTTTACGCTTTGCGGCCTCTCTGCCCTGCTGGTTGCCATTGGCTTTTTGTACCGGATTGCCAGTATCAGCCTGTTTTTCAGTTTTACGTACATCGAGTTGATTGATAAAAGCACGTACCTGAACCATTACTATTTTACGAGTATGGTTTGTTTACTGCTGATTTTCCTTCCCGCTCATGCTTATTTCTCCGTTGACGCTTACAGGCGGCCTGGTTTAGCTGCCCGCCATATTCCCGTCTGGTGCCTGGATGCGCTAAAGCTGTTTGTTGCCTTCCTGTACGTATACGCCGGACTGGCTAAACTGAATAGTGACTGGCTGCTACACGCCCTCCCGCTGCGCATCTGGCTTCCGGCGCATAACGACTTCCCGATTGTGGGTTTTCTGTTCAATTATACCTGGGTGCCCTATGTGTTCAGCTGGTTTGGCTGCCTGTATGATGTAAGCATTCCGTTTCTGCTCTGGAATGCCCGCACCCGCCCCTGGGCTTATGTTGCCGTAGTTGTTTTTCATGGTTTAACGGCGTTGCTATTCCCAATCGGCATGTTTCCGTACATCATGATTGTTACGGCGCTTATTTTCTTCTCACCCGGTTTCCACCAGCGTATTATCCGGCAACTGAGCGTTTCGTTAGCTATACCAGCCACTTTTTGGGAGGTTCAGCGTACCTACCGATATCCGGCTTTCCGGGAGCGCATCATACTGGGCTTCCTTACCCTTTTCTTCCTGTTCCAACTGCTGTTTCCGCTTCGGTACCTGCTTTATCCCGGTGAGTTGTTCTGGACCGAAGAGGGGTATCGTTTCTCCTGGCGTGTTATGCTGATGGAAAAAGCGGGCTACGCTCAGTTCACCGTCAAAGATGATGCAGGCCACCAAACCATTGTGAATAACACCCGGTTTCTGACGCCATTACAGGAGAAAATGATGGCTACTCAGCCCGATATGATTCTACAGTATGCCCACCTATTGCGAGACCATTACCGCCGGCAGGGTTTCGTAAACCCGCAGGTTTACGTGGACTCCTACGTGGCACTCAACGGGCGACTGGGCAAACCCCTGATTGACCCGACTACGAATCTGGCGAATGAACAGGATTCATTCCGCCACAAAACCTGGATTACTCCTCTCAATGATACGATTTACGGTTTCTAGTTTTCTGATTAGTCTATTCGTTACCACAACGGGCTTTGCTCAGTACCAGCTTTCCGGAACCCTGCTGAGCCAGCAGGATAGTGTACGCCTGAGCGGATGCAGCGTTTATCTCAACGATGGTAAACGCACCGTTACTACGGATAGCCTGGGGCGGTTTCTTTTTACGAATCTGCCCAATGGGCTGTATATTCTCCAGACAACCTGCCCTGATTTTAAAGCAGCAAAAACAACCATTACAATTGAGGGACGCGACCAGACAATGACCATTGCCCTGGCGAGTCGGCTTGAAACGCTCAGGGAGGTAACTGTCACGGAGAAGCAATCCGGCTTTGGCTTTACCCGGATGCGGGGCGTGGAAGGCATGGGTATTTACGAGGGTAAAAAATCGGAGGTAATCATTCCGGAGCAACTGGTAGCCAACTTGTCGACAAACAACGCCCGGCAGATTTACGCCCGTGTGGCGGGTCTGAACATATGGGAAAACGAAGGTGCGGGCTTACAACTCAGCATTGGCGGGCGTGGTCTCGACCCCAATCGCTCGTCTAATTTCAACGTGCGTCAGAACGGCTACGACATTAGTGCCGATGCGTTGGGCTACCCCGAAAGTTATTATACGCCCCCTATCGAAGCCGTTGGCCGGATTCAGATTGTGCGGGGTGCCGCTTCGCTTCAGTACGGAACGCAGTTTGGCGGGTTGCTTAATTTCGTGATGAAGAAACCCGTTACCGACCGGGCGTTTGAACTGACGGCTCGCCAGACCATTGGGTCGTTTGGGTTTTACAACGCCTTTACCAGTGCGAGTGGCACGGTCGGCAAACTGAGTTATTACACTTTTTTCCAGTACAAGAAAGGCGGTGGCTGGCGACCCAACTCGAACTTCACCAACTACACGGCCTACGCTGACCTGGACTACCGATTTTCGGAAAAAACAACGCTGGGTTTCGATATTACCCAGATGCACTACCTGGCCCAGCAACCCGGTGGCCTGACGGATGCGATGTTTGCCGAGAACCCTCGTCAGAGTAACCGCGAGCGCAACTGGTTTTCGGTGAACTGGACCATGCCCGCGCTACATCTGGATCATAAATTCAATACCAATAACGAAGTCAATCTGCGGCTATTTGGGTTGAATGCCTATCGCTATTCGCTGGGGTTTCGGCCCAACCGGGTAGCCAGTGCCGACGATAACAGCGAACGTGATTTGATCAAAGGCACCTTCACCAACTGGGGGGCCGAAGCCCGGTATTTGAAACGCTATTACCTGGGCAAACAACAGGCGGTATTGCTGGTGGGCAGCCGTTATTATCATGGCTTCAACCACAGCGTTCAGGGCCTGGGAAGCACGCGAAAGGAAGCGGATTTTAACTACATCGACGATGCCAATGCTATTTCGTACGACTATCGTTTTCCCAACCGGAACGTGGCCTTATTTGCCGAGAACATTCTCTACATAGGTGACAAACTCTCCCTGACACCCGGCCTGCGCTACGAGTATATCCACACCACGGCCGACGGTTTCTACGGAACCCTCACCCGCGACCTAGCCGGGAACATCCTCAGTTCCACCCTGACGAACGAGTTTCGTACCAACGGACGGTCGTTTTTGCTGGGTGGACTGGGCATCAGCTATAAACCCACCGAAACGCTGGACGTGTACGGTAACCTGTCGCAGAATTACCGCTCCATCACGTTCAGTGATATGCGGATTGCCAATCCATCGCAGGTAATTGATCCGAACTTACAGGACGAAAAAGGTTATTCCCTCGATTTGGGGATCCGCAGCACCCAAACCACGCTGTATAATTTTGACGTCAGTGCGTTTTACCTCAACTACAGCAATCGCATTGGTGAGGTGCAGTTTTACGACCAGAACGACCGTATTTTGCGTCGGCGGGGCAACATTGGGCAGGCGGCTATTATGGGCCTGGAAACCTATGCCGAAGCCGATATAATTCAGTTACTCAACCCATTGCAGACAACCGTGAGCGGTGTCTTTTTTACCAATGTTGCTCTGATTCACTCTACCTACAAAGCCAGTGAAGTAGCTGGTGTGGTGGGCAATCAGGTTGAGTTTGTGCCCACTGTCAACCTGAAGAGCGGGGTGCGGCTCGGCTACAAAAACCTGAAAGCCTCCTTCCAGTACACCTACCTGTCAGACCAGTTTTCCGATGCAACCAACGCCCGCGAAGGCGGTGTTTCTGCCGTTATCGGCCTGATTCCGGCGTACAGCATCATGGATGCCAGCGTGTCGTACCAGTTCAGCCGCTTTCGGCTGGAGGGCAGCGTAAACAACCTTGCCAATCGGGCGTATTTCACCCGGCGGGCCACCGGCTATCCGGGCCCCGGCATTCTACCCTCCGATGGCCGGGGTGTTTACCTGACTTTACAGATGAAGCTGTAAGGAACGACAGAATAGGCAGCAGCGAGTACCACACCGCCGGGGATTGTTGCTTTACCGCCCGTTTAAGGATAGCCGTGCTCTCTGGGCGGAGCGAATACTGCCCCGCCATCTGTATGGCTAGTAAGGGCGGCTCTGCCTCGTCCGTTCTCTGACCCGGCGTGGGCATGCCCTACCTGACAGGCTACTTTTTCGGGGAAAATACCGCTCGTTCTTAAAGTCAAAAAATACAAATACTGCCCTAAATGGCTATTATTGCGGTATGGCACATGAACATACCACCGACCATGCAACCCACAATCACGCCGGTCATAGCCACGGCCCCGTGGTGCTGACCAGCATCAACCGGGCTCTGATTATCGGCGCCGTGCTCAATACGGTCTATGTACTGGTCGAGTTCGGCATGGGTTTTTATTACAACTCACTGGCGCTGGTAGCCGATGCGGGGCATAACCTGAGTGACGTAGCCAGCCTGCTCCTGTCTTTGCTGGCGTTCCGGCTGGCGCGGGTCCGGCAGACGCCCAACTTCACCTATGGCTACCGAAAAAGTACCGTGCTGGCCTCCCTGACCAACGCCGTTATTCTGCTGATTACCATTGGTGCTATTCTGTGGGAAAGCCTCCAGCGTTTCCGTCATCCCGAACCCGTTGTGGGAGGAGCCGTTGCCTGGGTAGCCGGTTTGGGACTGATCGTCAATACGATCTCGGCCCTGCTCTTTTTCCGAAACAGAGAACACGACCTCAATGCAAAGGGGGCCTATCTGCACCTGGTAGCCGATGCGCTGGTATCGCTGGGTGTGGTAGTGGCGGGTATCGTTATCAGCTATACCGGCTGGGTCTGGCTCGACCCCGCCATTGGAGTTGTGGTCGCCATTGTCATTATGGGATCGACCTGGAGTCTGTTGACGGATAGTCTGCGTCTTTCCATGGATGGCGTACCAGCGGGTATCGATCTGGAAAAAGTACAGACGGATTTACGGGCAGTAAAGGGCGTTCAGGATGTGCATCACGTACACGTATGGGCCATGAGCACCACCGAAAACGCCCTGACGGCCCACCTCGTTTTGCAGGACGACCTGTCTGATGAGCAGATTAGTTCGCTCAAGCGCGATGCCCGCCATCGGCTCGAACACTCGAATATCAGCCACGTGACGCTCGAAACGGAAACGAGCATGCAGGACGACTGCGAGTCGGGCGATTGCTGACGATTTCCGGGACTTTTATCCTTCTTGACTTGAGTCACATAGGTTAAATAAATAAAATTTGTTCGGGCGGGAAAACACGCCGAAACTGCTCTCGTTTTTTGCCTTTGCTAAAGCCCTCCAGGCCAATATGAACGATTTTAAACAGGGGAGTTGACGAAAATTCCGTCACGTATGCCCTTATTTTGGGAACGAAAAGAGACTGATGCTCCCACAAGAGCGTGGGCGTATCCAGCAAAATAAGGGTAAATAATAGCTTGTCTAGATTCTGCTGAAAGGGTAGATTTTTGTCAGCGGTGATGAAAAAGCAAACGCGCCTTCGTTTATTCTTTCGCTAAGAACGCCATCTTCAAGTCCCTGCCAACACATATCAACGAGTGTATAGACATCTAACTCAGCCAGCGCGGTTTTTAGCCGAACATCAATTTGTTCGTCAAGAAGCAGCTTCATGATTTCTTTTGCGGGGAGGGACCGACACTTGTCTGGCAATATCAGCTAACACCTGATTGACCATTTGGCGGCTGATATGCGGATAACCAAGTAGAAATTCATCTATTGAACTGAACTGCAGGTAATCGAATAAGGCCCGAATCGGCACCCGTGTCCCGTTAAAAACAGGCGTTCCTCCCAGAATATCGGGGTCAGAAGTAATACTATTTGCTTTCATAGGATTAGCCATCATTATTCAAAGATACCGACTCGTTCACTCAGCTCAAAACAGGTAACTGAATGACGAACGTAGTGCCCTCTCCTTCCTGACTCTCCACCGTTAGACTTCCCCCGTGCCCTTTGGTGATAATGTCGTAACTCAAACTCAGTCCCAAACCCGTTCCTTCGCCGGTGGGCTTGGTGGTGAAAAAAGGCTGGAAAATTTTATCCCGTACGCTTTTCGAAATACCCGTGCCGTTGTCGCTGACTCGGATTTCTACTTGCCCGTTGAGTTGAACGGTGCTGACCGTGACGGTGGGTTGATAACCTGACGGTGCGGTTGTCTGCTTCTCCTGCACGGCGTAAAAGGCGTTGTTGTAGAGGTTCAACAACACCCGCCCAATCTCCTGAGGTGCCACCTCAATCAAACTTAAATCAGTCTCAAAATCCGTTTTCAGTTCCGCATTAAATTCTTTGTCTTTCGCCCGTAAGCCGTGGTAGGCAATCTTGAGGTATTCATCGGCCAGGGCGTTGAGGTTGGTGGGGCGTTTCTCGCCGGTGGAGCTGCGGGAGTGTTCCAGCATGCCGCGTACAATGGCCGAGGCCCGGCTGCCGTGGTGGTTAATCTTTAGCAGGTTTTGTTGGAGGTCTTCCAGTAATTCGTCTTCTAATACTCCGTCTCTTTCCCCCGCAACGCCAGTCCGGTCCTTCTCCCGTTCCTCCTTCAGCTCGGTGACCAACTCGGCGCTCACTTCTGAGAAGTTGTTGACGAAGTTGAGGGGGTTCTGTATCTCATGGGCGATGCCGGCCGTTAGCTCGCCCAGGCTGGCCATTTTTTCTTTCTGGACCAGTTGGGCTTGGGTGGCTTTTAGCTCGGCCAGGGATTGTTCTAATTGATTACTTTTCTGGTTGATCTCCTCTTTTTGCTGGTGCAAAACGACATTGGCTTTCTGCTTTTGGGTATAGCCATAAGCGATCAACCCCAATAAGGCCGCCAGCAACCCAACACCGCCCAACAAATACGTCCGTTGCTGAGTCTGGTTTTTGACTTCAGCCTGCGATAACTCCAGGGCCGAAGCTTTTAAGGCCTGTTCTTTCTGGGAGAGGGCTAACTGCTTTTCTTTATCCTGTTTAGCCGCTCTTTCCTGGAGGTATTCCAGCCGCTGCAAATCCCGTTCTTTAATGGCTAATTGAGCAGCCTGGACTTTGAGACTCAGTTCCTGCGCCTGTTGCTTAGTCAGCAGGGTTTGTTTTTGGAGTTGGGCAGCGGTGAGTTGCTGCTGAAATTGGAGGGCCGTTTCTTTTTTGTCGAAATCATACTGAAGCGTGGCGACGGCAATGTTGTTGTTATTTTGCTGGTTGATAACCAGCTCTTTGGTTTTGATAAAGTCTTGATAACTCGCCAAAGCGGCCTGTGGATCGCCCAGCGCGTCCTGAATCTGGCTCCGGGTTTGATAGGCTCGATATAAGTAGGGTAAATCGCTCCGTTCTTTTGCCAGTACTATGGCACTGTCGGCATAAGCGCTTGCTTTTTGTAGCGTACTGGTTTTATTGCATTTTAGTAGCGTCGTTAAGGAAGTGGCGTTGCTGTCCGTAGCAATTTTTAAATACAGCTTACTGAGGTTGTTATAACTTCTTACTAATATGGTTTTATTTCTATTTGCTTTACTTATGTTCAGCCCGTTTTGCAGATAGGTGAGCGCTTGCGGATAGTTGGCCAGGTTGAGATAGCTCTGCCCCACGTTGTCAAAGTTCATTTCCTTTGGTGGACCCTGAAACCCCATGGCTTCATTTAGTTTCAGCGATTTTAGCCGATAGTCCAGCGCTTTACCATACTCACCTTGTTCGCTGTATGCGCTACCTATATTGTTCAGACCAACCACCACTCCGGTTTTACTGCCTGATTCCTCAGAACCTTTCAGCGATTTTTCATAGTAGGCTAAGGCCTGGGGATAATTGGCCAGGGATGAGTAAATATTACCCATATAGAGTGTTATAGTACTAATTGCAATAATTCCGAATTTATCTTTTCTTTCTTCAGCAATCTTCAAGCCACTCAAGTAAGCCTTCATGGCCTGGGGATAATCGAACTTGTTGGCATATGTAATTCCTAAACCAAGATAGGCAACAAGCATGCCTTTTTTCCAGGCCAACTGCCGGGCAAGTTCCAGGGCCTGATTGGCGTAGTTGATATCTTCATTGGGATTAATACGGGAATAAGAAGAACCTGGGCTAGTACGGGAATAGGAAGAACTTATCGCATATAGCAGATTCACGCGGTTGGTATCGGGTTTGGCACGGGGCAGTTCGGCCAGTAGCGAATCCAGCCGGGCTTGCCCTGTTTTGCGTTGGGCAAAGGCGGGGCGCAGGCTGGAGCAGAAAAGGAAACAGATTAGTAGCAGGCGTGATAGCATGGTGAAGGTTATTGGTACAAACTGGCTGGTAGAGAGATAAAGGGTACAGGCGGGTTGAGCAAGTTGTTGATCAGATACCAACTGGCAACAAGGAGCGTAAAGCTGATGGCGGTGATGAAAACGGCCAGGGCGAGGGTAAGGGCGGTCGTGGAAAATCGAGACATAGCAGTAAGGAGTTGGGTGACGAATAGTGAACAGGTCAAAGGTCATCGTTCCTTGCTTGTCGCCCGGTCACTTTTGGGTCATAAGCTGCTCCATTTGAGTCAAGTGCGGTTCAGGTATTCGGTTGGGGATTGATGGTAAAACTCGCGGAAGACGCGGGCAAAATACGAGGGCGATTCAAAGCCCAGCATGTACGCTGTTTCGGAGGCATTGTGCCCCGCTTTCAACAGGTCGATGGATTTGCGCAGCCGATACTGCCGGATCAGGTCAACTGGGGATAGCTGCACCAGCGACTGAACTTTCCGGTAAAACGTTTTCCGGCTCATGGCCAGTTGTTCGGCCAGCCACTCCACACTCAGCGCGGAGTCGTCCAGGTGTTGTTCCAGCAGCTGGTACACCCGCTGTAAAAACTGATCGGGCACGCTGGCCAGCGCCCCCGGCGAGTCGGGCTGGGCAAACTGCTGGCGGTATTGCTCCCGTAGTTTCTGCTGGCGACCCAGTAAATTGCGCAGCCGCAGGCGTAACTCCCGCATGTTGAAGGGCTTGGTCAGGTACTCATCGGCCCCGTGTTCCAGGCCTTTCTGTCGGTTGTCGGCCTCGCTGCTCGCCGTGAGCAGCATAATGGCGATGTGATCGGTGGCCGCATCATTCCGCAGCCGGTCAATCAGTTCATACCCATCCATCTGCGGCATCATCAGGTCGGAAATGATGACGTCGGGCAACTCTTCTTTGGCCAGCAGCCAGCCGTCGTGCCCGTTATCTGCCGACAGCATCCGGTAGGTGGTGGCCAGTTCGGCGACCATAAATTCCCGCAGTTCCGCATTGTCTTCCACGATCAGCACCAACGGCTGTTGACCGGACGGTATCCCTTCGGCCCCATTCGTTGACTCATGGGTCAGGTAAGGCAGGTCAATCTGGCTGGTTGGGGCAACAACCGGTTGGGCTTCCAGCGAGTCGTTTATGGATTGAATCGGAATCGTAAGCGCAAAACAGGTGCCCACCGGCCCGCCCGACCCAGTTGCCTGACTGTCTGCCCGGATGGTCCCGCCAAGCCGGTACGTCAACTCGTGGACCAGGGCTAAACCAATGCCCGTCCCTTCGTAGGCGCGGGTCCGGGCGTTATCGACCGAACGCGGCCCGGCCTGCCAGAACCGGTTGAAGATATGGGGCAGCTTATCGGCCGAAATGCCAATCCCGGTATCCCGTACCGTCAGCAGCGCCGTATCGGCCACCTGCGCCAGGTGAATGCTTATTTCGCCGGTATGCGTAAACTTGATAGCGTTGGACAGTAAGTTGAACAAGATCGTTTCCCACTTGCCCGCATCGAACAGGTGATTACCCGAAACCATATCCGATTGGTACGTCAGCGTCAGTTGTTTAATGTCGGTAGAAGGTCGAAACAACTCCACCACCTGCCCGATAAAGCGGGGTAAGTCGCCTACTTCCTGCACCAGCTCCATTTGCCGGGCTTCCAGTTTGTTGATGTCCAGCAACTGATTAATGAGCCGGAGCAGTTGCAGGGCGTTGCGCCGAACGGTCGACAATTGTTGCTGGTAAATCACCGGCAGATCCGGCGTTTCCAGCAGCTTATCCACCGGCGAAACGATCAGCGTGAGCGGGGTGCGGAGTTCGTGGGTGATGTTGGCAAAAAAACGCGTTTTCAGTTCGTCCATCGCTTTCAGTTCGGCGGTTTCGCGCAGTTGCTGCACGTGCCGGATCGTTTTTTCAATAGTGGCCCGCAAATCCTGAAAATTGATGGGTTTGGTCACGAAGTCGAAAGCACCCCGGTTCATCGCCGTCCGAATGTTGTTCATATCGCCGTAGGCCGTAACCATCACCGTGCGGATAATGGGGTTGATCTCGGGCAGTCTGGCCAGCAGCGTTAGTCCGTCCATACCGGGCATATTGATATCGCTGAGCACTACATCAATATCAGGCTGTTGCTCCAGCACGGCTAAGGCTTCCCGCCCATCCCGAACGAAGATAAATTCATAGGTATGGTTCTGAATCTGGCGTCGAAACTGTTGGATAAAGAGGTCTTCCAGGTCACTTTCGTCATCGGCCAGCAGAATTTTTGTCGTCATAAAGAGCAGGCCTTTTTTGTGGAGTAGCAGGCTTGACAAAACTAACGGAGTTGGCCAGGAATGCAACTGATAATTTAATGGTAGTCAGAACTTTATCAACAAACAGATTAAAACCAGCCTTTTTGGCAAGTGAAGCATGATCCGTCGAGACGGTTGAACCAGTTTGTCAGTCAAAAGACAGTGGGGTACCGACGGGTTGCCATCAGACGCAGCGAGAGGATAAAGCTGGTTTGATCGGCCTCGGGTACCCGTCTAGCAGGGGGTTCATTCCTACTTATTACCCCGAACGTTCGCCGTCATTTCTGTGTAACTGGTTGTGGTTCAATACGGGGCACATCCCCATCAATGCAGTCTGGACAAAAAACCTTTGGTATAGGTTTGGGTGATGGGTCGGTAATGTGAACCGGGGCCGTTGACGTTGCAACTGGGTTGATGTCGGTAGGTGTACAACCAACGAGCTGAACCATCGACGCTACGATGACTAAACTAACAGCGAAACGGGCAATGACGAAGGTTAAATGATGCGTTTTCATGGGTGGCAAACCAGTTAGAGGAGTTGACGGGCGGAGTATCCGCTTTGGTCAGGTCAAAGGTCTACCGATTTCTACAGAGGCCCTGTCAGTTTTGGGGCAGATGTCGTCACATCTGGGACAACCGATTCACCAGTGCATAAAAGGAGTTTTCCAGAGGACTTAGCATCAGTCCCGTTACGCTCGAAACGGAAACGAGTATGCAGCACGATGACTGCGAGTCGGAAGAATGCTAAAATCGGGCCTTCGCGTGCTGATTGACAGGGTAAAAGAAGATAACTTCTTCCGGGCAATCTTAATTGGCCCGGTTAACGTACTTACCTATTGATAAGTACCATCCGTTTGGCGGATTGGGCGTATTCAAATCACCCTTAAAACTCACCTTATTTATGGTTACTGTAGGACTACAGGTACGGCTGGAAGCCAAGCCCGGCAAAGAGCAGGTTGTCGCTGATTTTTTAAAGAGCGCCTTACCGCTCGCCCAGAATGAACCCGCTACCGTTACCTGGTACGCCGTTCAGCTGGGGCCATCGACGTTTGGCATTTTTGATACCTTCCCCGATGATGCTGGTCGGCAGGCGCACCTCAACGGCCCCATCGCAGCCGCGCTGATGGCCAACGCTGCGGATTTACTCGCGTCGGACCCAGTCATTGAAATGGTCGATATTCTGGCCGCCAAATAAGTCGGCTCTGTCTCTGAAGTAGCCCAACAAAAAGCCGCGTCAACACTCGTTGAACGCGGCTTTTTACTGGGCATAAGGTAGTACCAGTTCTACGCCCCTTCACAGTCCGGCGTCGTCGGCAGCACCGGCAGCCAGACCCGTCCAGTCCCAGTCCGTTCGTCCTTTGGCAACGGCGGTCTGGAGCCGGTTTTGCAGCAACTGCGCCAGGGGCATGGGCGTTTCTGCTTCGCTGGCCAGTTGCAGTACCAGGTTCATATCTTTCAGGCCCAGCGGCAACCGGAATCCCCCCGGCTTATCGTACGTCCGGTCAATTATAGTTTGGCCGTAGTTCTTGTAAATCGGGCTGGGGAATATAGTCTCCGTTAGTAGATTGAGCAGTGTCTGCCGGTCGATACCACTTTTTCCCGCGACGGTCATCGCTTCTGACATGGCTTCGATGGCCGACGCAATCAGGAAATTACCCGCCAGTTTCACCACATTAGCCGCAGCGGGTTCGTCCCCAAAATCATACACAGACTGAACAGCTCCAGCCAGCAAAATGGGTTTCGCGACCTCGCGGGCACTGGCCTCCCCCGATACACAGGCCCACGCTTTCCGATCCGCGATGGCCTGCGGACGACCCAGTACGGGTGCAGCAACGTACAAAACGCCAAAACGGGCGTGGTGTTCTGCCAGTTGCCGGGCGGTGTCGGGCGAGATGGTACTCATCGACAGGTGAATCCCGCCCTTACCCAGCCGACTGGCGAAGGCATCATTCATGGCCACTTCTTTTACGGCCTCATCGTTGCTGAGCATCGTAATAACCAGGCCACCGGGTTGCGCGACATCTTCCGATTTATCTGCCTGCTTTGCCCCTTTCTCAACCAGTGGCTTTACTTTTTCGGCGGTGCGGTTATACACCGTCAGCGGATAACCGGCTGCCAGTAGATTGTACGCCAGGGGCGTACCCATGCTTCCCAGGCCAATCAGGCCAATGTGTTGTTTTGCCATCGTTACATTTACCAATATGACCAGATTTCAACCTGATTCCCAGTCGTTCTATGAGGTTTCAGTTGATTATTGTTTCGTCAGGGAATCAGCAACAGTTTACCGGTTGTTTTACGTGACTCTAGGTCGCGGTGCGCCTGGGCAGCATCGGCCAGGGCGTAGGGTTGCTGAATTTCCAACCTAAGCTGGCCCGAGGCCACCCAGTTGAACAGCGCACCCGCCCGTTCCAGCAGGGCCGACCGCGTCAGGATGTAATGCGCGAGCGACGGGCGGGTAAACATCAGCGACCCTTTTGCCGCCAATAAAGCCGGAGCAAAAGGAGGCACGGCTCCGCTGGCATTGCCAAACGACACCATCATACCCACCGGCTTCAGGCAGTCCAGGCTTCCCTCAAACGTACTTTTCCCCACCGAATCATAGACCACGTTAACGCCCTGCCCGCCGGTTAGCTTTTTTACCTCCTCGGCAAAGTCGGTTTGAGTGTACAGAATGACCTCATCGGCGCCATTCTCACGGGAGAGCTGCGCTTTTTCGTCGGTCGACACCGTAGTGATGACCCGTGCTCCGCGCATACGGGCTATCTGCGTGAGCAATAACCCTACGCCACCTGCGCCGGCATGAATCAATACCGTATCACCCGGCCGGATCGGGTACGTTGAGAAGGCCAGGTAGTGCGCGGTCATACCCTGCAACATGACGGCAGCGGCCTGCTGGTCGGTCATGCCATCCGGAACAGGCACCACTTTATCGGCGGAAATACTGACGTATTCGGCATAGGAACCGGGCTGCATGGCATAGGCAACCCGCTGCCCCACGCTTAATCCGGTTACGCCTTCACCCACCTGCTCAATAACCCCGGCCCCTTCCGAACCGGGTATGTAGGGCAGGGGTACCGAATATAATCCGGTACGGTGATAGGTGTCGATGTAATTGATGCCGATAGCCGCAAGCCGAACCAGCACCTCTCCTGATTTGGGTGATGGCGTGGGAAGATCGGTAAGCGTGAGAACGTCCGGCCCGCCGGTTTGAGTAAATTGAATCGCTTTCATAGGTCACACAGTCTGCCGTTTAGTATCAGGTCTACAACCCGGCAAACGCTCATTCTGGTTTCGAAGGGTATTGAAAAACGTCAGCGTTACTTTTTCAAAAAGAAAGCACGTTAGGCAGTCGCTTCTTTCTCAAGGCTCTGAATGCAACGGCCGTCACCAGACCACCCACCACATACCAGCCAACGGTCATGGCAGCCGTAGCATCCGTTCGGCGGGTAGGAGCGGTTCCCAGCCCCATCGGACCGGGCAAACCAACGGCACCCAGCCCCGCAACAAGCCCCAGAGCCGTTCCGGCCAGCAGGGCATTTTTCGGCTTTACCAGACCAATCAGGCTGTAATACAGCGTATTCGAGAGGATATCCCCACCGGTTGCCCATTTGTGCAGTTCGTCGTCGGCGGGGGGTTCTTTGTCCACAGTTTCCATCACTTTGGTAATGGCCCGCATACCCAGCACGTCGGCCCGGGGCGCATCGGGAATGAACCGGCGGGCCGTTTCATGAAGTACGGTCAGTACGCAGGCCCCCATCAGGCCGCTACCCAGCGATTGCAGGATTGTTCTGTTTGTTTTGGTCATAGGTGCTTAACTTGTCAGCGTGTTCAACTGTTAAAAAATCCTTTCTACTGACAAATAGCGGTACGCTTACCATGCACTATTCTTTCCGAAACGACCAGCCCGACAGGTTTCTGGCAATACTGCGCGAAGTGGGCCAGTGGCTCGTCGATACCAACCAAACGCTGTGGTCTATCGACACGCTCACGGCCGATAACCTGATGAATGCATACACCGAAGGCAATTGTTACGTCCTATACATTGATGACATACCAGCAGCAACGGTTATTCTACAATGGAAAGACCCACTTTTCTGGCCCGACGTGCCGGACAATACATCGGGTTTTATTCATAAATTAGCCATTCGACGATCGTTGGCCAAACAAAACCTGTTCGATACCATCATGGATTTTTGTCGGAACGAGTGCCTGCGCCGGGGTATCAATCAACTTCAGCTCGAAACGGATGCGACCCGCCCTAAACTTATGCAGTTTTACGAACGGCATGGCTTTACGCCAACCTATCAGCGGAACATTCAGGAATTTGGTCAATCATTCCGCTGTCAGTATTACGTACTTGAATTCTAACTTGTTTCTTTACCTATAAAAACCAACCTGATACACATGCTCCTTCGCTTCACAAGACAGTCTTTCTTCCTGCTGGCCGGTCTGCTGCTCAGTCACTACAGCCCCGCACAGGCACCCGCTCCCACAAAACCGCTACTGGGCTTTGCGCCTGCTCAGGCTTCGGCAGAGTACACCCTGGAAAGTCAGTTCGATGCCCAGCTAAAAGCCGATAACCTGCGCGAATGGATGAAAAAACTGGCCGCACAACCCCACCATGTTGGCTCCCCCTACGACCGGGAGAACGCCCGTTTCATGGCCTCCCTGTTCAAATCCTGGGGCTACGACACCCGTATCGACACATCGTACGTACTGTTTCCCACGCCCAAAATCCGGGTATTGGAACTGGTAAGTCCCACTGCGTTCAAAGCGGGTCTGGTTGAAGCCCCCGTCAAAGAAGACCCCGTGTCGAAGCAAACCCGCGAACAACTCCCTACCTACAACTGCTTCTCGGCAGATGGCGACGTTACCGCCGAACTGGTCTTTGTCAACTACGGCGTCCCCAGTGATTACGAGGAACTGGAACGGCGGGGCATCGATGTAAAAGGAAAAATCGTAATCGCCAAATACGGCGGTTCCTGGCGGGGTATCAAACCAAAAGTAGCCGCCGAAAAAGGAGCCATCGGATGTATTATCTATTCTGACCCCAAAGACGACGGCTACGCCCAGGGCGATGTGTATCCCAAAGGACCGTTCAAAAACGAAACGATGGTGCAGCGTGGCTCCGTCCTCGACATGCCCGTAGCCCCCGGCGACCCGCTCACGCCCGGCTACGGCGCCACGAAAGATGCCAAGCGGCTGGATTATAAATCGGCTCCAACCATCATGAAAATACCGGTGCAGCCCATTTCCTACGCCGATGCGCTACCGTTGCTGAAAGCGATGGGAGGCCCGATGGCCCCTGCGGCCTGGCGGGGTGGCCTGCCCATTGCGTACCGCCTGGGTCCGGGTCCGGCCAAAGTACACCTGAAACTCACCTTCGACTGGAAAACCGAGCCGGTTTATAACATCATTGCCACCATGAAAGGCAGTGAATTTCCCGATCAGTGGATTATGCGCGGCAACCACCACGATGCCTGGGTAAACGGCGCTGCTGACCCAGTTAGTGGCATGGTAGCCGTGCTGGAAGAGGCCCGCGCGCTGAGTGAGCTGGCCAAAACGGGCTGGAAACCCAAACGCACGATCGTTTTTGCGGCCTGGGATGGCGAAGAGCCGGGTCTGCTGGGCTCGACCGAATGGGTGGAAACCAATGAGCAGCTGCTGAAGAAAAATGTGGTAGCTTACCTGAACACCGATGGCAACGGCCGGGGATTTCTGGGCGCGGGCGGCTCGCACACGCTGGAACCCTTTTTCAATCAGGTAGCCCGCGATGTGACCGACCCGGAAAAAGGCATCTCGATCCTGGAACGGCGTCGGGCGGCTAATCTGGTGAACGGCTCTCCCGAAGCCCGGCAGGAAGCCCAGTCGGGGACCGACATGCGCATCGAAGCCCTGGGCTCCGGCTCCGATTACACCTCCTTTTTACAGCACGCAGGCATTGCGGCTATGAATGTTGGTTTTGGGGGTGAGGACGCGGGCGGAGATTACCACTCCGTGTATGATTCGTACGAGGACTATGTTAAGTTTAAAGATACCGACTTTGCCTATGGCGTTGCCCTGGCGAAAACGATGGGCCGTTGTGTCCTTCGGCTGGCCAATGCCGATGTGCTGCCTTTTTCCTTCCAGAGTTTTTCCAATACGGTAGCCCGCTACGGGAGTGAAGTAAAGAAGCTGGCCGAAACGATGCGGGCCGAAACCGACCGGCAAAATCAACTCATTCAGGATAAACGGTACGACTCGGTGGCCGACCCGAAGGAAACCCTTTTACCGCCAACCCGCAAAGAACCCGTCCCCTACCTGAATTTTTCTCCCCTCGAAAATGCATTGCTCCGCCTGGAGAAGAGTGCCCGTGAATACGATAAGGGGAGTAAAAAAGAGTCTTCGCTCTCGGACGCGCAGAAGCTGGAACTGAATTTACTCCTTTATCAAACAGAGCGTTACCTGTTGAGTGAAACCGGTTTACCCCGCAGGCCATGGTTCAAACACCAGATTTACGCACCCGGCTTCTACACTGGCTACGGCGTAAAAACACTACCCGGCATCCGGGAAGCCATCGAAGAGCGGAAGTGGACGGAAGCCGACCAGCAAATCCGGTCGACAGCCGCCACCCTCGACCGGTTCACCGACCAGGTCGACAAAGCCGCAGCCATCACGGGGCAAGTGTCGGTGAAGTAAGTGAAATTCAAGAGTAACCTTATTTCTCATCTCCTAACCTGACTGGTGACAGCACCAGTCAGGTTAGGGGTACAAGTTCATTTCAGTCAATTGCTGTCTAAAAATTAACCGTTCTACTCATGATTCAATAACTGAATAGCCCTGGCTTTGGCAAGGCCAACAATCCGGTTAACGATGAGATATTGTTCTACTTCGCTTTTTTCCTCAGAAGAAAGGGGGCTCTCACGCTGCTTGTCCAGTAAAAAGTCCAGCCGCTGCTGATGAACGGGGGAAGGCGTAAAATCCTTTACCTTTCCCGGATTCATCCCGGCAATGAAGGTCGAAATTTCATCAAAAACGGCTGTTTTTCTGCGCATTTTAGTAGTATAGGAGTTACGAAAAAGTAGTAAGTTAGAGTAAGGATCAAATTTTATCAGGCGTTATGGCAATTGATGAGTATGTAGCCTATCTAATGAGCAACGTGTCTCGAAGTAGTTGCGTCAAAGCGGGACAAATCTTACAAGTGTCTCATGATGAGGTCAATCGATTTCTAATTAACGCCGAATATACAGGCCGTGATTTGTTTGAATCGGTTCGGGATAGTCTTGACTTACAGGGTGGTATTCTCTCAACCGACGATAGTGTACTTGATAAACCCTATACCCAGGCAGGTACCACCGAGTTAGTAGGCAAGTTCTGGTCCGGCAAGCATCACCGAGCCGTTCAGGGTATTGATTTGCTGGTACTGATTTATACCCACAAGGGTCATAGCGTGCCGGTTAACTTCAGACTCTACCGAAAAGAAGAGGGTAAAACTAAGAATGACTACTTTCAGCAGATGATGCGGGAGCTCTGGCAGTGGGGATTGCGTCCGGCTTGGGTGACGGCTGATAGCTGGTTCTGTAGTTTGGACAACCTCAAATTCCTGCGCAATTTAGAAATAGGGGTCATGATGGGTCTGGAGAAGAACCGGCTGGTGTCCAGTCAACCAGGTGAGTATGAGCAAGTCGGACGGGCTGATATACCAGCCAGCGGCTTGTTCACTCACCTGAAAGGGTTCGATTTTATAGCGGTGTTTCGGAGAGTTGGCAAAGACGGCAACGCGCGACACTATCTACTGTATCACCCAGATGGGGCTTATGCACAGGCCCATCTGTACACGGTTGCTTGTTTTGAGCAGGTGCATCTGGCTCATTGGCAGGTAGAGGACTTATTTCGTAGCATCAAACAGGTCTGTCAGGCCGAGCGGTTTTATGTTCGGCTGACCTCGGCCATTACGACTCATCTATACAGTGTTTTACGGGCCTTCCAAAAGTTAGCGGCCATGAGTCGGGATGGGCTCATTGGGTCGGTTTACGGCCTACGAGACGAACTCTATCGAGAGACTCAACGAAACTGGATACATGAATTTGCGTAACTCCTA
>NZ_KB893557.1 GCF_000374085.1 Spirosoma spitsbergense DSM 19989 | reverse complement strand
TTGGTGAACTGCCTCTTTCTCAAACGCACGATCCGTTTAGCGTATGTGCAGCAACTCGACGTGCAGGGTGAGGTTCAGAGTTATCGCCCTTATTTCTCGACAGATTTGAGCCTGAATGCAGTTCAACTGGTTAAGTATTACCGGTTGCGCTATCAGCAAGAGTTTCTGATTCGGGATGGGAAACAGTTCANGGGTCTTTCGGATTGTCAGGCGCGGTCGATCAACAAGCTGGAATTTCACACCAACATGGCCCTCTCTGTGGTGAATGTAGCGAAAGTAGAATCAGGGTTAACAGCAGTCGATACAGAGCGTAAAGCGTTCTCTATGGCTAATGCTAAGACCCGCTATCACAACGAGTTACTGCTCGAACGATTTATAAGCATCTTACCGGAAGAGGCTAAGTTGCAAATAAATCAGACACAACTACGTCAGTTGCACAGTTTTGGCTGTATTGCAGCCTAGGAATCACCGGACTATTGAAGGGGGATAGATGAAGAGAATGCAGAATTATTTGAAACGTGTATTAAGCACCCGCAAATGGTTAATCCTGAATCAAAATCTGCATTCGCTGAGGTAACAGAAAGGAAAGTGGGCGCTATTGGTGAGACCAATTTTGATTATTACCGATTCGAGTATACTTGGGAGGCCCAACCAGGTGAGTGGTTGTTTGAAGTCAGGCAGAATAACAGACTTCTACTGCAGAAGCGGTTTGATGTACAGTTGTAGAACGCTTTGTCCCCGTTCCGGCACACAGGCAGCGCGTCCCGAAGGCGGGCCAACAGCGCCCAACCTTCCGTGTATTTAAACGTCGCCCTCCGGTCACCATCAGCCCTTTGGGTCATTGGATGAACCGATTACAAAATGCTCGCGAGGCTATTTCCCGGTGACAGCTTGAACGCCTAACAGAAATCTTTCACGATAAAAATGTCACATCCTGCTATAGCACAGGAGTTAGTCGAGCGACGTGAGCGCGACCTTTCAGTGAGACAACAGCTCATTGACGAAGGGAAACTATTCGGTGGCTACAATCCGGAGATGGAGAAGATTCACCTCGAAAACGCCCGGCGACTTCAGGAAATAATCGACCAAATCGGCTGGCCTACGCATGAACGAGTTGGAGAAGAAGGCAGTCAGGCGGCCTGGCTGATTGTTCAACATGCTATCAGTTTATCTTCATTCATGAAAGACTGCCTTGCTCTGATAATAGAGCAGGGAAAAGCCGGAACTATTGACCCGGTTAACGTGGCTTTCCTGTCAGACCGGATTGCCCTATACGAGAACCGCCCTCAGTCGTACGGAACTCAGTTTACAGACGATGAGCAAGGCAAGCTTGTTTGCTACGAGCTTGATGCGCCTGTCAACGAGGTGAATGAGCGTCGTCGAAAACTGGGGCTGAACACTATTGAAGAGCGGTTGGCCGAATTGACGTTTCAGAGGGGGACTGAACCGAAAAAACAACCAACCGCAGTCGAGAAGCAGTTAGAAAAGGACGAGTACGATAGCTGGCGCAGGAAGGTGGGGTGGCTGTCGGAGTAGGCTTCGTATAGACCGTATCGTATGAGTTACCCGGTTTTACTCCTCCCGCGCCGATGCCTTATACACGCCCACTTCGGCCAATTGTACGGGGCCATTGGTGTTTGTGAAGGACACCCGTAGTCTGGTTGCTTTCACCGCCGGAAACCGCATGAGTCGCTTGTAGCCTACCGTGGTGAAGGTCTGGAGGGATTGCCAGTCGGTACCGTTCCAGTACTCCACCTCCCCGCTGGCTACCCGTTGCCCGGTGGCGATGTTCTCCTGAATCGAAATCCGGTCGAAGGTTTGTTCGCCGTTTAGCTCCAGCACCAGCGGCTGGTTGGCCGGTAGGGTTGTGAACGTTCCCAGTTTACCGTCGGCCAGGTTGGGTTGTTTGGCTACGAAGTTGTTCTTGAACGTTTCGTCCAGGATACTGCGAAATTCCTTCAGGCTGGCGATGTCCGGCTCCGAAAACAGTCCCTCCCGATTGGGGGGTACGTTGAGCAACAACAAACTGTTTCGCCCCACCGACTGATAATATAGGTTCACCAGATTCTTACCCGACCGCACCCTGGCATCTTCGGCGGGGTGATAAAACCAGCCGGGACGAATGGACACGTCCGTTTCGGCCGGAACCCACTGCTTACCGTTCGGGTCGCCAATATTCAGGTATTTGGAGTCGGCTTTGCCGGGAGCCAAACCCGCCGTGTTGATGGTCGACCAGCAGGTTTCGCCCGCGTTGCCAGCTTCGTTGCCTACCCAGCGCACATCCGGTCCGGCATCCGAAAACATAACGGCATTGGGTTGCAGTTCGCGCACGATAGCCCAGTACCCGTCAAAATCGTAGGTCATGTCTTTGGCGTTCTCACCCTTGGCCCCATCGAACCACACTTCCGAAACCGGCCCATAGTTGGTGAGCAATTCACGCAGCTGGCTTTTGTAATAGTCGTTGTACGAAGCCGTGCCGTAGCGGGGTTCGTGCCGGTCCCAGGGCGACAGGTACACACCGAATTTCAGGCCAAATTCGCGACAGGCATCCGCCACTTCACGCACCACATCCCCCTTTCCGTTCTTCCAGGGACTGTTTTTCACCGAATGCCCGGTCATTTTGGATGGCCAGAGGCAAAAGCCATCGTGGTGCTTGGCCGTGATAATGGCCAGTTTAAACCCGGCCTCTTTCAGGGCTTTGATCCACTGCCGGGCATCGAGTTTAGTTGGGTTAAAAATAGCCGGACTTTCGGTGCCGTCTCCCCATTCTTTGTCCGTGTAGGTATTGACTGTGAAATGTAAGAAAGCCGTGGTTTCCATCGGTTGCCAGGCTAGTTGGCGGGGAGAAGGTTTCACCGTCGGCTGCGCCAGCAACGAAGTGGCGGATAGTAAACAGAAAAATAGCGAATGGATTGCTTTCATGCATTTCATAGAATCGTACGCTTGTCAAAAGAGAAAGGGAGAATGAACACTATATACCACATTATTCATTTTACATTTTACATTCTTCATCCTCTTATAAAACCTGCTCCAGCATCTGGATGTAGCCGGTTATTCCCTCCGTAATTTCCCGAAGGTAGATAAACTCATCCGCCGAATGTGACCGGCCCGAATGCCCCGGCCCGCACTTGAGCGATGGACAGTTGAGCACGGCCTGGTCGGAGGTAGTGGGGGAACCGTAGGTATGGCGACCCAGCGCCAGTCCGGCCTGCACGATGGGGTGGTCGGCGGGAATAGACGATGGTTTGAGCCGAATAGAACGCGGTTTCACATCCGACTGAATGTTCGCCTGAATGGTTTCGATTACTTCTTCCAGCGTGTATTGCTCCGTTACCCGTACATCAATCGTGAACGTACAGGTATCCGGTACGACGTTGTGCTGCGTACCGGCATTGATGATGGTTACCGAAAGTTTTATAGCTCCCAACGTGGGTGACACCTTCGGAAATTGATAGGTAGTCAGCCAGTTTATGTCCTGAATCGCTTTGTAAATGGCGTTCTCTCCCTCATTGCGGGCGGCATGACCGCTCACGCCATGTGCCGTACAGTCGAGCACAAGCAGCCCTTTTTCGGCAATAGCCAACTCCATCTCGGTGGGTTCACCCACGATGGCAAAGCTGATGGGGGGTAGTTCGGGCAGGAGCAGTTCCAACCCGTCGCGACCCGATATTTCTTCTTCGGCGGTGGCAGCCATCACGATATTGTACCCCATATCGGGCCGGTCGTAGAACCATGCAAAGGTACTCAGCAACGAAACCAGACAGCCCCCCGCGTCATTACTGCCCAGCCCAAACAGTTTCTCATCCCGCACCAGCGGTTCAAACGGATTGAGCGTCCAGGACGGATTAGGCTTGACGGTGTCGTGGTGAGAATTAAGTAAAAGAGTCAGTTTGGCGGGATCGAAACAGCGGTTTTTGGCCCAGACGTTGTTTTTTAGCCGCTCGAACAGTATTTCTTTTTCCTGAAAAAACGCTTCGATGTGCCGGGCGGTCTGGCCTTCTTCCCGACTGAATGACGGGGTCGCTATCAGGCGTTTGAGCAGGGCGAGCGCATCGGCCGGGAGCGTAGTTTGCTTTAGGTGTTGAACATCGGGTTGCGTCATACAAAAAGCGTTGGTTTCTCAAAGATAAGGCCAGCGGGTTTATAAATGACCTTTTCGGGCAGCAACAAGCCATTACCCTTCATAAAACGTAACACCTTTTTCCCGCAGGAAAGCCTTGATTACATCGACATGAACGCACCGGCCCACGTTTAGGAACGGATAGTTGGACACCCGCCGTTTTCGGCCGTTGATGAGCACTTCGTGATCTTCAATATCGAAGCCGAGGTGCAGGTGATTGGTAGCCGACTGCATGCCATAAATCAGGCCATTCGTATCGAACAGCGGCCCTCCGCTCTGTCCCCGCAAACCGGGCGTGCTCAGTTCGATACCCGAAATGGTGTTGCCATCGCCCGACAGGCGGGTAACAATACCATCGATGGGAAATGAGGGCGACGTAGCCCTTCCGGTGCTGATCCACTCAATATCGTCCATGGCGGAGTTATACCGAAAGTTGGTGAATTCGGGGAACGGGTACCCCAGCCGACACAGGCTACGGCCCGGTTTTACCCGGCTGGTATCGCCCAGAAATGTAGCGTGTGATTTGTACAGAATTCGGTTGAACCCCTCAAAACGCAACAGGGCCAGATCCTGCGTCGGGTGCCGGTCTATATGCAGTTGCTGAAACTGATCGACGCAGCCGACGAAGTTGTTGAGAACCCGAATGATGGTGTCGACGCTGAGCTTATACCGGGCTTCCAGCTGGCTCATCAGGTACTTGGCGTTTTTTTCCCGCACCACCGATTTGCGGGCGCCCTGAAATTCCCGGTAATTATGAAAAATAGAATCGGCCTGGGCAATCAGGTCGGCTACGTGTTTGCAGGTTATGGCGCATCCTTGCTGATTCACAAAGAAAAGGGTAGCCGTGCCCGGCACCACTACGTCGTGCCCATACAGTCTGACAATCGAATGCAGGGGACGGGTAAACAGATCAACGCGTTCAATGGCGTCAACAAACATAAAAGAGGAGTTACGGATTGACTTGAATTATGGCGCAAGATAAGAACGGTTTGTGGTCCGGCCATTGAACGGCCCATTGTTCCTGCTCTTATTGGCAACGACGATCCGTAAACTCTCTATCGCTTTATGTCCGTTGAGTCGCGGATACCGAGCGGTCCCGAAGCCGTTGAATCGTACACCTGCCCGTTGGCTTCCCGGATGCTCGCTTTGGTTGCGGCCGAAGTATCCTCCACGGCGTTCGATTCCACCCGGGCGGTAGAATCCGTGCTGATGCCGTCTACGCTATTCTGATTTTCGCTGCACTTTTGGATCAGCAACGCAGCCACCAGAACGGCAATGGCAACGAGTGCCCAGCGCAACCACCGTTTGTTCTCATTCCGCCGATCTCCTTCGGCACTTTTTGGAATATTTGGATTGATGACCGTTCCACTGAAGTTATCCATTCCCTGCACCTCCGTTTCCGGCCCGGCAGGCGTTACCAGTTCATCAAAACCCAGCAAACTGCCCACGCCGTCCAGTCCGCCGGGGAGTGCCTTCCTGAACTCCGTCGCCTGCCCCAGAAGCAGCGTTTTCAGGCTTTCGGCCGTCAGACCATTTTCCTGCTCCTGCCGTCCCAAAACGCCCATCAGCACCGTGCCTGCCTGCGTCAGTATAGCCAGAACCGACTGCGGTTTTGTGGTACTGTACAGGCTTATCAGTTCGGTGGTACGGGTCAGATTATCACCAAAAATATGGTCCAGAAACGAACGCCCGGCCTGACTGTTTCCGGCATCGGCGGGGTGCTCTCCTACCGATTGGCTTATATCCAGCGGGACCGACTCGTATTCCTGCTTGTCAAAGAAGCTAATGATCGACGATGGCCCACCTGCCGACTGAATCTGGCGGGTAAGCCCCCCCAGCAGCGTTGGCACGACACCGTTGATGGCTTTAAGGGTGCCAGCGGGCGTTTCGTTCAGTTCGTTACTAAGTTGATCGACTACTGCCGGGGTGAACTGTTCTTTCAGGTACGATAGTAAATGAACGGCCATGATTTTTTCGTTGAGGTATGTCCAGTAAAACCATGACTGTGCGCAAATGTTCGGAAATAAAAACGGGATGAGTTTGCCGGTTGGCAACACTCATCCCGTTTTTAATCGGTACTTTTTATTGCTTACAGCTGCGGAATGCGCAATACCTGATCCGGATAAATCAGATCGGGATCCTTCAGCATTGGTTTGTTCGCTTCAAAGATGACGCCGTATTTCATTGGATCACCGTATACTTCCTTCGCAATCTTCGACAGTGAATCGCCGGATTTCACGGTGTAGTATTTGCCTTCCGGGGTTGGCTCGTCTACGCTCAACTGGTTATCAACCGCCGATACGCCTTCTACATTACCTACAGCCAGGGCAATTTTCTCGGCATCTTCCTGCTTCTTAACCGATCCCGTCAGCGTAACTGTATCCCCGTTTGTTTTGACCGTCAACGTATTATAGGCCAGACCAAGTTTTTTTACGTGGTCCAGCAATGCCTGCGCCCGAACGGGTTCAACTTTGGCAGCTTCGGCTGGCTGGGAATCGTCCTTGTGAAAAATCTTCTCGCCTACGCCCTTAAAAAATGATAAAAGACCCATTGGTTTAGTATGATTAAAATGAAACAATATGTGAATGGATGGCAATTAAGTCAACTCTTTACTGACAAACAACACGGCTACTTTATGGTTTGTTTATTATTATTTTCAACGGACCCATACTTCTGACCTATAGCCAGCTTTTCACGCGCATAAAGCCACTACTTTTGCGTTCTTTTCATTATTCTGTTAATCCTACTTACTCAATTAATCACGTTACGTTTCTACATGTACAACAAGAATCGGTTTCGATGGGGCTTGGTACTAACCCTACTGGTAGGCCTGAATGCCTGCAAAAACAACGACATTGACCCCAATGCCAACAGTGCCGCCATTATTCCCACCAGGGGAAGTGCCGATTTTACCAAATACGTAGCGGTGGGCAATTCGCTAACGTCCGGCTATGCGGATGGAGGGCTTTACCGCGATAGTCAGCGGAACTCCTACCCCAACATGCTGGCGGGGCAGTTTGCCGCTGCGGGCGGGGGAAGTTTTACCCAGCCGCTCTTTACCGAAGCCCAGGCCGCCGGTTCGGGTTACCTGAAACTTATACGGGTACCTTCTCTGGCCGACCCTACCAGTTTAATCACCTCCATCGGGCAGGTAGCGCCCGGCGCGGTACGGGGAACCAGCACCAATGGAGGAGTGCTGTACACTAAGTTTACCGATGCTAACCAGAACCTGGGTGTGCCGGGGATTCGAACAGCCGATATCCTGACGGTTGGTTACGGCTCGGCGGCAGGCAATCCGTATTTTGAGCGGCTGGTTGCTGACCCCACCACCACCTACTTTCAGTATGTCAGTAACAATCTGACCAATGCTACCTTCTTCTCCTGCTGGCTGGGGAATAACGATGCGCTCGGGTTTGCTACATCCGGTGGTGTAACGCCTTTAACCACCACAGCCCTGTTCACTACCAACTTTACGGCTATCATGAACAAGCTGACCGAAGGTGGCCGGAAAGGCGTTGTCATTGGTATTCCGAACATTACAACCGCACCCTACTTTTCTACCCTGTCGATACCATTGGTGCTGGCTCAGATCAACCTGTTGCTTAACCCAACTACCCCCATCACGGCGCTGTACATCCAGACGGCTACCAGCGTACGGGCCACGCAGGCGGGCGACTTACTGATGCTATCCAATGCCACGAATTACGCCAGTATTGGCAATTCGACGGTAGGCACTAAGAATGGTCCTTACGGCCTCAGCCCTACCAACCCCCTGCCGAATAATGTAGTACTGGACGCGGGTGAAGTTACCGCCATGACCGCCAGCATTGATGCCTTCAACGGCATTATGAAAGCCCAGGCCGATAGCAAAGGGGTAGCCTATGTTGACCCCAATACGGTGCTTACACAAGTTGGCTCTGCTGCCGGCCTCACCCAGAACGGCATTACCTACACATCCAGCTTCATTCAGGGGGGCGTATTCAGTCTGGATGGGATTCACCTGACGCCGGCTGGCTACGCGCTGATGGCCAATGAAATTATTAAAGGAATCAACGCCAAATACGGCTCCACCATTTCGCAGGTCAATCCGGCTGACTACCGCCGGGTGTTGCTGCAACAATAAAACAAACGGATGAAACCAACTCATTTTTTAGTTGCCACGCTGCTACTTTTCAGCGCATCGGCGGCAGTAGCTCAAAATTCAGGCCAATCCTCTTTTTTTTCAACCCTGGAGGGGGGAGTCAAGGGGGGAGCAACCTTTACGCACGGCTTCACTACCATACCCGGCCAGATGGTAGGGAGTGTGCAGGTACCGGACCTGGAAAACAAAAGCGACGGCATTGGCCTGGGCTATTCGGGCGGGCTGTGGGTTCGCAAAAACTTTTCTACTTTCTTTATCCAGGCGGAAGTAACGTACAACCGTTTCGTGCTAAAACAGAAAGGTATCATTACGGTCGATGTCAATGCGAATCCGGCGCTGGCGAATGCGCTTCCTGTGAGTGTACAGCCCGGTTTGCTGAATGCCACGCTGAACGTAGTGTCGGAATCCGTTCTGGAAGCAGTCGATGTGCCCATTCTGTTTGGCAAACGCTGGATGGATGGAAAGTTGCGCGGCTATGCCGGTCCTAACTTCATCTTTGTACAGAAAGCAACAGCTACCCGTAACACAGGAGGAGTCCTGAACGCCAACAGTGCGGTTGCGTTTCCCCAAACGGACATTCCTGCCACTACCGGCACCACGAATCTATTGAACAGGTACGAAGCGCAGAATCTGGAGGTCAAAGACTTTACGTACGCGCTGGAACTGGGTGTTGGCTACACACCAATCCCTTGTCTGGATGTCGATTTGCGGTATGCCGCACCGGTGGGTGGAGTATATAAAGACAAGGGAATCAAAGGTTTCCTGGGCATTGCTACCATTTCAATTGGGTACAAACTATTTTAGAAACCACTCGTTTCAACAGGGTTAGTCGTCTAGTGACTAGCCCTGTTATTCCTGTTTGGCGGTTAGCGCATAGCCCGTTCCTGCGGGTTTCAATTGATAACGCATCAACCGGTAACCGCCTGATGATGTGGCATTAGCGTCGCCAGCCTGATAAATCGGGTACCTTCGGCAAAGTAGGTTGTTCTCGACCCATAAACTGTCGTGCCCCATGTATCCCTGCACAGGTTCGGGCAGCCAGTTTCGGGGAAGGGAAATATCGGCTTTGCGTTCGGGCATGAACTGCCAGGCATATACGCGGCCAAATGAACCACTGCCATCGCTGGTACTGAACAGGTATAGTTCAGGAAAACGATTACCATCCAGATCCGCCACGTCGGTTCCACTCACCGCCCCATCCACCCGAACGGTAAATTTGGTGAGCAGCAGTTCGCCCCGGTAGGCTTTAATCGTTACCGTTCGAACACGACCACTATCGGGAGCGGATACCAGAAACCGGTAGATATTGAATTGAAGTTCCCTATCGTATTGATCATCCATCGTTGCAGCGCCAACTGGTATCAGCCCCAATTGCCGTGTTGGCCCTATACTCCCATGCTGCCAGTTTACCTGAGCCGATTGCAATAGCCCGGCCATACAGATAGAAAGACAACACAGCTTTACATTCATTGACTCCGTTTTTGATTCTGTGCTATCAATTAACGAGCCGAAGTCAAAAAAAGTCAGTTATCTAGGGTTCAAGGAATATTTCACCAATAGCGGTGAGCTTAAGAAGGGTTGGCAAAACCTTCAGCGCTTTTGTGGTCAACGAGTACTCAACCCGGGGCGGTACTTCGCCGTAAATCTTCTTCTCTATCATGCCCAGTTCAACGAGTGACTTTAGTTCCTGAACCAGAACTTTTTCACTCACTTCCGGAATCATCCGTCTTAATTCGCCATACCGGCGTGCCTCAGTACCAATTTGATAGACAATGAATAATCGCCACTTGCCACAAACAATATCTAAGGTTTTTTTAAGGGATAACTGCTCCGTATCCACACTTTCGAGATCCATAAACTGGTAATTCATAAAGATGCATTACTTACCTTTCAGTATACAAGACACTGATTAAAAGACACTTGAGTAAATTTTAGCAAAGATAAGTATTTGTACTTAATCGGTAACACAACCATCTTTCAGTAATAGTATAAATAAACAGTACACGAGTAATTACCTGTTAGTCAGACAAAGATAAATGTTGTTATTCTTCTCCGTAAGGCAATGAACTCCCCATTTGGAGCAGTGGCAAAAACACGCCTGTCCTTTCTACGGCCTGTAGAAGAACAGCTCCCGCCTTTCGTTTCCAGACACGTTGCTGCCTGACAGGGAACGCAAATAAGGCTTCACGAATGGTTCCACACCAGGCCAGCCGTACGGAACTCAATCTGCCGGTTTCCCTGTCCATAAAAGGCAACATCGATAACCATTCTTTTAGCCGCTTTCAGTTGCCGGATGAGTTCCCCGGCTTCATCGAAAAAAATGATGGTCGCACTCCCGTTCTCAGCCGCTGAATACGTGTAGGTTACCGCCGGTTTACCATCGAAACGAATACGAACACGCCCACCCTGAAAACTCCGGTTAAACTGTCCGTTCGATACCTGTAAATAAACCGTTGCGGGCTGTTGCTGCCGCTGGCGAATGGTTAGCGCGGCCGTTGAGCCACCCGTGTACGGAAATCCAAACTGAAGCAGCGTAGGTGAATCCAGCGATGCTTTATGGATTGTTTCTCTTTCCTCATTAATGGTCTTCTGGTACTGCCAGCCTACTGAACGGGTACTGACAACCGGCTTCGAAACCGGCGCTTCGGCTACCCCGTCACCTCCTTTTGACGAATTGATCGTATCCGCAACCTGAACCGAATTAATCCGGCTTCCCTGGGTCGACTTTTCATTCCCCGAACAGGCGAAAAGAGTGAGGCAATAAAACAGATAATGAACTTTTTTCATGAAGTAAAGACTAGGGCAACCACACTGATTTTGGCACAAAACCGATGCCTAAGAACAAAAAATTCTCTCAAAATAACGAAGAACATCAAAAATCAGGAAGTAGTGTTATAGACTTTTTCCGTAAGTTTGGACCATATAAAACAAATTATGTTTATCTGTAAAACAATCTCTTTCGCAGCGGCAATTTGTCTGTCTGTTTTATTGACCAACGGCCTCACGGGTTGTCAGTCTAAAGGTTCGGCTACTAGCGAAACCACCACAAGTTCTGAAAAAGTGGCGGAAAAGACCGAAACGGCTCCCTCATCGCCCGACCCGGAAGTCAAACCAGCCGACGACGTGTCGGGGCCAATTGCTAATGCGGCTACCATCCTGGCCCGCCCTCAGGTACCTATCCTGTGTTATCACCAGATACGCGACTGGCGGGGTAGTGATTCCAAAGGGGCGAAAGATTATATCATTCCTGTGGCTTCTTTCCGGGAACAGATGCAGATGCTGGCCGATAGTGGGTATCATACCATTCTGCCCGATCAGCTTTATGCCTACCTGACCAAAGGGGCAGCACTACCGTCAAAACCAGTGATGCTCACCTTCGATGATGGCGATCTTGATCAGTACGAAACGGCTTTACCTATTCTGGATAAGCACGGCTTCAAAGGAGCGTTTTTCATCATGACAGTGGCCATTGGCCGTCACGGCAAACAGCCTTATATGGATAAAGCGCAGATTAAAGATTTGTCGGACAAAGGGCACACGATTGGCGCGCACACCTGGGACCACCACAACGTGAAGAAATACCAGGGCGACGACTGGAAGATTCAGGTTGAAGAGCCTAAGGCCAAGCTGGAGGCCATCACGGGCAAGCCGGTTAAGTATTTCGCTTATCCTTTTGGCCTGTGGAGCCATGCCGTTCTTCCCGAAATTGAGAAGCGTGGGTATACAGCCGCCTTCACCCTGGCCGATAAACGCGACGATACCATGCCGCTGTACACCATCCGGCGTATCATTGCGGGTGGTCAGTGGAGCGCCAAAACGTTCTACCGGAACATGAACCAGAGTTTCGACGGAAAATGACGATTTTATGATTTATGGTTGGCTAACGTGAAAGCAATTATGCGTTAGCCAACCGTAAACCATAACCAGCTGTGGTTAGCATCGTTGCTGCCAATCAAAAGGTGCGTGGTTGGCAACAGGGAATTACCAACCCGATTGATGCCCGACCGGGCCGCCAGCACGGCATCGCCAAGCACGCCTATCGCTCCCGGAACTACCTTCGGCCCTGGCAGACACCTCCCACCCTGGTGCAGCATCTGACCATGCCCCCTGCCACCCCGCAGCAACTCGTTCATCCGACCACAGCCATTTATAAGCCATTAGCGTCTCGGACGTCTGAGTGGCAAAATTTCAGGCCCTGGCCTGAAAAAAAACGGCTCGAGACAGGCCAGATTTTTGTAGCCCCCAGCGAGGATGACCGCAAAGTGATTGAGAAACTCATCGAAGCGGAAGCTCAAAGCAGGCATGATCAGATCGCCGAAGCGGAAAAATGCCAGTTGGTAACGTCGTTCGTGCTCAACTGGCCCACCGGGTTTAGGGGGTCGTAAGGCCAGGCCCGTGCTTGCATGAACCATAAAATCGGCCCGGCTGAGAGTCCTTCACGCCCAGTACACAACAAACCACATCGACCGTCATTTAGCCAGTTGCTTTGACGGTGGCCAGAAAATCGATACCATCGAAACCCTGGTCGGCGATGATGGTCTTCAACCGCGTGAACCGTTGGCGTACAGCCGCGAAGAGCAATAAAGCACCGGTTCACTCCCCACACTGGCCGATGTTAGTAGGGCCAGCACCAAACCCAGTACATCCACAACGATGAAGCGTTTACGACCACACGTGCGGCCCCGCCGTGAGTTTTTTGTTACCATCAGCGAAAAGTCCTTGACGGGCAAGTTCGTGGTGGATGGTTTAACCGATTTTATAGCCAAGTATCATCCCAAAACCGGCAGTAAGTATGCTGGATGATGGGCCGATTCGTCGTTAACCGTCCATGAGCAGCAAGCCGGTTGGAGTAACATGCGTTATACGTATTTTCTTACCCGCTTATTTTCTATATTGTCGCTGTTTTTCGTCACTCATCGGTTCACACCCGGCCACCCCTGAATGCTCCATCCTGCTCAAACCATCCGCCCCATCAGGCCTCTAGCCAACCTACGCCCCCTACACCCACTGCCTGAGCGCAGGGCCGGACTGGATTTGCTGCGGGCTGTGGCGATTCTGCTGGTCGTATTTCACCATGGCCATGCCCTGTTTTTGGTTCCGTTTATTCCTCTGCCGGATGGGGTCGATCTGTTTTTCGTACTGAGTGGCTATCTGATCGGTGGCATCCTGATAAAAGGTGTCGCGCGGAGCGAAGGACTTACGGTAGCGGCTTTACGCGTATTCTGGTTCAGGCGGTGGTTTCGGACCCTGCCCGCCTACGGGTTTGTCTTACTGCTGAATGTCGGTATTTTCCTGGCTGAACTAACCCGGCACAATACCATTAAAGCATCGATCAAACAAATCGTACTGGTAGATAAACTGTGGACCTACTGCTTTTTTGTCCAGAACCTGTTCGCTAACTTACCCTCGAACTTCTTTCCAGAGTCCTGGAGTTTGTCCGTTGAGGAGTGGTTTTATTTACTGCTCCCGTTACTATTGATTTGTCTTGTACGCGTGACCCTACCCGCCCGAAGGGCCGTCTTATGGGCAGTGCTGATCCTTACGGTCGTACCGGTGGGCGTGCGCTTCGGCATTCCCGATAATCAGGTGCAGATGGGCTGGATGTTGACCCGAATGGTGGTCGTCATGCGGCTGGATGCCATCGGTTTCGGGGTCCTGATGGCTTATATCAGCTACTACAAACCGGCACTCTGGAAGCGGATGGCCGGTTCGGGTCTATGGCTGTTAGGGGGTATTACACTTTGCTACGGTGGATTCCTGTTTATTTATGGAGGCTATAACTATTTTAACTCAGTTACCCTGACCAACATTTTCTTTTTCACCCTGACCAGTATCGGGATTATGCTGATGCTGCCGGCCCTGAGCCACTGGCAACCGCGCAGCCGGTTATTGGCGAAAACAATCACGCACATCAGCCTGGTTTCGTATTCAATGTACCTGCTCAACCAGTCAATCATCCTGGGTCTTATTCAACGCGTAATGCCCGTCGATGCTTCTCAAAGTACCCGGTTTATTGCCTATCTGGTTTACTGGGCCTGCACAATCGGGGCATCTACGCTGATGTACTACTATATCGAACAGCCATTTATCAGGTTCAGAGACAACCACTTCAGCCCAACTCCGGTAAAAGCCAGTTTGACAACCTGAATGGGTCGGGTACATCAAAACGTATGAAACACGCAGGCCAAGCTGCCATCTGAACCAGCATCACTATGGATGGACGAAAGTCAGGAAAGCCTGTTTGTAAACGCTCATCCCACTCCTCATTCAGGACTCAGTACAAGCCTGCAACAACAGCTTTTACTCTATTGCATCTACTGCCTCGGGGGCGCGGGTGCTTCACAAACTGTTCACCAATAACCTGGTTGATGGTTGACTCCACAAGCCCTGCCAATACCCGTTCTCCGTAACTCAAATAGCCGAAGCAACAAAATACCGGTTCGTAACGCCGTTCGTGCTCAACTCCGAACAAAATGAAACCACCTGCAGTAACGACCGGAAGGGCAAAAAACCCTAATACGATTTTTAGAAGTTTTTTTAGCATTCGTCACGGGGATTACGGGTGCAGGAAGTATTTCACCCGCTTCGTTTACTTATAAACTATACCTCAGGTGCTATGCAGCCAGCCAAATGGCCCGACAAAGCTGTTTAGGTCTGCAAAAACCATATACGTTCAGGATAGTTAAACTAGCCGTAACAGCGCTGTAGTGTATGAAAACAATTATTCGCCTGGCTCTCGACCGCACCCCAAATACCAATCATACTGGTTTTTATGTTGCTCTGGCCAAAGGTGCCTACGAGCAGGCAGGTCTTGATGTACAGTTTATTTCTCCCGATGTAGAAGACTACCAGAAGATGCCTGCCCGACGGGTTTCGCAGAACGATGCGCACCTGGCGATAACCCCTTCTGAAAGTGTTATAAGCTACCAGACAAATGGTGTTCCGCTGGTAGCGGTGGCCACCGTACTTGCCCGAGACATTAGTGCCATTGTTACCCTGAAAGAAAGCGGTATTGAACGGCCACAGCAGTTGGATGGTAAGGTGTATGCTTCCTACGGTGCCCGCTACGAAGAGGATATTATCCGGCAGTTGATTCAGAACGACGATGGCCGGGGAACCTTCGTACCGCATAAGCTGGCCTGGGCGGGTATCTGGAAGGCGCTGGTAACCCGCGAAGTCGATGCGGCCTGGGTTTGGCTGACCTGGGAGGGCGTGAAAGCCTATATCGACGGGGTTGACCTGAACCAGTTTTTGTTTGATGAGTACGAAATTCCGTACAGTTACAACCCAGTACTAACTGCCCACCGCGACTGGGTCAACGAAAATGGTGATGCTCTGCGCCGGTTTCTGGAAGCAACGGCGGCCGGTTTCCAGTTTGCGGTAAAAAACCCCGACGAAGCCGCCCGGATTCTTATCAAAACGGCCAACCATCCCATGCTCACCAACCGCAATTTTGTGGAGCAGAGCCAGCAAATGGTTTCGAGCTATTATCTGGACCCCGAAGGACAATGGGGCCGTATGCACCGAAACATCTGGGTATCGTTCGTTAACTGGATGATACGGAACAGGATGCTAACGGATGCTAACGGCGAATTAATCCAGAAAATGGATGCCGATACCCTATTTACCAACGATTACCTGGAAAACGTACCGGCTGGTATACGCTGATAAAATAACCCTATTGTTACATGAAGAGTAGTATCCGTCTGGCTCTCGACTGGACTCCCAACACGAATCACACCGGGTTTTACGTAGCCTTAGCCACGGGAGCCTATAAACGGGCGGGCCTGGATGTTCGCTTCCTGCTGCCCGACGAGGATGGCTACGAGCTTACCCCGGCCAAACGCCTGACCGAAGGCGGGGCCGACCTGGCCATTGCCCCCTCCGAAAGTGTTTTTAGTTATCAGGCCAATAGGGTTCCGGTAGAAGCCGTAGCGGCCGTACTGGCCCGCGATGCCAGTGCTATCGTTACCCTGAAAGCCAGTGGTCTTGACCGACCCGGGCAGTTAGACGGGAAAGTGTATGCGTCCTATGCAGCGCGGTATGAAGACGATATTATCCGGCAGATGATTCGGAACGACGGCGGTACCGGTCAATTCGTATCCTCCCAACCCGCCCGGTTGGCCATCTGGCAGGCATTGCTGTCAAAAGAAGCCGATGCTACCTGGATTTTCCTGCCCTGGGAAGGGGTTGAAGCCGAAGTTCAGGGTATTGAACTGAATCAGTTTTTGCTGAACGATTATGCTATTCCGTACGGTTATAGCCCGGTACTGATTGCCCACCGCGACTGGGCCGGTCAAAACGCCGACACACTGCGTCAGTTTCTGGCTGCCACCGCCGAGGGATTCACTTTTGCTGCTCAGAACCCGGACGAAGCCGCCCGGATGCTGATTGACACTGCTAACCATCCCACGCTGAGCGACAACGCCTTTGTGAAAAAGAGCCAGCGAATGGTATCCAGCTATTACCTGAATGAGGTCGGACAGTGGGGAAAGATGGAGCAATCAGTCTGGGAGTCGTTTACAAACTTCCTTATTCGTAGCCACCTCCTCACGGATGCCAATGGCGTGATGGTGCAGCACCTTGATGCTGATACCCTGTTCACGAACGAATATCTGTAAAGCGTATCTGCTGGTAATTCGGAGAAACCTTATGATCACTAACGGGTAGAGCTAGTTAGCGCGAATCCTGCGTGTTCAGTGATTTGAGGGCTAATCGAATAAAGGCAGCCGCTACGGCCAGGTCTATGATTCGCCACGTAAGTTTCGGTAGGTAAACAGGAATCAACGGATTGAAAAGGATAGCCACCATCAGCAAAGCCAGAAAGGGAATAGTGGAATCTTTCAGTCGGATAGCCGCGTAGACCGCTGTACTACAGACAACGATTCTGAGAAAAGTGAAGTAGCCGTAGGGCAATGATAAGACTGCCAGCGTAGCCAGGAATAATAATCCCGCTGAGACAAATAAAATGGCGCTATAAATTCTCATACCGCAACTTAACAAAAAGGGGCTGATTAGCGAAACAGTTTACGCTTCAACTTCTGCCAGCGGGACGGTGGTTGAATTATACAGATGCCACCGCCAGTGATAGTTCTTGGGGTCGTCAGCAATTGCCGGAGTATAATATCATCTACCGAAACCGATGTCGCTGTTGGCTTTACGCTGACTGTAGAACCAGCACGAAGATAACCCGGGTATGATGCATTAATGGAGAACTTTACCGGGTCCTGAATAGGATTTTGCTGCACCCGAACCGGTACAGTCAACCTATAAAATCCACAGCTATCCGTTCTGGCTTGCCAAGTTTCTCCAGATTGAAAAACTGACACATTCCAGCCCGACATCGGGGACAAATGCCTGTTGGTATCTTCCAGCATAACACGACCGTTGATGGTTACTTTCGCATCAAAGCTGATAGCTTTCTGAACGGGAATCACTGAAACAGAGAAAACCGGCCTCATCGAGACCGCCTGCGCTGGTTTGGCAACCTGACTTGATTGCCCCCTGGCCGTTTGCCAGCCAAACAAACCCATCGTTAGCAAACCAACCCAATGCCGCCAAACCGGGCTACCCGGCTTTGGTCGAGTAAGCGGGCGATTTAGCTGCTCATCCCGGAAACGCCCGCAAGCCGTTTCCGGCGCTTTACTGAGCAACCTGACTAGTTCCTGATCGGAGTAATTCGTGTAATCAACGACCGTTTTCTGGCAACTGGCGCAAAACCGGCCCCGGTCGGCGGGGTGCATTTCGTCCCAGCGTTCGTGGCAGGGTTGCGGAATCTGGATGGTAAGACTGCGCATGACTGAACCGTTTTAAGAGGCAGGCTGATTGGGCTTATTTCATTACAGTACATCCGGCGTATAACCTCACCCCCCAATGGTCGACATGGATTCCGTTACGGTGCTCCGGTTTTTCTCGGCTTCAAAGCCATTGAGCGGTCGGTGCGAGAAGGCTTTCAAAAAAGCAGCGGTCAATGCTTCGTCCGATGCACCAGACCGGAGCAGTGCCCGAACGTCCAGCACACCATCGTCGTACAGGCAGGTTTTCAGCGTTCCCTGCGCCGTCATGCGAATGCGGTTGCAGGTGCCGCAGAACGTCCGGCTGAAAGCAGCAATTACGCCGATAGTACCCTGATGGCCCGGAATCTGATAGTTGGCCGAGGTAGAAAAGGGCGGGTCGGGAAGCTTTTCCAGCGTGGGGAAATGGCTTCTGATTTCGTCGATGATACGTTTATGCGTCCAGTGCAGTACGGGGTAATGGCTACCCTCGCCATTGAATGGCATTTCTTCGATGAAGCGTACATCAACGGGCATGGTCCGGGTCAGGTCGGCCAGCGGAATCAGGTCCTGCGTATTCTGCCCATCCATCACCACCGCGTTAATTTTTGTCTGAATGCCAGCGTCCAATAACGCGTCGAGGGTTTTCAGTACGGCGGGCAGTTCGTCGCGCCGGGTTATGGTACGGAACCGTTCGCGGTCCAGGGTATCCATACTCAGATTAACAGACCTGACGCCCAACGCGGCTAAATCGGCAACGTGGGGAGCGGTCAGTACGCCGTTGGTTGTCAGGGAAATATCATTGAGTCCATCAATAGCCGCCAAACGGTGCAGAAAATCCATCAGACCCGCCCGTACAAACGGCTCTCCGCCCGTAATCCGCACTTTTTGCACGCCCAGACGAGCCAGAACCTGAACGAGTCGCTCCATTTCCTCGTAGGTTAGCACCTGACTTTTGTGGAGGTACTTGATGCCTTCTTCGGGCATGCAGTAAAAGCACCGCAGGTTGCAGCGGTCGGTTACGGCCAGCCGGAGGTAGGTAATAGGACGGTTGTGGTTATCGTAAATCATACGCTGTTGGACTAACACAAAACTACTGTTTTTAATTACATAGAGCAGGGTAATCCAGGAGCGTGAAAGCGTATTTTTATCAACCTGTCTCTTGTCACATGTACCAGTCTACTAACACATCGCCGAATCTTTATAATTTGTTGATGATTTAATAGTACTTTTGATCAAAACTTGAGCACTGCCATTTTGAAGAAAGTAGTCTCCATCGGTCTCTTTGCCCTACTGGTGTATCATACACTGGCCTATGTGCTGGTGTTTGTGGGTACGTGGTGGCAGGCAGAGCATGACCTTTCAGAACGTCTTTCGGTCTATCGGTCCGTGGATAGTATAGTGGAGTTTCAAATTCCGCTGAAGAACAAGCTCGATGCGAACGCCATTACCCGTACCACGGCGGATGGATTCAGCTACCGCAGGCATTATTATTCCGTTGTCAGTATTGAAATTAGGGGCGAAATGCTGCATATAGAGGGACTGGAAATGAAAAGTCCTTCCTTCTGGCAAAGCGACCTGCTATCGTTCCTGAACAACCACGTTGCCGGTGCCACGGATTCGCACCAAAAGGCCAATCAATTCCTCAAATTCCTGTTGAAAGAATACTCGCCAACGTCGCGGGCTGTTTTTAGTTTTCTTCCTCCCAACTGGCGTGAGGCTATTCGCATACCCGGCCACTTGTTCGTAGCGGCAACCCGCGCTCTGCCCGTTCATTCGCCCCCGCCCCGAGTCTGATTCTGTTTTTGGTGCCACTAATCCCGTTTGGGCTTATCGTCTGCTATTCATTGATGGCAGATAATTGGTCTTTACGAGCGATTTGGCTGTCTCTATTTTTCTCCAATCAGACTTTCTTTCAATCATGAAAACGATTTTTACCGTCGTTCTGGCAACGGCTTATATCCTTATTTCCAATACTTCAACGTCGGCGCAGGGGTGCGTGGCCGTTCGGCACATGAGTTGTGCAGCCCCGGTGGGTTCAGCTGATTACTTCAAACAGCGTACCGGCCACTGGCAGGTGTCAGCAGGTTACCGATTCTTTCGGTCTTACAAGCATTTTGTAGGCGATGCCGAGCAGAAACAGCGCGTAGAACAGGGGACTAATGTGATAAACGTATCCCACGCCCTCGATTTAGGGATTACGTACCTGGTTAATCAGCGGCTGTCGTTCTCGGTCAATCTACCCATTCAGGCCAATGACCGTTCCTCCCTGTACGAGCATTACGGCAACTCCATTACGCAAAACCCTGACCAAAGACGGTTCCATACAACTTCGAAAGGCATTGGTGATGTACGGATTTCGGGCAGCTACTGGCTGGTCAATCCAGTCAAATTACCCAAAGCCAACCTGGCTGTTGGACTGGGCGTAAAACTGCCAACCGGTAATTATGGTGCCACCGATAATTTTCATAAACTGACCAAAGAGGGCCAGGATTATACCATTAATAAACCCGTTGACCAGTCTATCCAGCTTGGTGATGGGGGCGTAGGTGCCAGCGTCGAATTACAGGGGTATGCTTCCTTATCCAAAACCCTGACGGCCTATGCCAATGGCTTTTACTTGTTCAATCCACGCGAAACAAACGGCGTTGTTCGTAGCCCCGAATCCACCACACCCGACCTGGTGACGGGTACCTTCTCCGTAGCCGACCAGTTTGCTGCCCGCGTTGGCCTGAGTCAGTCAATCAAAGCCCTTCCCGGCCTGGCCATTATGCTGGGCGGCCGGGTAGAAGGCGTTCCGGCGATGGATGCGTTTGGTGGCAGTTCGGGTTTCCGTCGGCCTGGTTATATCGTTTCCGTTGAACCCGGTTTGTCGTACATGCGGCACAAAACATCCATAGCCGCCACGGTGCCCATTGCCGTTTACCGCAATCGAATTACCAGTTTTTCCGATCGGCTGGATCCACTGGGCCTGAAACATGGCGATGCCGCCTTCGCGGATTATCTGGTGTCAATTAACGTCTCGCGCTGGTTCTAAGAAGAGGCCTTACGCCCGACCGGGTTAACTCCAGGTTGGGCGTAAGGCCCAACTTTGTTACTCTTCAGTAACACTTAGACTGGTAACAGCGGGCCTGACCTTCTTACAGATGCCTCTGTTTCAGCGGCATTCTTAGCCCGCAAAACTTTTGTTAAAAATCCATCATACACATTGATGTTTTCATGAAATTATCTGCAAAATTCCTGATAATCAGTATTTTTATTATACCTATGGTCGCACAGGCGCAGATGCCGCATGATGCGATCTATATGGGTAAGAATCAGGTTTGTGTTGCTGGTCTGTACGGCCAAAGTTCCTGGAACCAATACTGGGAAAATACCCTGAAGCGGGAGAACTTCAACATCGGCACATTCACTATGCAGAGTGTTACGATTATGCCCGCTATTGGTATTAGCAAGCGGGTAAACGTGATTCTGAGCCTGCCATACGTGTGGACCAGTACCAGCGCGGGTAATCTGATGGGGCAGCATGGTATCCAGGATTTATCAGCCTGGCTAAAAGTAAAAGCCGTACAAACGGGCGGCTTTTCGCTGCATACCATTGTGGGGGCATCCATTCCTGTAGGAAACTACGTACCAAGTTTCCTGCCGATGTCCATTGGCTTTCAGTCCCGTACCGCCACAGGACGATTACTGGCCAATTACCGGGAACCGAAAACAGGTATTTACGTAACGGCTCATGGCAGTTATAGCTGGCGGGGAAACAGTACGATTGACCAGGACGCTTATCAGGCTAATGACCAGGTGTACAACACCAATCAGGTGCAGCTTACCAACACCTACGATGCCGCTGTCCGGCTGGGCATTCTGCGTAAGGACTGGCAGACCGAAGTATGGGCGGAGCGTAACGCCTGCATCAACGGCGACAATATCCGTCGAAATGATATGCCCTTTATGACCAATAACATGCAGGCTACCGCGGTAGGCTGGTATGGAAAGGTACAGCCCCGGAATATAGGCCTGAACGCCCGGGTCGGTTACGTAATCGATGGGCAGAATGTGGGGCAAAGCACCAGTTATATGCTGGGCCTTCTCTACCAAATCAATTTTAGAAAGTGATCAACCCCGCTCATGCGGTCGTAACCTTATGAAAAAGTATAGTCAACTTCTTACAATTGCCATCCTTTCTGCCGTCCTGTCAGTTGCCCTAATTTCCTGCGATAAAAGTATTTCGGAACCCCAGCGTGTTGGGTATACGCCCGGTAGCCTGGATGAAAAAGCAGGTACCTGGAAAACCTACGTACTAACGGCACCAAATGACGTAACCCTCGCTGCTCCAGCCAGCACCGCATCGGCAACCTACCAGGCGGAACTGACTGACCTTAAATCAAAATCGGCCAGTTTAAGCCAGGAGCAGCAGGAGGCCGTTGTGTACTGGGGAGCCGGGGCGGTGTATCGCTGGGACGAAATAGCCCGCGAACTAGCCGCCCGCTATAATACGCCATCAGCCTCGAACGCCGATGGTAAATACCCGGTGCCGGATGCCGCCAATCCCCTGGCCGATCCTAAATTCCCGTTTGCCAATCCACCCTACACAGCCCGCATGCTGGCTTACCTAAGTGTGGCCCAGTATGATGCACTGGTGGCAACCTGGAACTACAAATACACATACAAGCGGCCATCGCCATCCAAAGTCGATGCCACCGTTCGGGTTGCTCTGCCCACGTCGGTCCTGCCCTCGTACCCATCCGAAGATGCGGTAATTGCTGCTGCCTCGTACACGGTACTGAAAGCCATGTTTCCGGGAGAAGTACCGTTTCTTGATGCGAAACTGGCCGAGCACCAGAATAGCCGTATTTGGGCCGGCATGAACGTGGCCAGTGACCTGGTAGCGGGTATCGATTTAGGCAACCAGGTAGCCGCCAAAGTTATGGCCAAGGCCAAAATGGATGGGATGAGCGCTGCCAACAACCAGACGCTCACGGCTGGTATGGTTGAAGCGGCCAAGGGCCGGGGTTTAACGGAAGTGTGGCAGAGCCAGGAAATACCCGTTCGCCCGCCCATGCTGCCCAACTACGGAGCGGTACTGAACTGGAATTTTGATGCGGCCACGAAAGTTAAACTGCGTCCGGTGCCCCCCCCAGCCCTGGATAGTCCGGAATTTGCGAAAGCCCTGGATGAGTTGAAGACCATTAACAACAACCAAACCCGCGAACAGGCCCGGATTGCCAATTACTGGGCCGATGGCGCGGGTAGCTACACCCCACCCGGTCACTGGATGCGTACAGCAGCCAATGCAGCCAATGAAGCCAATGAAGCCAGATACAGTGAAGTACGCATGGCCCGCACACTGGCCCTGGTAGCTACTTCCCTCATGGATGCCGGAGTCTGCTGCTGGGATACGAAGATGTTTTACTACTATCCCCGTCCGCAGCAGTTCGGTATGAAAACGTCCGTTGGACTCCCTAATTTTCCGTCCTATACATCGGGTCACTCGACTTTCTCGGCGGCTGCGGCTGAGGTACTATCCAGCATTTTCCCCGCCCGGACCGACGAATTCTGGGCGCAGGCGCAGGAGGCATCGGACTCGCGGGTGTATGGGCTCATTCATTACCGCTTCGACTGCACAGCCGGATTGGCGTGCGGTAAAAATATTGGTGCTTACGCCGTTGCCCGGAGTAAAGCAGATGGATCTGGACTGTAATTCAGGGTAGCTGATTCAGCCTCACCGACAGGACCGGCGGGAGCAAATTGATTCATTTTTCAATGAAGCGTTCTTTTCTATTCTTTTCGCTGCTCATTCTGCTGCTAATTGCCATTGAGGTGATGAGCGTTTATTTCATCATGCCCTTTCCTGGCAGTCAGATTGGTCTTGGTGAAGCTGAATCAGGGCCCGATGCACGGGGCCGTGTTGAACTGGCTTACTGGCTGCACAAAAATATTGGCTGGATGCGGGTAGTGGGGGGGCTTTTGCTGGTCTGTCCGCTGTTTATGGTTGTTACCCAACCAAGGCGGATATGGCACCGGTATCTGGCCGGAGCTTTGTTGCTGGTTTATGGGGGTGTGCTGTACGAAGTAAACATGGTAATGATGGCCGACCATATGTTTCTCCAGCCAATCCGGAAACGGGTAGTCCCGATGGGCCAGAACAAAATTCCGCTCAATAAACTGGTGGTGGGATTTGAATCCGGGGGGCAGGCTACTGCCTACCCTCTGCAGCTGATTGGCTATCATCACCAGGTGCGTGACACCGTGGGTGGCCAGCCCGTAATGATAACTTACTGTACCGTTTGTCGTACAGGCCGTGTGTTCAGCCCGTTCGTGCGGGGGCAGGCGGATGAATTCCGTCTGGTGGGCATGGACCATTTCAATGCCATGTTCGAAGACAAACGTACGGGTTCCTGGTGGCGGCAGGCTACGGGGGAGGCAATCGTCGGGCCGTTAAAAGGGCAAAGTCTGTCTGAACTGACAGGCCGACAGATGACCCTGGGTGAATGGTCCGCAGAACATCCCAACACGCGTGTATTACAGGCCGACTCTGCCTTTGCCGACGAATTTGAGGGCATGAAAAACTACGAAAAGGGGCTGTCGAAAGGGGAACTCACCCGGCGCGATTCGGCGTCGTGGCATCCTAAATCATGGGTTATCGGCGTCGAACGAGCGGGCTTCGCCAAAGCCTACGACTGGAATATCCTGGAGAAAAAACGTATACTGAATGATGTAGTCGGTGGGGAACCCCTATTGCTGACCATGGCTCCCGACAGTGTGTCGTTTGGGGCATGGAGCAGGAGAGTAGGTATACAAACGCTCAATTTTCAATATGCCAACCGGCAACTCACCGATCAGGAAACTAAATCGGTCTGGTCATGGCGGGGGCAGTGTATATCCGGAGTCCTGGCGGGTCGGCGGCTCAATCCTATGCCGAAAGCATACCAGGAATTCTGGCATTCGTGGCGGAGTTTTCATCCTGATACCAGGCACGACGAAAATCAGTAACCGAACCGATACCCGGTTCTTTTGCTGACCACTCACACGGAAAACGTGGTTCTGTGCCGGATGCTGAAGGGGAAAGGCTATTTTTGCGTAACCTCCGCTGACTTTATGCGACTACTTATCTATTTTACTGTTGCGCTTTTGTTCACTTTTGCCCACCAGACACATGCCCAGGGCCTGGCTCCGGGTATTCTGGATGGCTTTATGAAAGGCCAGCGTAAAGCCAGTCTCGCAATTATGGCCTCGCAGGAAACCTACAATACCTACTACATTAACACGACAGAAACGAAAAACCCGAACCTCGGCACTGTTACCACCCAGGCGCTTACCGTTGTGGGTACCTATGGACTGGGCTACGACCTCGACCTGATTATATCGGCTCCGTACATTCGGACGGAGGCCAGTGCAGGCTACTTCCCGAAGCAGGAGGGGTTGCAGGACGTTTCGGGTACGCTGCGTTGGGAAGCGTTCGACTACAAGCTGGGGAAAACCCGGCTCTCCTGGTTGTTTGCCGCCGGGTACTCCATGCCGATGCAGGAGTACGTAAGTGATGCCATGGTCAGACTTGGCTATGGCTCGAAGAATCTGGATGGCCGCACCATGCTGCATTATAAGGCGGGACCTTTCTTTATAACGGGGCAGTACGGCTACATCCGGCGCGGTCAGGTCACGCTGGACCATGTCGTTAATAACTACGACCCCAGTCAGCTTAATCCGAACAGCGGTATGAAAGTCAACGTCCCGGATGTAACTGAACTGATTGTCCGCACGGGACTCGTCACCAAACGGGCAAGCCTTGACGTTTGGGGCCAGCAACAAACGCCCAGGACGGAAGGCACCAACATCGGACCCGGCATTCCATTTCCAACCAATGGGGTTGGTTTTACGCGGGTGGGTACTACTGCCTGGTTAAAGCTATTTGGTAAAGTAGGCATAACGGCCACTGCCAGTACTATTCTCAGTGGCCGCAATACCGGCAAATCGACACGCGTTAATGGCGGGCTGGTGCTCGGCCTGTAAAACTTTATTGGTACAAAATGAAAACGATTTTAACGCCCATACTACTAAGCAGTTTACTTATTTGGCTGGCTGGCTGTACGGAACCGACTATTGATGAAGGTATTCTGCCGTTCAACGTTCCTTCATCGGTCGATGCTGATGGCGGAAACTGGCGCACCATTGTACTGAAATCAGCAGCCGACATTGCTGTTCCGCAACCGCTACCCATTACGTCGGACACGTACAAAACAGAACTGACGGCCATAAAGAATGGAATCCTGGCATCGACACCCGAACAGAATACAGCCGTTAATTACTGGGCCGTGGGGGGCGTAGTGCGCTGGAATCAGATTGCCCGGCAGTTGGTCGCTAAGTATAATGTACCTCCCGGTTATGATTATGCAACGGGTCAGGTTTCCCCCGCCGACGCGGCTAATCCCTACGCCGGACCACCCTACGCGGCCCGGATTTATGCACTGCTGAGCGTAGCGCAATATGATGCGCTGGTGGTAGCCTGGCGGGCGAAGTACCAGTATAATCGTCCGTCGCTGGAGAGACAGGGCGTGGTCGCCAGAGTACCCATACTCGATGTACCCTCTTACCCGTCGGAGGATGCGGCCATTGCAGAGGCTTCGTGCCAGATGCTGGCTTATCTCTTCCCCAACGAAGTGAACTGGCTCAAAGCCAAAGCCACGGAGCACAAAAAAAGTAGATTGTGGGCCGGGGCCAGCGTGCCGAGCGATATCAAAGCGGGGGAAGACATCGCCATCGCGCTTGCTCCCAAACTCGTTGAACGAGCCAGAAATGACCGGTTTACGGCCAGTACCGACCCAGCTAACACCTGGCAGGCAGCCCTCGTGAAAGCGCCTTACAACCAGACGTGGAAAAGTCTCGAAATTCCCGAACGCCCCCCCATCCTACCCCTGGCGGGCAACGTAAAAACCTGGTACGATTCGGCCGCTATTTTTCGGGCTTTACCGACGGCTCCACCCGCCACTACATCAGCAGCATTCCAGAAAGCCCTGAGCGAAGTAAGAGCGTTATCCGACAGCCGCACCCGCGAGCAATGGCGAATCGCCAGTTACTGGGAAAACGGCCCCAATACGTACTTGCTGTCGGGGTTGTGGAATTTTCTGGCCGAAGACCTCATCCGGCAGGGGGGGCAGAATGAGCTACGAACGGCTCGAACCTACGCCCTGCTGAATCGGGCCATGCAGGACGCCACAACGGCCACCTGGCGCGCCCAATACACCTATTTTGTACCACGCCCTGCCCAACTTGACCCGGCTATAAAAACGGCCACCACCATGCTGAACACGCCGAGTTACGTAGCAGACCGTGCCGCCGTGTCAACAGCAGCCGCTACAGTGCTGGCCTACCTGTTTCCGGATGAAGCGACCCGCCTGAGTGCTCAGGCCACTGAGGCCAGTCTGTCAGGCCTGTACAGTGGAACGCAGTACCGGTTCGACAATGAGGCCGGAGCAACCTGGGGTACCCTTATTGGACAATTAGCCGTTACGGGAGCCAAAGCCGACGGGGTTAAGTAATGCGGATCCAGATTTAGCAATTATCGACTAAAACACAGCATAAACGCCTGTTACACATCGTAATTTAACGAAAAGTAAACAGGAAGCCGGATTCGATAATCCGGCTTTTTTGTAACATTGTCCTACTAATCCCGATTTAATAAGTAAACAATGACGGCATGAATCATCAAGAAAACCTCATCCTTTCCTCTATTCCGGGCCAGGTCCGCGTAACTATCGAACGAGTGTCGCCCGAACTCGACGGAGGACAGTTTCCCATAAAAGCCATTCCCGGCGATGTAATAGCCGTCGAAGCCGACATCTTTGCCGATGGTCACGATTACCTGTCTGCCAGGCTCATGTACAAACACATCGACGATGCCGACTGGTCCGAAATGACAATGGCGTTACTGGTCAACGACCGCTGGGGTGCCTCGTTTATCGTTGAAAAACAGGGGCGATACCTATACACGATAGAAGCCTGGGTAAATCATCCGGCTTCGTGGCAGCACGAAATCCATCTTAAAGTAGCCGACGGTCAGCGCGTTACCAGTGAACTCCAGGCCGGCGCACATTACCTGGATGGCATGTTTTTACGGGCTGGTATAAAACTAGCAGCTACCAAAGGAAAAGGGAAAAAGAAAAAAGAGACTTTTGAGGAGTCACCTGATGTAAGAGCATTACGCGAGATGGCCGCCCTCTTTCGGAATGGCGCGGCCCTGACGGATGAAGACCTGTACAATGAAGCAGTATCCACTGCAGAAAGCGATCAGTTTACCTTTTACGCCAATCGGTATCCCGAACGGCAGAACCCCGCCCGGTACCGACACGAACTGGCGGTAGAAGTGGACCGGGCACGGGCTGGATTCAGCACCTGGTATTGCCTGTTCCCCCGTTCTGCATCACGGAAGGAAGAAACTGGGGGCGCACCCGCCCACGGCACCTTCAGGGATGTGGAAGCACTGCTGCCACGCATCTCAAAAATGGGGTTCGATGTGCTGTACCTACCCCCTATCCATCCCATTGGCACGGCTTTCCGGAAAGGAAAAAACAACTCGGTCATTTGTCAGCCCGGCGAACCAGGGGTTCCGTACGGTATCGGCTCAGAACTGGGTGGTCATGATGCCATTCATCCCGAACTGGGTACGGTCGATGATTTCAAACACCTGATTGCTATTGCTGGTAATTACGGCATGGAGATAGCGATGGACCTGGCTATTCAGTGCTCACCCGATCACCCCTGGGCTAAAGACCATCCCGAGTGGTTCAAAAAGCGGCCCGATGGTACCATTCAATACGCCGAAAATCCACCAAAAAAATACCAGGATATCTACCCGGTTTATTTTGAAACGGAAGACTGGCAAAACCTGTGGGAAGAACTCAAACGCGTCATGCTGGTTTGGGCTTCCTGGGGTGTTCGCATCATCCGGGTCGATAATCCGCACACCAAGCCATTTGTATTCTGGGAGTGGTTGATTGCCCAGGTAAAGAACGAGTTCCCGGATATGCTTTTCCTAGCCGAAGCCTTTACCAAACCGAAAGTGATGCAGGAACTGGCCAAACGCGGATTTGCTCATTCCTATACCTACTACACCTGGCGCAACAACAAGTATGAACTGGAAGAGTACATGACGGAACTGACCCAGACCGGTGGCCGTCCGGACGCGATGGCCTACTATTTCCGCCCTAATTTCTGGCCCACTACCCACGACATCAACCCGTATAGTTTGCAGGGTGGGCACGAGCCGCAGTTCATTATCAGGTTTCTGCTGGCGGCTACGCTATCCAGCAACTACGGCATTTACGGTCCCTCATTCGAGTTAATGGAGCACGTTCCTTTTCCGAACAAGGAGGAGTATCTAAACTCCGAGAAATACGAAATCCGGCTTTGGGAATGGGATAAAACAAATAAGCTAACGTACCTGATTGAGCTTGTCAACCGGATCAGGCACGAAAACGCGGCTCTCCAAACAACCAATAATATTACGTTCTGTCAGGTCAATGACGATGCCATCATGGCCTATCTGAAAACGTCCGGCTCCAATCGCCTGCTTATCATTATCAACACTGACGCCTATAACCGTCGGGCTGGCATCGTTCAGGTACCTATCTGGCAGCTGGGTATTGGCCCCGATCAGCCCTATACGGTTCATGATCTGCTCACCGAAGCGTACTATACCTGGCAGGGTGAACGGAATTACGTTGAACTGGACCCGTATGTACTCCCCATGCACCTCTTCCGAATTGAGTTGTAACCGGTGTGTACACCATTCGGGTTGAAGCCCACGGGAGGGCACATCCGACGAAAGTAGGTAATAAAGCGGGTAACCAGTCGATTATGATTAATCGACTGGTTACCCGCTTTATTACTCAGAAGGGTGGCAAAGCAGCCATAAGAAAGTACTGAAGTCATCAGATCAGGGCACTACCACAACCCGGCTCTCTGCTCCGGCACTGGTCTGCACGGTGATGGTGTAACGCCCCGCCGAAACGCCCCGCAGGTTAAACACCCGACTGTAGTTGCCGGATGGCAGATTCGGTTCGGCCAACTGACCCAGGGCCTGACCCGACAGGTTTGTCAGTGCTAACGCAACTGGACCGGATGCTGTCAGGGTAAAATCAACGGTTAGTGTTTCGGCGGTGGGGTTTGGATAAACGCGCAAACCGGTTAAAGCAGGTTCTGCCACATCCGTTATGGTTGTTAGGGTAGATGTCGTTTTCAGGTTTTTTAAAATCCAGTTATTCGGGTCAACCACTACATTAGTGATTGTTCCGCGTACTGACAGCGTAAATGTCTGGTCGGGCTGATCATTAAAGACGGTAATGGTGGTATCCCCCGCCGTCGACAACACCCGCATCTGCACAGGCATGGTAAATGAAGCCGGGCTGGCGGAAAGCGCATTCGTTTGCTGTAGCCGCACTGTAGCCGAAGTCCCCCCCCCAGTAATGGTAGCGGTGTAGCTGGGGAAACCTTCGCCGTAAATCCACTGCCTGAAAAAGTAGTCCAGATTTTTGCCCGGACTGGATGGTCCGGATACCTGCTGAGCCACGGCCTGAAAATCTTCCGTCACGGCCGTACTGTAGGCAAGTGCGGGAGTAGCCGCGTAGGTCCGTAACGTTTTATAGAACGTGCTATCCCCTACCACACCCCGCAACATGTGAAGTACCGTAGCTCCTTTTGAGTAGCTTCGGTTGGGATCAAAGATGTTGTAGACGTCGCTTAATGTTTGCTGACCGCTGATATTCTGCACGTAAATACTACCCCGTGCCAGCCGGGCACCATTCATGAAATTAGCCATGTAGGTCTGATATCCCATCTGACCGCCAACCAATTCGGCGTAGACAGCCTCTCCGTAGGATGCAAAGCCTTCGTTGAGCCAGATATTCTGCCAGTCGCGACAGGTAATTTTATCACCGAACCACTGGTGCGCCAGTTCATGCGCAATGACCGCTGGCGTCAGGGCAGAAACACCCATGGACGATATCGTCTGGTGCTCCATTCCTCCATTGTTCCGGGGAAACTGGGCATGTCCGTATTTTTCCCGTAAAAACGGATAAGGACCAAACCGGTTCGTAAATAATTGCATAATGGCAGGCGTAGTAGCCAGGCTGGCCTGAACGGTTGGCAGGTCTTCGGGATAGATGTAGTGCGTAATGGGCAACGTCTGGCTTCCGTAGGCAAAAGGAGTTTCCAGTTGGGCGTAGTTGGAAACAGCAATCGAAATCAAGTACTGAGCAATGGGATAGCTGTTTTTCCAGAAATAGGTTTTGGTACCGTCGGTGTTGGTCGTTGTACTGATGAGTTTTCCGTTAGAAACGGATATGAACTGCGCCGGAGCCGTAATCCGTACCGACGACGAATCCGCTTTGTCGGCGGGCGTATCGCGGCACGGAAACCAGTTTGAAGCACCGTAGGGTTCGCTCAAACTCCAGATGACCGGGTCGGCGGTGTTCTCATGTTTATCAAACTTAAAGCTTTCCTGTTCGTAACTGGGAACGCCCTGATAATAGACCGTCAGGGTCAATGCCTGCCCATTGGCTACCGGCTGCGGTGGCGTTATAGTCAGTTTGTTCAGGGCGTGCTGGAAGGTAACTTTCTGCGTACCTACCTTCACGGAGTCGACCCGTATTCCTTCAGTGGCCGAACTAGCCGTACTCAAATCCAGAAAAAAAGAGTTTAGGCTGGTTACCGTGCTTTTCAGCGTAATGGTAGCCGCCCCCCGCAGGTTGTTAGGAGTCGTTGTCAGGCGCAGGTCGAGGCCGTAATACGTAACGTCGATAGATGCATCGCCAGGATAGGCCAGCCGCGCCCTGGGATTGGTTGCCAATCGTTCAGCCGCGCGCATTTTCCCCATCTGGCAGGCCTGTATCCCTTCACTTATAAGCTGGGCATTGGCCAGTGAGGACGTAAAAAGCAGGAACAATACGTATAACGATTTCATACAGATAGCCTCTTGCTGACTCAATTGGTAAGGTGATAATAAGTTAATTAAACGGTCATTACTCTTTTTGCCGACCTACGTTCAATAACGGGGATTCCTGCGTACTGTCCTCGGCCTTTGCTTTGATAGCTTCCAGTTTTTTCTGGTCGGCTTCGGGAAGTTGCAGGCTCCAGCCCATTGAACTGGCCAACTGATACATCATGTACTGAATCTGGTTGTTGGCGATTTTAGGCAAATCGCTCTGCATGGCCCGCTCGTTCATAGCCCGCTTGGCATCGTCCAGAATTTGGGTATAATCCTCGCTGTTAAAGTAATTCAGAAATCCCGCCTGTATGTCATAGAACTGATAATCGGTATCAATCGACAAAATTTCCGGCTCAGGAAACGCTTCGATAATAAGCTTTTTCTCGCCATTGTCAGGAGCACGAAACCGGACTTTGGCAAAGTCGAACCCCACCAATACTTTCGACTTGGCAATGACCATCGCTTTCTTCGGGTCATTCAGTACATACAGGATTTTTTTCTGGTCCTGGTAGTTGTATATCTCTGAGAAGTATCCTTCAGCCATCACCACTTTGAACACCTTCTCGATACGTTCCAACAGCACCACCGAATCCCGCTGAATCCCGGTTTCACCCGCGCGTTTGCGTAATACGTTGGCGAAGGCCAGTCCCCCGCCCGCACCAACGAGCAGCAGTAAAACGGTGGTTAAAAAGTCCATAATTGAGATAATGTAAAATGGATAATGAATAATGGATTATGAACCGGGCTCCAGGGCCCCTCATTCATTGTCCATTATTCATTATCCATTACCAGCTTACTTACTTGGCGTACGCCACCGCTCTCATCTCCCGGATAACAGTCACTTTAATCTGACCGGGATACTGCATTTCTTTCTCTATTTTCTGGGAGATTTCGTAGGATAACACGCCCGCCCGTTCGTCGGAAACGTGGTCCGCATCCACCATGATACGGAGTTCGCGACCCGCCTGAATGGCGTAGCACTTGGTTACACCGGGGAAGTTCCCAGCCAGTTCTTCCAGTTCTTTCAGTCGCTTGATGTACGATTCCATCATCTCACGCCGGGCACCAGGTCGTGAGCCGGATACGGCATCACACACCTGTACAATGGGCGAGATCATGCTGGTCATCTCAATTTCGTCGTGGTGAGCGCCGATGGCGTTGATAACTTCCGGATTCTCTTTGTACTTTTTCGCCAGCTCCATACCCAGAATGGCGTGGGGTAGTTCGGCCTCTTCGGGCCACACTTTACCGATGTCGTGGAGTAGACCGGCGCGTTTGGCCAGCTTGGCGTTCAGCCCCAGTTCAGCAGCCATGGTAGCGCAGAGTTTGGCCACCTCGCGGGAGTGCTGAAGCAGATTCTGGCCATAGCTGGACCGGAAGCGCATCCGACCTACCATCTTGATCAGTTCGGGGTGCAGGCCGTGAATACCCAGGTCAATGACGGTTCGCTCGCCAATCTCCACGATTTCGTCCTCGATGTTCTTTCGGGTTTTGGCCACAATCTCCTCAATGCGGGCGGGGTGAATACGGCCATCCTGTACCAGCCGGTGCAACGACAGTCGGGCAATTTCGCGTCGTACCGGATCAAACCCGGAAATAATGATGGCTTCGGGGGTGTCGTCCACGATAATTTCGACGCCGGTGGCGGCTTCGAGGGCACGGATGTTACGGCCTTCGCGGCCAATCACTTTTCCCTTAACGTCGTCGGATTCGATGTTAAAAACGGACACGCAGTTTTCGATAGCGTGCTCGGTAGCCGTGCGTTGAATGGTTTCGATAACGACCTTCTTTGCCTCTTTAGTAGCCGTCAGTTTTGCTTCTTCAACAATGTTTTTGATGTATGAACTGGCCCGTGTTTCTGCCTCTGCCCGCAGGTTTTCAATGAGCTGGTCACGGGCTTCGTCGGCAGATAGACCGGCAATTTTCTCCAGTTGAGCTACCTGGTCAGCCAGCATAGTATCAGCTTCCTGTTGCCGGCGGTCTACGTCTTCCTTACGTCGGTTGAGGGCATCTACCTGTTGGGTAAGGCTATTTTTCTGCTGTCCTAATTCGTTCCGCTGCTGATTCAGCTCCTGTTCCTTTGTACGCTGCTGATCGGCTTGCTGGCCTAGTTGCTGTTCGCGCTGCTTGAGTTTGTTCTCGTTCTGAAGGAGTAAATTTCGTTTCTGACCGGTTGTTTCTTCAAACTCTGCCTTTAGCTTCAGGTACTTTTCCTTAGCTTCCAGCATCCGGTCTTTCTTGATGTTCTCCGCCTGCAATTCCGCATTCTTGATAATTGTTGCGGCCTGTTCTTCTGCCTCTTTTTCGTGCTTTGCACGTATACCCGCCATCGTTTGGCGGCCAATCAATATGCCTATACCACCCCCTACAAAGGCAGCAAGAATCGTTAACCAAATGTCCATTGGACTATATCGTTAGTGGTTGAAAAATTAATTAATCAACCTGCTGCGATACGGCTGTCCTGAACACAAACCCGCACTTGTACGAACTGGATGTCCGCCGTTTATTTATGTTGAAATGGCCGGCGTAACGACATGATCCAATTGAGTTATTTTGTCAAATACCGTTTGTTGAAATCGCTGCATTTTTCGTTCTCCTCTAATCCGCTGGACCAGGCTGTCGAAGGCTATCATAGCCAGGGCCTCCTGTGTATCTGTATGCCCCAGTTCCCGATATCTAATCAGTTCATCCTGAATTATCTTCGCGGCTTCGCGCACAACGGTCTCCGATTCCGGATCTACAGATAACCTGTAGGGCCGGTCCGCAATTTTTACGTTTACGCGAATTGGCAGCTCTTCCATTGCGGCAGTCGGCTCGGTAAGGGCCTGAACCCCAGAGTTAATATGGTTTTATGACAAACTACTCAAATGAGCAATACACCGTTCCAATTCCCGGATATACTCGTCGAGTTGGTGTTTTAATTCAGCATTCGTATCTGTAACAGACAAGTTGTCTTTTACAATTATACTACTATCTTTTGAATTTGATGTGTTTTTTTCTGGTTTGTCGGTTTTTTTCTGCAGTTCGATGACCCGCTCCTGCTGCGCTTTCAGGCTACTCTGCAACGCATCTTTTTCCCGCTCCAGTTGCTTTATCTGGTCTTTCGCTCCGGCATATAACTCCCTCAGAACCCGAATCTTATCATCCAGTCGTTCAACTAATACGAGAATTTGATGTTCGCTAGCCACAGCTTTTAATGAGTGAGCGAGCGAATGAATGGCTGAGTACCCGGCACGGGTTACCCAGCCATTCATTCGCTCATTATTTTCTGATTACGGCACCCAGTTCCTGTTCAAAAGCGGCCATGAGCCGTTGCATCGTTTTATCGATGGTCGTGTCGGTAAGGGTTTGGGTCGGATCCTGTAACACGAAGCTGACCGAGTAGGATTTTTTACCATCACCGAGCTTCTCTCCTTCATACACATCGAAGACATTGACAGACCGTAATAGCTTCCGCTCCGTCTGCCGGGCCAGCCGACTGATTTGCTCGAAAGTAACTCCCTTATCGAGGACGAGTGACAAATCGCGCCGTACGTCCGGAAAGCGTACTACTTCCTCGTAACGCGCTTTGGTAGTACTCAGCTTAAGCAGAGCCTGCCAGTCGAAGTCAGCGTAAAAAACCGGCTGTTTTAGATCCACCAGCTTCGCCAGCTTAGGCTGAACCAGGCCCAGACTCACTAAAGGCTTTTTGTTCACCAGGTAGGTTAGGCCATACTGGAACAGCGCTGGATCTGCGGGTTGCGTTTCAAACGCTTTAACACGGAACAGATTCAGGACGAGTTGCACAGCCGAAGCCAGATCGTGATACGCAACCGGCTGGTTTTTGTGCAGCCAGCTTTCAGGATACTTATTACCCATGAGGGCTATACTCAACCGGCTTTGCTCATGGTACTTGGTAGTACCATCCTCCCCCTTTACCTGACTGTACACCTTACCTAATTCAAACACCTTCAAGTCCTTCTGCCGACGGTTCAGGTTGTACACCAGCGTTTCGAGTGCTGAAAACAACATCGTTTGCCGCATCACCGATAAGTCGTCGCTTAGTGGATTGAGCAAGGTTACATCGGCACCCGGCAGCGACGACCGGATGGCATCATGATAAGCCGGTCGGGTTAATGACAGGGTAACGATCTCGTAAAAGCCATTAGCCGCCAGCAACTGAGCCACCCGACTTTTCCATTGGTCGGGGTCAGTTTTAGGAAATCCGGAGAGCGAATCGGCGGACAGGTTTTTGGATAACGGCACGTTGTCCAGCCCGTAGATTCGCAGAATTTCTTCAATGACATCAGCCTCACGGGTCACGTCCACGCGGTAAGGCGGCACGATAGCTACGAACCCATCCGCGTTTCGTTCGTCGGCCTGAATATCCAGTGCTTCCAGAATGCGGTGGATTTCAGCATGATCAATGGCAATCCCAATCAGCCGGTCGATGTTCCGATAACGGACGGGCACCCGAAACGGCCCAATCGGGTTCGGATACAGATCCGTTATCTCCGAACTTACCGTTCCACCGGCTACCTCCTGAATCAGCAGGGCCGCGCGTTTTAGGGCAAACACCGGCATATTGGGATCGGTGCCCCGCTCAAACCGGAACGACGCATCCGTTTTCAGGCCGTGATACTGCGCCGTTTTACGGACGGAGGTAGGCGAGAAATAAGCAGATTCCAGAAAAATGCTGGTCGTTTGTGCCGATACGCCTGAATACTGACCACCAAACACGCCTGCGATACACATGGGCTTCTCGGCATCACAAATCATGAGGTCGGTAGCCGTCAGTTTGCGCTCTACGCCATCCAGCGTTACAAAGGGCGTACCTTCAGGCAGGGTTTTGATGATAATCTGGCGGCCCGCAATTTTATCAGCGTCGAACGCGTGTAGCGGCTGACCGAGATCATAACAAACGAAATTCGTTATATCGACAATGTTATTGATTGGGTTCAGACCGATACTTAGCAACCGCCTTTTCAACCAGTCGGGGGATTCACCCACGGTCAGGCCACGGATGGTCACCCCCGTGTAACGTGGGCAGGCATCCGTATCCTCCACCCGTACGTCGAGTGTAAGGCTGGTATCATGGACAGCAAACGAGTCTACCGATGGAAGGGTCAACGGGCGATTCAGCACTGCTTTCAAATCGCGGGCCGTTCCGAAATGGGAAGCCGCATCAATCCGGTTGGGGGTAAGGCCAATGGCAATCTGGTAGTCCGCTTCCAAGTTAAAATACCGGGCGGCCGGGGTTCCGTTGGGTAGTTGGGACGCCGGACCGTTCGGATCAAGCACCATAATCCCGGCGTGCGAGGTCCCCAGACCAATTTCGTCCTCCGCACAGATCATCCCTTCTGAGACAGCCCCACGAATTTTGGCTTTTTTAATCTGGAAGGATGCTCCAGAACTGGGGTGCAGCGTAGCCCCCACCAGAGCAACCACCACTCGTTGACCGGCCGCTACGTTAGGGGCTCCACATACGATAGACAGCGGTTGGCCGGCCCCTACATCAACCGTGGTCAGGCGTAGTTTATCCGCATCCGGGTGCCGTTCGCAGGTGAGTACTTCGCCGAGTACGATACCCTCCAGACCACCGGGTACGGCGTCAATTTTTTCAATTCCTTCTACTTCAAGGCCCGTTGACGTTAGCAGTTTACCAACCTCTTCGGGAGATTCTGTCAACTCAATGAACGCTTGCAACCAGTTATACGAAACTTCCATATGGGGGCAATACAGATACAAATAAGGACCACAAAGTTAGCCAATTGCTTGATTGACTATGGGCACCTTCCATGAATTGACTGCAAAAAAGCGATTCACCGCCTATTTTTCTATTCGTGCGGACTATATTTCTCTCCGGCTCGTACTGCAACAGGCAGGGAATTTTCGGCAGGAGGCAATGGGCAGGAATAACCCGGATTATACGCGCAATAGGGATTATAAGCCGTATTAAAATCAAGTATAGCCTGATTATCGGTCAGCGCGGCTTCATCCAGTTCAAGATACCGCCCTCCGCCGTAGGTTGTCTTGCCCGACGTGGCATCACGAAACAGAATGGAGTAGGTATTGTCGAGTTTTACGATGAGCAGTCGGCAGGTCTCGTCCTGTAAACGAAACACGGCGTGGGCAAACTTGTCATACACTTCTTCTTTGCCATCGCTCATCCTCACAACAAGCTTCTGGGTTTTATCGGCAAAAGGTTCGAGCCGGGCAACCACCCGATAGGCAGGGTCGGGCGCAAAGTAGGACAGACGGGTAAACCTTTTTTTGTCGACAAGGGGTGATTCGGCATCGCTGCGAAAGAACTGGTCTTTTTTTGTCCGCTCCTCCTCCATCTGTTGTCGGTACGTTTCGGGATTAACCACGCCTGTCAACCCGCCGACAGACGTGGCAGTGCTGCTGTCGAAGAAAGAATAGTATAGTACGACCAGGATAACCAGGAAGAGACCGGTTAGGAAAAATTTATTTTTTATCATTCCTACAGTTAGTTTTTGATTGGCAAACAATGAACGCCAACGACAAAGTAAAAGTCAAATCATCCATCATCGCATGAACAGATAGAACAAAGTAGCCTGTTTCCTCGTAACTTTCACATCGGTTACGCTCGTAAGGACTTGTATATGCATTTATATACACTGATAACAAATTCCCTTCTTTACATTTTAACCAGTTTTTAATACTTTTAAAGGCTCGAATCACGACCCAGCTTCACCAGTAACTTTTGGCCAATGGCACAACTTTACGAACTAAAAACGGTAACATCGGATAACGGAAACCTAACCGTTTTTGAAGGAATCATTCCCGGTACCATCCAGCGGGTATTTTACATCTACGAAGCGGGCAACTCCGTTCGGGCCGGGCACCGTCACCACCGGGCATGGAACGCACTCGTTTGCCTGACGGGTAGCTGCCGGGTGTATAGCCATAATGGGCAGGAAGAAACCATAGTTCAGCTAACTACTCCCCGGCAGTGCCTGGTTCTTCAACCTGAAGACTGGCACGTGATGGATGAATTCTCCGACGATGCTATCTTACTGGTTGTTTCGAATGAGTTGTATGACAAAGACGATTACATCTACGTTCCCTATCCCAATAGTCGGCAGTTCGACATAGCATCTATGGCTATTTCAGAATGATTCCATTTCTGGATCTGAAGCGCATTAATGAACCACATCAGGTGGCTATTCAACAGGCTATTGAGCGCGTTATTCAATCGGGCTGGTACATTCTGGGGGGCGAGGTCGACGCTTTTGAACATCAGTTTGCTCAGTACTGCCAGTCAGGCTACGGCATCGGTGTTGCCAATGGGCTGGATGCACTGACTCTGGTATTAAAAGCCTGGAATTTCCCGGCCGGCAGCGACGTCATTGTGGCTTCCAACGCCTATATCGCTTCGGTACTGAGTATTACCCACGCGGGCCTGAATCCCGTTCTGGTTGAACCTGATCCGCAAACGTATCTTATTGACCCGAACCGTATCGAAGCGGCTATCACCGAACGTACCAAAGCCATTATGGCCGTTCATCTGTACGGACGCTGCTGTGAGATGGGCTCAATCAACCGTATAGCGCAACGGTACAACCTGAAGGTGCTGGAAGATGCGGCTCAGGCACACGGGGCACTGTACTCATCAGGCAGGGCCGGTAATCTGGGCGATGCGGCTGCCTGGAGTTTCTATCCCAGTAAAAACCTGGGAGCCCTGGGCGATGCGGGCGCTATCACCACCAATGACGAGACACTCGCCACGCGGCTACGGGCATTACGAAATTACGGTTCATCGCAGAAATACGTGAATGACTACCGGGGCCATAACAGCCGTCTTGACGAACTACAGGCGGCTATCCTCTCGGCAAAACTCCCCTTCCTCGACCAGGAAAACAACCGCCGACGGGAAATAGCCCGGTACTATCTGACCAGACTGAAGAATCCAGCCGTCGCCCTGCCCCCCGCCGACCAGATTGACCGGGATGTCTGGCATTTGTTCGTCATCAGGCATCCCCGGCGCGATGCGTTACGAACTTACCTGCACAACCGGGGTATCGGCTCGGATATTCACTACCCCACTCCACCCTATCGTCAAAGAGCGTATCCAGAGTTAGCTCAGTTGTTCTTTCCAATTGCCGACACACTACACGGGGAAGTAATGAGCTTACCGCTCAACCCTATTCTGACCGATGACGAGGTTGCGTATATTGTTGACGTGATTAACAAATTCATCTGACGTACTCCGTCCATGCGACTATCTATTGTTATCCCGGTCTACAACAGCGAACGAACGATTGGCCCGTTGGTGGAGCAATTACAGGTCTGTCTGGCCGAACAAACAATTGAAATTGTGCTGGTCAATGATGGCAGTAAAGACCGTTCAGAATCCGTTTGCCAGCAGTTAGCCACCCGCTACAGTACCGTTCGGTTTGTATCACTACGCCGAAATTTTGGCGAATTCAACGCCGTGCTCTGTGGGTTGAACCACACCACCGGCCAGTACGTAGTTATTATCGACGATGACTTCCAGAACCCACCCGAAGCCATCAGTACGCTCGTTGATAAAGCGGAAGCGGGTCAGTTTGACGTGGTGTATAGCCGATACGCCCAAAAGCAGCACCACTGGTTTCGGAATCTGGGCAGTTGGCTGGTCAACACATTAACAACCTATTCGCTGGATAAACCCCGCGACCTGTATCTGTCCAGTTTTAAAGTAATCCGGCGGGAAGTGATCAACGAAATCATCCGATACCGGGGACCGTACCCCTACATCGACGGCCTGATTTTTCGGGTAACCCGCAACGTTGGCAGTGTAGACGTGCCGCATAACTCCCGCACCGACGGTCGCTCGACTTACACGTTCCGGAAGCTTGTATCCCTGTTTCTGAACGTCTTTATCGGGTATTCTCTCTGGCCCATTCGCGTATTTACTGTGCTGGGGGCATTGCTTCTGGGCCTGGGCCTGCTATCCGGACTATTACTCCTAATCGGAACGTTAACTGGTGCATACGTTCCAACGGGAGTAGCCCTCGTCCTCTGGGCCATTGACATAAGTACAGGATTGATCCTGCTTTTTCTGGGTATACTGGGCGAATACCTCGGCAAGCTATTTATGGCCTATAGTGGGTTGCCCCCCTACGTAGAAAAATAAGTAGCTTTTAGGAAACGTCGCATCCGTTATCGAACCTGTTTAAACTTATTTTTTTTTATAGTTCCAGGGTGCTTGGGCTTAACCGCAGAGAACGCTAAGACAAATCCACAAAGAACAATAAGTGACTGACTGAATTTCTTTGAGACCTTTGCGCATCTGCTTTAGCGTTCTTTGCGGTTAAATTGAAAAGTTTAAACAGTCTCGTCCATTTCTTTCAATAACTTCTGTCTATGACACTGTCAAAAAACTACCGGCACATACTATTAATCAGCTCTTTACTAACCATATCGGATAGCGTAATGGCGCAGGGGCGTCTGGCTGACTATCAACGGTCAGAAGCCCTGAAAACGAAACTGAAGGACAAGGTATACAATGCCCCTCAACAGGTGAACTGGACAAAAAATGGTACCCGTTGCTGGTATACCATCCAAACGGCGCGGGGCAAAGAATTTGTGGTGGTCGATCCAAAACAGAAAACCCGGCAACTGGCCTTCAATCATGAGCAGCTGGCGCAGAAACTGACGCAGGCTACCGGCAGGAAGATTACGCCCTACAATCTGCCATTCACTACGCTGACATTTGGGAAAGAGGATAAGTCCGTTGAGTTTGTAGCCGAAGGGTTCACCTGGCAATATGGACCGGGGAACGATACCAGCGGTACGGTAGCTTTCAGCAAAAAAGGACCGTTTCGGACCGAACCAACCGACCGGCGCTATTGGGGAGCCAGTAACGGTGAACTGAGCGACAAACCAGTTTCGTCACCCGACAGCAGCCAGACGGCTTATATCAAAAATTATAACCTCTACGTTCGTTCCGAAAAAACGAAGCAGGAGCGGCAGTTGAGTTTCGATGGGTCGGAAGGCGACTATTACGCTAGTACCATTCTCTGGTCGCCCGATTCGAAAAAGATCGTTACGAATAAAATCAGGCCGAATACCAAACACCTGATCTACTTTGTCCGCTCTTCGCCCGACGATCAGCTTCAACCGAAACTCGAAAACCGCGAATACCCAAAACCGGGCGATGCGCTGCTGATACGACGCCCTCAGCTTTTTCTGGTAAATGAGGGGAAGCAGCTTCCGGTTGATGATGCGCTGTTTCGTGAGCAGTTCAGTCTGTCGCGGATGGAGTGGCGCAAAGACAGCCGTGCCTTCACCTTTGAATACAACCAGCGCGGGCATCAGGTTTATCGGGTGCTGGAAGTCAGTGCGGCCACCGGGCTTGTACGGCCGCTGGTCGAGGAGCAAAGCAAAACGTTCATCGACTACAGCGGAAAACGCTACCGCTACGATTTGCGTGATGGCAAAGAAATGATTTGGGCATCGGAACGCGACGGCTGGAATCACCTGTACCTCTACGATACCCGGACGGGGGCGATCAAAGCGCAAATTACCAAAGGCTACTGGGTCGTGCGCAATGTGGTCGTAGTGGATGAGGGCAAGCGCACCGTCGTATTTGCCGCCAGTGGAAAAACGCCCGGTCAGGACCCCTACTTCGTGCACTATTACCGCGTCAACTTCGATGGCACCAATCTCACAGCCCTTACCACCGAAGATGCCAACCACGTGGCTACGTTCTCGCCCAACTACCAGTATTTTGTTGATTCCTACTCGCGGGTAGACATGCCTCCTATAACGGTACTGCGCAGTGCCACCGACGGCTCCGTCCTGATGACTCTGGAAACCGCCGACATCTCGGAATGGCAGAAAGCAGGCTGGCAAACACCCGACGTGTTCACGGCGAAGGGGCGCGACGGCAAAACCGACATCTGGGGTATCATCGTTCGCCCAACGAATTTTGACCCGACCAAAAAGTACCCGGTCATCGAAAACATCTACGCCGGGCCGCATGGGTCCTTCACCCCAAAATCATTCATGACGGCCAATCGCTCGATGCACGAACTGGCCGAACTGGGCTTCATTGTGGTGCAGCTGGACGGCATGGGCACCTCGAACCGGTCGAAGGCGTTTCAGGATGTATGCTGGAAGAACCTGAAGGATGCGGGCTTCCCCGACCGAATCTTGTGGATGCAGGCAGCCGCCAGGAAGTATCCATTCATGGACCTTAGCCGGGTGGGCATTTACGGCACGTCAGCGGGTGGGCAGAGTTCGGCCGGGGCTTTGCTGTTCCACCCGGAATTCTACAAAGTTGCGGTGTCTTCCTGTGGTTGCCACGATAACCGGATGGATAAAATATGGTGGAATGAGCAGTGGATGGGTTATCCCATCGGGCCACAGTATGCCGAGTGTTCCAACGTGGTGAATGCCCACAAGCTACAGGGCAATCTGCTGCTCATGGTGGGCGAAGTAGACGACAATGTCGACCCAGCCTCTACGATGCAGGTAGCCGATGCGCTCATCAAAGCCAATAAAGACTTCGACCTAGTGGTATTGCCCGGACTGAGCCACACGTCGGGGGGCGAATATGGCGAACACAAACGCCGGGACTTTTTCGTGAAGCATCTTTTGAATGTTGACCCACCCGCCTGGAATAGTTTGGCCATTGACACAGCCCCGGCCAATACGGGCAAGTAGTCATGGTATTGAGCAACGAACTGCATTGACTACCCATCTCCATTACCAGCAAGAATGATTGGCCGCTCGGAAGAATACGCGAAAATGTTTGAACTGGAAGGCCGGTTGTGGTGGTATCGCAGTCTACATGAGCGCGTTCAAACAATATTAGCTCAACAGTTTGGCAATCGCCGGGACATTCGTGTGCTGGATGCCGGCTGCGGCACGGGTGGCATGCTGGATTTTCTGCGGAAGCAGGGCTACACAGACATAAAAGGGATTGATGGGTCAGACGATGCGGTGACGTTTTGCCACGAACGCAGCCTCTCAGTCACGAAGGTCGATTTAAAACACCTGGCTCATTTTGAGCCGGAAGTTCGGTACGACGCTGTCCTTTGTAACGATATATTCTGCTATTTTACTGAGTCAGAACTCCCTCCGCTACTGGCTGCGCTGGCCAATCGACTAAAACCAGATGGCATACTCATTACCAACAACAACGCATTCAGCATCTTCCGGGGGCAACACGACATCGCCGTCGGTATTCTCCGTCGTTTTGTTCTGGCCGATTTTACCCCGTTGATGCCTGCCGCCGGATTGCGAATTAGTCAGTCCACCTACTGGAGTTTCCTGCTGTCGCCCCTGATTTTACTGATGCGGCAATGGCAGCGACTTGGGTTGGCACTCGGCTGGCAAACTGCCGAAAATGCCCGGTCCGATGTATATTTACCCAGTACCTGGCTCAATGAAACACTTTACCAGGTAGCCCATACCGAACAAAACCTATTCGCCCGAACCCCCTTCGGCAGTTCCTTGTTGATGGTGTTAAAAAAAAGTCATAAGTCGAAAAAGTCATAAATAGCTGACGCGTTAACAAAACGTTGATTCAACTCATCGCACGGGCAGCCCCGTTACGACTAACACTACTTATTACTTTTACAACTACGTTCGAATTCCATGTTCACAGGTATTATTGAGACAACCGGCCGGGTATCGACCATCGAAGCAGACGGCACCAACCTTATTTTTCGCATCGAGTCTACACTGGCATCCGAATTAAAAATTGACCAGAGCGTCAGCCACAACGGCATTTGCCTGACGGTTACCAGCGTTGCCGATGGCAGCTACACCGTAACGGCGGTAGACGAAACCCTCAAAAAAACCAATCTGGGCCAGATTAAACCCGGCGACCGCGTAAACCTGGAGCGTTGTATGCCTGCCAATGGTCGCTTCGATGGGCACATCGTACAGGGGCATGTCGACCAGACGGGTACCTGCATTAACGTTCAGGACATGGATGGTAGCTGGCTGTTCGATTTTCAGTACGAAGCTGATGCAGCCGGCAATGTGACGGTCGAAAAAGGGTCGATTTGTATCAATGGAGTGAGTTTAACCGTTTTCAATTCACAGCCCGACCAGTTCCGGGTAACGATCATTCCCTACACCTACGACCACACAACGTTTGGTGATTTACGGGTTGGGGACACGGTCAATCTGGAGTTCGACATAGTTGGGAAGTACATAAAAAAAATGCTTGGAAGTTACCAATGAGAAGGTGTTTAGGATTATACTACTTTTGTGACATAAGCACACCCATGTCACTAACCGCCACTACGCTCAAATGACAAAAATCAGCACCCGCTCTTTTCCTGACCTGCTGATTCATATTGGCATTATACTGGCTCTGATAGCCGCCCTGTTTCTGGCATTTTTCTTCCTCTACCTGCCTTTCACCACGAATCATGGACAAACCATTACAGTGCCCGACGTGACTCGCCAGAGTCTGGATGAAATGCGGAATCTGCTGGACGACCGGAACCTGCGCTACGAGGTCAGCGATTGCACTTATGTGTCTGGTGCCCAGCCGCTGACCGTTATCCAGCAATACCCCAGAGCTAACGCAAAGGTGAAAGAGGGACGTAAAATATACCTGACCATTACCAAGCGGGTAGCGCCTATGGTACAGATGCCGAACCTGGTCAGCCTGACGCTTCGCAGCGCCCAGTTGAACCTCAAATCAATGGACCTGGTTGTCGGCGAACCCATCTACGTACCCGACATCGCTAAAAACGCGGTGCTGCGGCAACTGTACAATGGCAAGGAAATAAGTCCCGGAACACCCGTACCGAAAGGCGCACAAATTGACCTGGAAGTGGGCGATGGCCTGGGAAGTACCATGTTCGCTATCCCGGACGTTGTAGGATTACCCTTCGATGAGGCAGAAGCCGCCATCCGGGGGTCTAATCTGAAAGTTGGCACGAAAATTTCAGTGGAAGACCCGGAAAAAGAAGTCGGCACCGTTGTAAAACAACGACCCGCAGCCCGGTCCGGCGAACGCATTCGTGTGGGCGAAACAATGGATTTATGGATTGTAGGCCCCATCGACCCAAACTGATTAACCTATCTCCGGCACCAACCGCCCCAATGAGAATTTCATCACTAAATCAGCCGATTATTGTACCAATCCGACAACTATTGTGCGGCATTGTGCTGATTTTGGGTATTCTACGGGCATCGATGGCCGATGCACAGACAGCCCTGCAACTACCGTTTTTCGAGGATTTCACGGCATCGGTGTATCGATCAGGTTCCGAACGTCCCGACCCGAAGCTCTGGCAAGCGGGCAGTGGAGTGTACATCAACAATACCATGGCCCTCAATCAGCCTACGCAAAATGTGGCTACGTTTGATGGATTGCAGGCCAACGGCCGTCCCTACGTGCGGGACAATCCGCTTGACCAGGGCTATACCGACACCCTGGAATCGAAACCCATCAACCTGGCGGGGCTGTCTGCTACCAATGGCGTTTATCTTAGTTTTTACTGGCAGATGAAGGGCCTCGGCGAACTGCCCGACCCGGGCGATACCCTGACCAAATTACCGGGTGTTCCCCCAACGCTACAGCCCGGCGACTCCCTTACATTGCAGTTTCGGGATGCTTCGGGCATCTGGAAAACAGTATGGGCGCAGGTAGGTGGTCAGGCCGACAGTCTATTTCACCAGGTGTTCGTTCCCGTAACGAATGCAGCCTATCTGTACGGCAATTTCGCTTTTCGCTTTCGCTCCTTTGGTCGGCGTTCCGGCCCGTTTGATACCTGGCATGTCGACTACATTTACCTCAATCAGGGTCGGTCAGCCACCGACCGGTTCATCAAAGATCTGGCTACACGCCGACAGCTTAGCCCCCTGTTGAAGCGCTACACCGCGATGCCGCTTTCCCAGTTTAAAATAAAGGGAACGGCCGAGCTGGCAGACTCGGTCACGACCGACATCAATAACCTGTTTAATAATTTCAACCGGACTAGTATTGGGTTCAGGGTCTACAACGGCGCATCAACGGTTTTGCAATATGATACGCTGTTCACCCAGATTGCTGCCTTGGGGTCAAGACAACTGGCTTTTAAACCGACACCCCGCCTACCAGCTACGGCGGATACCAGCTTTCAGTTACGCTACGAAGTCGCGCTGAAAACCAGCGACAACGAAAACCCCATTTTCCAGCGCGACCCCCTCACGCTGCTCCGCAATGACACCATTGCCGCCGTGGCAACGCTCAACAATTATTACGCCTACGACGATGGATCGTGGGAATATGCCCAGCAGATCCGGCAGCGGGAACAGATTGCCGTGCGCTTTATTTTGAATAAGCCGGATACCATTGGCAGCGTCCGGCTTTGTATCGTACCCTTTTCTAAAGACCAGACGGGGCAATCCTTCGTCATGACGGTTTACACCAACACCAACGGTAAACCGGGAGCCGCCCTCTACCAGCAATCGTTTCAGACGAAGTATCCGACTACCCGAAATGGGTTCATCGAGTACCCGTTTACCCGAAACATCATCGTGAAAGACACCTTCTACGTTGGTTACCAGCAAATCAGCAGTAGCGACACCACCTTTCTGCGGTTAGGGTTTGACAAGAACAGCCCGTTTGGAGCCAATATTTTTTACAATGGCGGCTCTAACTGGGAGCAGAATCTGCAACGCGGTCCAAACGGCTCACCGTCCTCCCTACAGGTGCCGGGGGCCTTTATGCTCAGGCCGGTAATGGGCGCAAAAAGAGCGGTTGTCACAGCCGTAGATGAGCCAGAACCACTAGTACCGCTGCAAGCATATCCAAATCCAACAACGGGGGTTATTCGCTGGGATAACCCTAAAGTAACCCGTCTGGAAGTGATAAACCGCAGTGGACAAACCCTTTTGGCACACATACCGGCTCGCGGCCAGCAATCGCTGGACCTGAGTTACCTGCCCGACGGTTTCTACCTGATCCGGCTCTTCGCCGACCAGCGGGCTGTGGTGCAAAAACTGATTATTCAACACTAAACTAACCGAAACGACCATGGATATTACCGTACAGGAATTAAAAGAAAGACTGGATAAGGGTGAGGACCTGAACCTGTTTGACGTTCGTGAACCCAACGAATACGAAGACGACAATATTGGCGCAACCCTGATTCCGCTGGGCGATTTACCCTATCGCCTGGACGAACTGGAAGGCATGGAGGATGAAGAAGTGATTGTTCATTGCCGGTCGGGAGCCCGCAGTGCCCGGGCACAGCAAATTCTGGAAGAGAACGGCTTTACCAACGTCCGCAATGTCATTGGCGGCATGCTGGCCTACCGGGCGCAGTAGAATGCTGGCTGACGTATGATACATGAGACTGTACATCATACGTCAGCCAGCATTCTGTCAATTTCTGCTTCGTCATTGGGACTCACCCAGGTGTAGTTACTCTGGTTTCGAAACCAGGTGAGTTGCCGTTTGGCGTAGCGCCGGGAGTTGCGCTTTAACAGACGTACCATTTCCTCGTAATCATACTGAGCATCCAGATACGGAAACACTTCCTGATAGCCAACGGTTTGCAGGGCTGGCAGATTCCGATAAGGCAACAGACTACGGGCTTCCTCCACCAGGCCCGCCCGTAGCATGGCATCCATGCGGGTATCAATCCGCTCGTACAATTCCGGTCGTGGGCGGTCGAGCGCCACCATAATGGACCGAAAAGAACGCTCAACGGTTTGCTGGCGACGAAACGACGAATAAGGCAGTCCCGTTGACAGGCAAACCTCCAGTGCCCTCGTGACGCGGATTGGATTTTGCAAATCGGCCGATTGCGCATAAACCGGGTCCAGTTGGCGCAATTCCTGCTGGAGTGGCTCTAATCCCTCCTGTTGCAATCGGGTTAGTAACTGTGTCCGCAGCGCAGGGTCTACCAATGGCATATCATCCAGACCATTACATACAGCATTGATATACAGGCCTGTCCCCCCGGATAGAATGACAATGTCCTTCGTTTGAAACAACGTATCCAGCAAGGCGAGGCACTCCCGTTCATACCGTCCGGCATTTACAGGATCGGTAATGGAATGGGAGTTGATAAAATGATGCCGGACCCCTTCCATCTCTTCCAGGGTTGGCTTGGCCGTACCAATCGTCAGTTCGCGGTAGAGCTGGCGGGAATCGGCAGAAACAACGTCGGTCTGCAGCGTCTTGGCTAACCGAACGCACAGAGCTGTTTTCCCAACGGCCGTCGGGCCGGCAATAACAAGCAGAATTTTCAACAGCAGGCAGATTGAATGAACGATAACCGCCACAAAATAACGGATTTTACGGCATGCCTTTACCAGTTTGTGGTGGTGTTTGTCGTATCAGCTCGTATTCCGTGAGGGGGTAATTTGAATCTCGTATTCCGTAAGAGGGCGATTTATTGATTTGAATTAATTAACCGCCGAACCAACAATCGCTTTTTCGCCCATGCTGACCACCCCCAACCCCCTCCTAAAACAGGAGGGGACTTGAAAAAGGGAACCCTTCAGCGTAGCCCCCTCCTGTTTTAGGAGGGGGTTGGGGGTGGTCGCAATCCGGCGGTTATTTACGTCAAATCAATAAATCGCCCTCTTACGGAATACGAGATTCAAATTACCCCCTTCTTCTCCTTACTTTTGGCAAACCATTACGGCAGCAGCCCTCTTTTATGACTGATATTGAACGTATTTTTTCTGACCTCGGCGGCCAGTTTATTACACCCGTTGATACATTGACCCAGAAGTTGCGGGCCGTTCGGGCTATCGTGTTCGACTGGGATGGCGTGTTCAATGACGGCATCAAGACCGAAGCGGGCAGCAGTTCGTTCAGCGAAGTCGACTCGATGGGGACAAACCTGCTCCGGTTTGGGCTTTGGCTACAGCAGGACAGGCAGTTGCCCGTAGCGGCTATTATTACGGGCGTTACCAATACCCAATCCGAAACGCTGGTGCGCCGGGAGCATTTTCACGCCAGTTATTCGCAGGCAAAACACAAGATTGACGTACTCCAGCACTTGCTCGACCAGCATAATCTGCAACCTGGCGAGGTGGCTTTTTTCTTCGATGATGCGCTCGATTTATCCGTATCGGAGGTGGCGGGGGTACGCATCATGGTTCGCCGGAACGCGAATCCACTGTTTACCCGGTACGTTGTGGACAATGGCCTGGTCGATTACATGACGGGTAGCCAGAGCGGTCAATTCGCCGTGCGCGAAAGCTGTGAACTGTTGCTGGGACTGCTTGGTCAGTATGATGCCGTGATGCAGGAACGACTCCGATATCACCCCGTTTACAACGACTATTACCAGCAGCGGCAGGCCGTTGAACCAACGTACTGGACAGTAGGGCCAAATGGGCTGGAGCCGAAATAAATCCTGACCGTTAGGGAGCATCCGTACAAACGTTGGGTGGATTGTTGCTTTGTCTGTTTAAACCTTTCAATCTAACCGCAGAGAACGCTAAGGCAAATCCGCAAAGAGCACTAAGTGGCTGACCGAATTTCTTTGAGACCTTTGCGAACCTACCTTAGCGTTCTCTGCGGTTAAGCTTAGGCACTTGGGAACTACAAAAAAACATCAAACTACAAACTACTCACGCATGATAATCGGTGTTATTCCCGCCCGGTACGGCTCAACCCGTTTTCCCGGAAAACCCCTGGCCGATATTGGGGGGAAATCCATGATTCAGCGGGTACTGGAACAGGCAAAACAGGCTACTTCACTGGCAAAAGTTATTGTTGCCACGGATGATGAGCGTATAGCTGAAGCAGTTCGCAAACTGGGAGAAATGGCTGTAATGACCCGCACCGATCATCCCAGCGGCACCGACCGTTGCCAGGAAGCGTATGCCCGGCTGGTTACCGATGGATTAATACCGGGCAGTAACACGGATTACATCATCAACATACAGGGCGACGAGCCGTTTATTGACCCCGCCCAGATTGACGAACTAACGGCCATTCTGGACGGAACGGTAGAGCTGGCCACGCAAATGGCAACGGTGGATTCGACGGCTATGCTCCACGACCCCAAAGAAGCCAAGATCACCATCAACTCCCGAAATGAAGCCCTGTATTTCAGCCGTTCGGCTATACCCTACTTGTGGGGCGTTGAACCCGACCAATGGCATCGGCACCACGCCTACCATCGGCACGTTGGCCTGTACGCCTACCGTGCCGACATCCTCGACCAAATAACCCAACTCTCCTCTTCTCCACTCGAACAGGCCGAGTCGCTGGAGCAATTAAGGTGGCTGGAAGCAGGCTATCGAATCAAACTGGTTCCTACTAATTTCCAGACGCCCAGTGTTGATAGTCAAGCTGATATTGATAAAATAATCCACGATATGGATTTATCCAGGTGATGGCGGTGTACCTACAACGACTCGTGGTCCCCTCCCAATTGCCAACCTGCAAATACTAATCTGAATTATGTCATCGCACCATATTGTCCGGGATAAACAGGAACCTGCCCTGCTGATAGCCAACGGGGAAGCCTGTTCCTTTGAGTTGCTCGGTCAGTTGCTGGAGTGGAATCCGCTGGTGGTGGTGCTGGATAGTGCCATCTGGCGGGTGCTGGATTTAGGCATCAAAGTAGACGTCCTGCTCGGCGACTTTGATGAAGCTGCGGCTGGTCGAGGGGGTATTGACCTGGATGCCATCCGGGCGCAACAGTACCCCCTCGACATTGTTCATGCGCCCGACCAGAATAAAACCGACCTCGATAAAGGCATCGAATACCTGATTGAGCGGGGCTTCCCGGCGGTCAACATCGTGTGGGCCACCGGTCGCCGGGCCGACCATACGTTGACCAACATGACCAACATTGTCCGGTATAAAAATCAGATTCGGATTGTGATGATCGACGATCATTCCAAGATTTTTCCACTGGTTGGGCGGTTTGAGAAGTGGTACGAAGCAGGCACTCCCCTCTCGCTGATTCCCGTTGGCACCGTAACCGGCTACTCATCAACCGGGTTAAAATACGACCTTCAGGACGCAACGTTGACCCTCGGTCATTTTACCAGCAGCAGCAACGAAGCCGCGCAGGATGGCTTCGTGCGGATAGAAGCCCAAACCGGCGATTTGCTCGTTATGGAATGTTGGGATTAGTGTCTTTTTACGCTAAAAAGCAGGTAGAAATGACAGGTAAAGCCGTTATGGTAGCGGGATAAACGCCATGGGGCACTCCCATCAAATCGTATGAAGATTAGTACCAATGCTTTTCTGGTTGGTTTCAGCTTATTCACGCTATTTGCCTTCCGGCAGGATGTACCACCCAACCTACGGTTGTTTTTGCTCATTGGTCAGTCGAATATGGCTGGGCGGGGCATTCCCGAAGCAGAAGACGAGCAAACCAATCCGCGTATCTGGATGCTGACCAAAGACCTCAACTGGGTAGCGGCCAAAGACCCGATGCACTTCGATAAACCAGCCATTGTGGGTGTAGGGCCGGGGCTGGCGTTTGCCAAACAACTGACTGACAGGTACCCCAAAATGAACATTGGCTTGATTCCCTGCGCCGTCGGTGGCTCCGGCATCGACGTCTGGAAGCCGGGCGCTTATTACGAGCCGACAAAATCACACCCGTATGATGACATGCTGAGCCGGGCAAGAAAAGCGCTTGAACAGGGTCAGCTGGCGGGGATTCTCTGGCACCAGGGCGAATCGGATTCCAGCCCGGACAAAGCGGGCGTATACGAAGCAAAACTAACCGAACTGGTGCAGCGCCTTCGTCAGGAGTTGAATGCCTCCACGGTTCCTTTTGTGGCGGGCACGCTGGGCGACTTTGTCGTGAAGCGCAATCCAGACGCCAAAGCGGTGAATGACGCATTGCAGCAGGCCGCGCAACACATACCGAATACCTACTGCGTCCTGTCGTCAGAACTAACCGACAAGGGAGATTCTACCCACTTCGATGCGGCTTCGGCCCGCACCCTCGGTCGGCGGTATGCCGATGTATTTATCCAGAAGAAATTAATACGGACTAAACCGTAAAGCCAACATTTATTTCCCCCACTATTCTTTGGCCATTTCGTATTATTGCAACATTATTCCAATCCTATTAATCTTTTTTATTGCCGAATGCCTGTTTCACCTGCTCCCTTCCCCAGTCGTACGTCCAAGTCGGCTGGCTTAATCAGCCTGCCCGTTATTGTGGCCGCACTGGGTTATTTCGTTGATATTTACGACCTGCTTCTGTTTGGTATTGTTCGGGTACCCAGCCTGAAAGACCTGGGCCTGACACCCGAACAAATCTCGACCGTTGGGGCTAACATCATCAACTGGCAAATGGGTGGCCTATTGCTGGGCGGCATCCTGTGGGGCGTTCTGGGCGACAAACGGGGGCGGCTTTCGGTCTTGTTTGGCAGTATCATCACCTATTCCATTGCCAACATCGCCTGCGGATTTATCAAGCAGGTCACGTTCATGGACCCAACGACGTACTACGCCCTGATGCGGTTCATTGCGGGCATTGGGCTGGCGGGTGAACTGGGAGCGGGTATCACCCTTGTCAGCGAAATTCTGCCGAAGGAGAAACGGGCTATTGGCACCTCTCTGGTAGCCGGTATTGGTCTTTTTGGGGCTGTGGTCGCTTATTTCACCGTTCAGTTATTCGACTGGCAAATGGCGTTTCTGGTAGGGGGAGGTTTGGGGTTTGGCTTGTTGCTCCTGCGGGTAGGGGTTGTAGAGTCGGGGATGTTTACCGATGTCACCACTCAGAAGCACGTCAATCGGGGTGACTTCTTTTCATTTTTCACCAATTCAGAACGGTTCTTCCGTTACCTGAGGTGCATAGGCATCGGGCTACCCACCTGGTTCGTTATCGGCATTCTGGCTACGTTCAGCAACGAGTTTGGCAAGGCACTGGGCATCACCGAAGAAATTCAACCGGGCCTGGCCATCATGTGGTGCTACGTCGGGCTGGCCGTGGGCGATCTTGCCAGTGGGTTCATCAGCCAGGCGCTCGAATCGCGCAAAAAGGCTGTTGTCCTGCTCATGCTGATTTCACTGGTGTTTAGTCTGGTTTATTTGTACGCCGGGGTTCAAAGTGCTACGTTTCTTTATGTTCTCTCTCTGATTCTGGGGTTTGGTATTGGCTACTGGGCCATGTTCGTTACCATTGGGGCCGAGCAGTTCGGTACCAACCTCCGCGCTACGGCCGCTACCACCATACCGAATATGGTGCGGGGTACGGTTATTCTGATGACCAGTCTGTACGGCTACCTGAAGCCATCATTGGCGCCAATCAATGCCGGAGCCGTGGTGGGTTTGCTCAGTTTTGTCATCGGGTTCTACTCCATCCTGACCATTGCTGAAACGCACGGCAAAGATTTGAACTACCTGGAGGAGTAATCCCGATCCCGACAAACGGTCATGCAAACCCTCTCCCCTTCCCCGAACCCCGTTTCGTACCGTCCCCTGTTTGCCCTGCCGGTTATTGTGTCGGCACTGGGCTTTTTCGTGGATGTGTACGATATGCTGATATTCAGCATTGTGCGGGTGCCAAGTCTGCAATCGCTGGGAATGACCGAAGCGGAGGTTTCGCAGGCGGGTACGTTTATCCTGAACTTTCAGCAGGCGGGTCTGGTGCTGGGTGGTTTTTTATGGGGTATTCTGGGCGACAAACGGGGTCGCATGTCGGTGCTGTTTGGCAGTATCCTTACCTATTCGCTCACCAACATTGCCTGTGGCTTTGTACAGGACGTAAACACCTATGCTTTCCTGCGTTTTTTGGCAGGCGTAGGGCTATCCGGTGAGATTGGTGCGGCCATGGTACTCGTTGCCGAAACCCTGCCAAAAGCGCTCCGAAGCTACGGTTCGTCGGTAGTAGCGGGCATTGGTTACCTGGGGGCCGGGGTAGCCTACCTCACGGTCGAGTACTTCAACTGGCGGATGGCCTTCTGGGTAGGCGGTGGCCTGGGCCTGGCACTTTTACTACTGCGTGTCAGTGTGTTCGAATCGGGATTATTCAGTCGGATGAAGGTCGAGCACCGGGAGGTGAGTCGGGGGAATCTGCTGCATTTTGTCAGTAGCTGGCCACAAGCCCTCAAGTACCTGCGTTTCGTTACGTTGGGGATGCCTACCTGGTTTGTGGTAGGCATTCTGGCTACGTTTGCCAATGAATTTGGTCAGGCGCTGGGTATTGCCGACATCATAAAACCGGGGCGGTGCGTTATGCTGATTTACGTAGGCCTGGCCGGTGGCGACCTGCTCAGCGGCCCACTGAGCCAGTGGCTTCGATCACGGATAAAAGCCATTACCGGTTTACTCCTGTGTAGTGGGTTTCTCAGTGGCATTTACCTGTTCGGCGGCATTAATACGGCCGAAGGATTATACACTATCTGTTTGCTGATCGGTTTTTGTACCGGCTATATTGCCATGTACCTGACTATGGTAGCTGAGTCGTACGGTACCAATCTTCGCAACACAGCCACTACCTCAGTGCCAAGCGTGGTACGGGGCACCCTCATTCCCATGACGCTGTTCTTCCAGGCGCTGAAACCGTCTGTGGGAGCGCTGGTAACGGCCGGTCTTTTAGGTGTTATCGTCTATGGCCTTTGCTTCTGGTCGCTCAGCCAGACGGAAGAAACGTTCGGGAACGATTTAGACTTCGTGGAGTAGCCTGAACCGTTCATCATTTCGGGAAACCGCTGCTCCAGAACGACAGCGGCAGGCGCCCCGATCCGCATCATTGCGTTGAAACTTTAATCCTGTCAACTCAATGAAAACGTCCATCAAATCACTCGTAAGTGCCCTGTTTTTGACCGTAGCCTTATCATCATCCGTTCTGGCAACTGATGATCACGGGCAAAAAAAGGTTTTCGGTGTAGCCGTTTATCCTACCGTCGATGCCTCAAAACTCTGGGTAGTTCTGGAGAAGTATCAGTCCGAAAGTGCCGTTAACCTCGTGCTGCTTGACCAGTATGGGGGCGTGTTACACCAGGAAATTTTATTAGGAAAGCGCAGCAAACGAAACGCCTGTCGTCAGCAGTTCGACATCAGTCAACTGCCCGATGGCAACTACACGTTCCAGATTACAGCCGGTACTCAGAAAGAAGAAATTCCGTTTCAACTGGGCACCCCCGCCAAACAGGAGCCAACCCGGCTCATCGCTATTAACTAGTCATTTTATTGTCATTACGTGGTCATTTCTTGCTATTGGTGGGTAGGCAGTTGCCTATTCGACAACAATGACAAGAAATGACCACCGAATGGCTACTTAATGACAATAAAATGACTCCCTGATAACCGCTATTTACCGTCTTTATATTCCCCTTCCAGCGCGTATTTGCCGAAAAGAATGAGTCCGCCAACCACAATGGGAACCAGTACGCACAGGATAATCCAGCCGAATACGCGGTCTTCGAGTTTATCGCTGCCTATTTTGGTAATGCTATCCGTAATCTGGGCGTACCCGACGTAAACGCCGAGTAGTATCCAGATAATGCCAAGGTATTTTTTGAGGGATTCCATATCAGGTAAAATACTGTAAAATAGAAGAATAAGAGCCTTGGTGCGGTTTTAGTCAGTGACTCGCTTCTTGTTTGTGAGGTACACCAACCCAATCAAAAAACATACCCCGGCCACCAGAATGGGGTACCAGAGTCCTTCCAGATAAGGCTTATTGACCGACCCTGGTACCAGTTCGTTGGCTTTCGTTGCCGTAGCAACCAGAGCCGTAGCAATAAACGGAGTCAGCCCCCCAAAAATACCGTTGCCGATGTGGTACGGTAAGGACATAGACGTGTAGCGAATCCGGGTCGGAAACAACTCGACCAGAAAGGCCGCAATGGGACCGTACACCATCGTGACGTAGATAACCTGGATGAAAATCAGGAAAACCATCAGCCAGAAACTGGCATTGGGCAACGTCATGGCTTTACTCACCTCCGGTTTGCTAACTACCCCCGACTTAGCAGCCGTAATCGTTTTCTCGATGTCTTTCTGAATCAGGCCATCCGGGTAAAAATGCGTGGTTGTCGTGGTTGTTGACAGGTCGCCGTTGGACTGCTTCATCAGTTTTCGGCCAATTGTCCGGGCATCGGTGATTTCCTGTTTCTGGGCTACATCCGTTAGGCTATATAGTTTTTCGTAGATGGGCCGGTAGGTCAGCACGCCCAGCAGCATACCCGCCAGCATGATGCCCTTACGCCCGATGCGGTCCGATAAACCACCGAATATGATAAAAAAGGGCGTAGCCGCCAACAGCGCAACCGCCACGATAATGTTCGACTGTACAAACTCTACATTACAGGCTTTCTGAATAAACGAAAGAGCGTAAAACTGCCCCGTGTACCAGATAACGCCCTGCCCGGCTGTAGCACCAAACAAAGCCAGCAGCACTATTTTCAGATTTTGTTTCTTACCAAAACTCTCCGCCAGTGGATTTTTGGAGAGGTTACCCTCGCTTTTCAATTTAGAAAACAGGGGAGATTCGGCCATCCGCATCCGAATGACGATGGAAACCGCCACCAGAAAAATGGACAACAGAAACGGCACCCGCCAGCCCCATTCCGCAAACTTTTCCGTTCCCAATGACTCGCGGGTGAGCAGAATCACCCCCAGGGATACAAATAACCCCAGGGTAGCCGTCGTCTGGATAAAACTGGTGTAGTATCCCCGACGGCCTTCAGGCGCATACTCCGCCACGTAGGTAGCCGCTCCGCCATACTCCCCGCCCAGGGCCAGCCCCTGTACTAGACGAAGGAGCAAAACCAGCAGGGGTGCCCAGAACCCAATGGTGGCGTAGCCCGGAATCAATCCGATGGCAAAGGTCGAACCACCCATGAGCACCAGCGTGACCAGAAACGTGTATTTACGCCCTACCAGATCGCCCAGGCGACCAAAAACCAGCGCACCGAACGGGCGAACGATGAAGCCAGCCGCAAACGTAGCCAGCGTGGAGAGCAAGGCTGCGGTCGGATTATCCTGCGGAAAAAACTGGGTCGACAGAATAGCGGCTAAACTGCCAAAAATGTAGAAATCATACCATTCGATGAGGGTTCCGACCGATGAGGCCGAAATGACACTAAACAATGTACGGGTAGAAACGTCCTGTTTCATGTTGGCTTTATTGCCGGCCATAGAGGAAGCGGAAAAGAGATGTGCGCCATCAAAAGAGCGTGGCGCACAAATTTTACCGTAGTGAATCAGTCAATGAGCGAATGAGTCATTGAATGAATGAGTGAATGACAGCGCCAAATCGGGTATTATTCACTCATTCATTCATTTGTTAATTCGCTCATTAATTACGGCGACAAGCGTTCGATTAGCCACGCTCCTCCTTCTTTTCGATACCGGATCCGGTCGTGCAGGCGGCTGGGTCGCCCCTGCCAGAACTCGATGGCATCGGGCTCCACGCAGAAACCACCCCAGTACGGCGGGCGCGGGACAGCTTGCCCCGCAAACCTCATTTCCAGTTCCCGCTGCCGATTCTCCAGCACCTCCCGACCATCGATTACCGCACTCTGGTGCGACACCCAGGCCCCAAGCTGGCTGCTTCGCGGGCGACTGGTAAAATACCCGTCCGATTCGTCGGAACTCACTTTCTCGACCGTACCTTCAATACGTATCTGCCGCTCCAGTTCGGGATAGAAAAAGGTAAGGGCCGCAAACGGGTGGCTGGTCAACTCCTTCCCTTTTCGGCTTTCGTAATTGGTATAAAAGACGAAACCCGCATCGGAAACGTCTTTCAGAAGCACTATTCGCCCATCAGGCCGCCCCCCGGCCGAGACGGTACTGACGTGCATCGCATTAGGTTCCGGAACATTGGCCTGGAGGGCCGCATCGAACCACTGCCGGAACTGGGCAATCGGGTCGGGCAACACATCGGTGATGTCCAAACCACTCAGTGTATACTCATTTCGCAGGTCTCGAATGTCAGATGGCATCGTATAGGTGGTGTTTAACGGCTTAACTACAGTACTTTTCGCATTTTATCGTACTTTTGCAAAAGTAATCGGTACGTTCCCAACATGGCAAACGAAGAACAGGAAATAAACCAGCAACCCGAAACCACTCATCCGGCTAAAGGTCCTCTGGCTGCGCATACTCCCGAAGAAGCTACAACTCCGGCTGTAGTTTCCCCCGCACCAACAATCGAGGAGGCTGAGACGATGCCTCCACTGGCAGAAGACTCCACTGCTCCAGGCGCAGAAACACCGGAAGACCCGGCAGTTGACGGTACACTCGCTGAATCGTTAACTGATGTACCGGCTGACCCTGTATCTGCAGAAGTAGATTCGGCTGATGTACCGGAAGTATCGGCTACACCCGCTGAACCAGGGTCGGATGAGGCAGCTCAACCCGCTGCCGAAGTGGATGCCAACTCCGAAACGGCTGCATCGGCGGCCCCGGAAGCGGAACCAGTCGCTGAGGCAAGCCCTACCACGGAGGACGATACGGAACAGAGTCCGGTCGCCCAACAATCTGTCGATGAGCCGGTTGCTGACGCTCCGCTTACTCAGGAACCGGTTGCGGATACGCCCCTTGAATCGGTTGATGAGGGCACACCTTCTACAACGGAAGAGCCGGTAGCCATCGTTTCTCCAACCACTTCGCCGGAGTCGTCCCCATCAGAATCGGGAGACACATCATCGGTTGCCAGCGAAGACGTTACGGCCCAGTATGCCGACGTATCGGAAACGGAAGATGACCACCACGCCCAGCAGGAAGTTGATTATAGCCAGTACTCGAAACAGGATTTTGTCGATCTGCTTCAGGCGCAGTTAACCGCTATCAGTACCCCGTCTGTTACCCCCGGTAATTTCAAAAAGGCGGATCAAATACTGAAAGAAGTAAAGCCCCTGTTCGACCAGATGAAGCGGGCCGAGCGCGAAGCCGCCCTTCAGTTGTACGTGGCCGAAACAGAATCAGAAGAAGGTTTCGACTATAAATACGACGAAACCGTTGGCCAGTTTGACGAACTATACAAACAGATCAAGAGTCAGAAGAATACCTATTTTCAGAATTTAGATAAGGCCAAAGACACAAATTTCGCGTCGAAGACCGATTTATTGTCCCGTCTGCGCGACCTGGTTGAAACGGATGAAAATAACGCGGGTGACCCTAAAGTAAGCTGGAACGAATTCAAGAAAATTCAGGACGACTGGAAATCGGCGGGCAATATGAACTCCCCGCACAATGCCACGCTCTGGGCTACTTACCACGCACTGGTTGATCGTTACTACAGCAACCGGAATATTTATTTTGAGTTAAAGGAGCTTGACCGCAAGCGGAATACGACCCTGAAAACGGACGTAATCGAGAAGGTCGAAGCCATGGCGAAAGCATCGGAGGAAACGCCCGTAACCCGGCAAACCATCGACGAAGCCAACGCCCTCTTTGAAGAGTACAAACATATTGGTCCCGCTCCCAAAGCGGAGCAGGAAGTACTGTGGGGGCGGATGAAAGCGGCCCTGGATGTTTTATACGACAAACGTCGGGGACAGACCAACGAGCAGCGTAAAGAATCGGCGCAACTGTACGAAGAAAAGTCGGCGATTTACGAAGAACTCATTCCCATTACCTCTTTCTCGTCTAACAGTATCAACGACTGGAATGATAAGACGAAGGAAGTTATGTCCCTTCAGGACCGCTGGAACGCCATTAAAGGCCCCATGCCCCGCGAAGAAGGCAAAGAACTGAGCAAGAAGTTCTGGGCCGCCCTGAAAACGTTCTTCCATAACAAAGGCGAGTTTTTCCGGCAACTGGAAAGCAAGCGGGAGGAGAACCTGCGGGCCAAAACACAACTCTGTGAGCAGGTCGAAGCAATCCTGGCCTCTGGCGAAGAATCGCCCGAAGCGACACAAACGGTTATTGAGTTGCAGCGTCAGTGGAAGAACGTAGGGCAAGTACCTGAAAAGCAGAAGAACACTATTTTCGACCGGTTCAAAACGGCCTGTGATGCCTTCTTCGATAAGAAACGCTCTAGAAATCAGGAAACCGAGCGGGAATTTGAAGGTAACCTCACGCAGAAGATTGCGCTTATCGAACGCATCGAAGCCGCTGCTACCGCCAACGCCGATCTATCGCAGTTGAACGAGTTCAAGAAAGAGTGGAACACTATTGGTTTTGTACCAAAAAAAGACAAAGATCCTATCCAGAAGCGGTATATCAACGCCGTGAATGCATTGGTGAGCGCCACGGGTAAAATTCCGGCTAAGGACAAAGAGCAAATCATGCTCCAGAGCGAAGCCGAAGTTACCCGTTCGGGAGGTTCCCGGGATCGGGGACGTGGGGATGGTGGACCACGGTCAGATCGTCGTCCATCCGGAGGCTCCCGGGAACGGGGACGTGGTGACCGGCGTCAGGATGGCGGCAGCTATCAGGATGGTGGCTACGACCGTGATTCGTATCGGAATGACCGTGACAGTGGCGGCAGCAAGCGGGAAAGCGACATTCGTCGACGCATTACAGCCATCGAAAACGACATTGCTACGTACCGCAACAACATTGAGTTCTTCGCCCGCTCGAAGAACGCCGATCAGCTCCGCGCCGACATTGATAAGAAGATTGCTGATTCGGAAAAACAACTGGACGATCTGCGGCAGCAGCTGCGGGTAGAGCAGGCGTAAAGTTTTTATAGAAAAAGCAAACGCGGCTACTTGCGAAAACGTGCTAAAACCACTACTTTTGCATCACGATTCGGAAACGGGTCAGAAATAGTTGCCAGTGTCGGATAGCGGTCGATTCCGCCTGATTTGTAATCAGGATGCGCAAGCGCGTCGGGGGTTCGAATCCCTCCACTGGCTCATTGATTAGCAAGCACTTACGTTTACAGCGTAAGTGCTTTTTTTATAAGCCCAATTTGTAATTAGGCGGGGCAACGGTCGGGGGCGGAATAAGCTGTCATTCTTGCTGCGTATCCGTCAGGCCGTCGCGCTAATAGAACTGTCAGGGAAAAGTAGTAGCATCGCCCTCCTCATGCGTCATAAAGCCCCCCCGTTTCTGACCGGCTTCGGGTTCTGCTCGTTACCATCGAAGGAGTATTTCGTTTCTCGGAATGCTTTTTCAATAGAGTTAGATTAAATGTATTACTCAGTATAGTGTAGAACCTTTTTGCAACCTGTACGGCCTGATAGTCCTGAATGGCAACACTGGTCCCTATCGCAAATAGGACACCAACCTGCAACAATGCGCTGGCAACAGCCTGCGAGCAACAACTGTTCAGAAACACAAACCGCCACCGGCCGGACTGACTGGGCAGATCGGTGAGGGCTTTGGTAGTTGACTGGGTTGGCCGATCATCGGCACCTTCAACAGAAAGACCCTGAGCCGATGAGTGGCCGATGTAATTAAACTACTATCGGCTCGAAGCCGATAGATTTGGTCTCGGCTGAAGCCGACTAAAGAGCGTCGGTAATTGTAAACTCATATAGGACGACTTTCAGTAAAGTATCGTAGGCTTTCCAAGTTCATGTATGAAAAACGTTTAACTAAAGTCTTCGCCTAATTGATTTGTAGTAATTAACCGCCGAAACTGACTTTACCTGTGGTACATTAACAAACGGCGACCACTATGCTTAAACTCACCCTTGACCAGTCCGCTCAACAAGCCTTGCAAAAGGCCCTCAAAACNCACCCCAAAGCCTATGTCCGAGAACGAGTTAGTGCCATTCTCCAAATTCATGGTGGCCAGTCCGGTAAACAAGTGGCCCATAAGGGCTTATTGGTTCGAAGACGGGAAAATACCATTTATGACTGGGTTAGTCGGTACCAACAGGGGGGACTACCTGCTCTATT
>NZ_KB893556.1 GCF_000374085.1 Spirosoma spitsbergense DSM 19989 | reverse complement strand
TTAAGAAAGTGCGCAGGAAAGTTTCTTTCTGGCGGCCATAGAGGGCAATTTCTTCACAGTCATCGGCTCCACAAATGACCGCTAACAAGGTGATTACCAAAATATCAAGTAACAGATGACGTTTACGTCGATTTAATCGAAAGTCCGGTACGTCGGCAAAGAAAGTAGTCCAATCCATGCCACAAAGATCGGTACGGCACGGAAAAGCTCCATTTTAATGCGTTTAACCTGATTTAAAAAGACAAATCATTGATAATCATCGAATCCTAAAATTTCACCTCTTACTATAAACATTTGATAATCAATGGTATAATAAAAATAGATCCAAGTTTTAGAACTTACTACCAGAGTCGGGTAGAATGAATAACTACGTTTCTTTTCTTGGCCTAACCCTACCTTTTTCATAAGGTCCCAATTAGTTACAACGCCTTATCGTAAAGGCTGCCCATGGATGATAGGGGTTTAATGCTTACTAAATGAAGAAATATTATCCCCTCGTCCGAACTTTACACCTGTACTTTGGTCTATTTATCAGTCCCTTCGTGCTCATTTTCAGTGTCAGTGTCCTGGTATTTAACCATGCAGGCTTTTTGGACCGCCTAACGCCGGTGAAAGCACTGCCCGTGGAAAAAATCAAACTGGACGGCATCCCCAGGGACACCAGCGACTTGTTAACGGCCAAAGCCATTATCGCTAAGCTGGGCATTGAGGGAGAGATTGACTTCATATCCATCAATGAGGATCATATTTCCTTCCCCGTACTAAAACCAGGACTACGAACCAAAATCGAGGTCGATACCCGTACCGATAGCGTACGGATTAGCCGGCAAGAGGAAGGTTCCTTACGGGCCACTAGTTACCTGCACACCATGCCCGGTCAACACAATGCGCGGTTGCGGGGTAATTCGATATTCCTGAAAATTTGGAAGCTGATGGCCGATGGGGTGGTTTATCTGCTCTTGCTGCTTACCGCCAGTGGTATCTTTTTATGGTGGTGCTTAAAAGTAGAACGGCGGCTGGGTCTGGCGGCTATTGCTCTGGGCGTGCTTTTATTCTCGGCTCTGCTGCTACTCATTTTTTAATATTTATTTCTACTGTTATGCCCACCACCCCCTTGGTCAAAGCACTTAATTACTGGAATCGTAAACTGCACATCCATATCGGGCTATTCTTACTGTTCTTCATCTGGCTCTTTGCTTGCTCGGGTTTACTCCTAAATCACAGCTCATGGAAGTTTGCCAGTTTCTGGGAGGAAAGAGAACAAACAACTACGCAAACCCCGATTCAACTGCCCGCCACGCTGGATAGCACGCTAGTGATCCGTCAGGTGGTTCGACAGCTGGGCATTGCCGGGGAGGTCAGTGAGGTAAAAATGACGCTTGATAGCGTAGATTTTCGGGTCACTGTGCCAGGTCATGGCCGGAATCTACATGTCGATTTCAGAAACGGTCTTTGTACCCAGAAAGCGTTTAGGTTTAACCTGTGGGGGAAGCTACGTACCCTGCATACCTTCAACGGAGCTAGCAAAACCCACCCTGAATCAGGTCCTAACTGGTGGGTCACCACAACCTGGGTTCTGGCTATGGATGGCATTGCCCTGGGCCTTTTATTTCTGTGCGTCAGTAGCTGGGTGATGTGGTACAAAGTGCGCCGGGAGTTTGCTTGGGGAGCCCTTGTTTTAGGGCTTGGCTTGCTTGGTGCGGGCTACTTTGTCTTTTTATTGAGAATGGTGTAATCCCCCCTACCGGTGCTTTCCATGGCTATCGTCGTAATCCCATGCTGCCGTAAATGGTCAATGAGCTGTTGGTGATCCTGGGTATACACCCCAAAGGATCGTACGTTTTCCTTGTTCTGATCGATGGCTACCCAATGTTCGCGGGAGCCGATATGAATGCCAGCGGCTTGCGCATTGATAACTGGAAGAGTTGCCGTTTGCTTTCCCATACGAATTGATGATTATAGGGGTGAAATGGCTTCAGGGAATGGTATGAGCAGATAATTGACGTAAAGAAAACGCGACACAATCCACCCCAGAAGCCTGAGGAATGGTTATCGAGTTATTTTTTGCCAGAGGAAACCGGAGCATCACTATTTACGTAAAATCACTTGTTTTAATTGAAATATGGGAGGAAGCCGATCCAATTTTAAACCAACTCTTTTCCGACTTCCAGTCCGAAAAGAGTACATTTAACAGCGCGGCCACTCGCTCATCATTGAATTACAATACGCCTTAGCCAAATGCTTCTGAAACTGTTTTCAGGGGCTTTTGGCTAAGCTATTAAGCCTTCATGCTGTGAGCACCTTTCGCCATTTTACGGCAGGCATCAGCGCACCGGCGGCAGGCTTCAGCACAGGATTTGCAATGGTCATGGTCGTGTTTTTCGCACTCAGCCGCGCATGCTTCACACAGATGGGCACAGAGTTGACAGACGTCGGCCGCGTGTGGGCTGTTACTGGCCATAAATGATACGGCGGTGTAACAGATTTTAGCGCAGTCGCGGTCGAGCCGGATGCAGGTGACCATCATCTTCACGTCCTGCTCACTCAGGCAGGCTTCGGCACAGGCGTCGCAGCTTACGGCGCAATCCTGGCAGGCTTCAATACAATCTTGGTACTTTTGGGGGGCTAAGGTAGTTGCCATCATAAAAAAGTTTAGTTCTCAGATTTATAAACCTTGTACCAGTATATAGGTTTAGTGAGTATATGCCGTTCCCTCAGGATATGGCCTGTATCTATAAATTTTGTAACGGCCCTGCCAAATACTGTAATTCTTTTTACTCGAAAACCAACTAGGTTTGTACTGATAACTCGCTTCTATCATGAAAACACCGTTTCATATCCGCCTGATCTGCTGTTGGCTGGCCCTAGTGGTCCTGCTGAGCAGTACGGGATTTGGTATGATTGATCATTGGTGTCAGATGCGCGGACATACCAAGTCGCTCCTGTTAACCAAAGACGAGTGCGCTACCCCCTGCCAGTCAGTCGAGGCCATAGGTCCCATTTCGACGGAGAACACGGTAAAAAAAATGCCCTGCTGCAAAACACAGCTTTCGTATGAGCACCTCGACGTAAGCCGTTTTGTTGCCGACCAACACAGCCCCGCTGCCCCTCAGCCTGCTGAATTTATTCCCAACCCTGCGTTTCGCCTGTTGCTGGCGGCCATTCAGCCAACCGGTGCCGTGACAGCGATCAGTACCGACGACCATCTGTTCCGAACGGGTCGCTATCGGCTTACTTCCCTCTGTACCTGGCTTATCTGAGCCTGTTTTTCTGATTTCCCCATTCACTGACAGGACTGCTACGGTATGTACCTGATGGTGCTTATTTGGCGTTTGGCCAATTTTGCCCGGTGCATTTTACATTATAGCGCCCCTGGCCTTGTCCTATTTCTAATTCATCAATTACGCTAAGTTTCATTCTATGAAAAAGTTACCTATTGCGGCAACCATAGTATCGCTGTTCGCTTTGTCGGGCTGCATGAATATGGATCACTCACAACCCATGCAGCCAGAATTAAACATAAACTTTCCGGCGGCTTACGTAGTGAATGCTGAGGGGAATAGTTTATCGGTCATTGATCTGACCACCCAACAGGTGAAAGAAACCATTTCATTCGGCACGGCGTCGATGAGCCATTCGGGTACCATGACCGATATGATTATGTGGCCGCACCACATCTACCTGTCGCCCGATGGCGGCAAACTCGGCGTGGGTGTACCCGGCATGGACCTCAGCGCGGGCCATTCGGGTGGCATGACGGGTATGCAAGGCCGCGTGCTGGTCGTGGATGCCAAAACGGGCCAAACCGCTCAGAACCAGCAAACGCCTGTGATGAACCACAACGCCGTGTTCTCTCCCGATGGCTCCGAAATCTGGACGTCACAAATGGATATGGCCGGGCAAGTATTGGTGTATGATGCCACGACATTCGCTCTCAAAAAAACGATTCCAGTCGGTATGGAACCCGCCGAGGTGACAATGTCTGCCAATGGCCAATATGCATTTGTGGCAAACGGCATGAGCAATTCGGTGACGGTAATAAAAGTAGCCGATAAGTCAGTCGTTAAAACGATTGCGGTTGGCGAAGACCCCGTGGGCGCCTGGCCGGGCGCTGACGGGAAAATGTACGTGGATAATGAAAAAGGGCAAAGTGTCAGCGTCATCGACGTGGCCACGCTAACGGTTGTGGAAACGATACCGCTTGGGTTTACGCCCGGCTATGTAGCTTATAATGCCACTCGCAATGAGCTTTGGGTAAGTCAGGCTGGCACGGGAACGGGGGTGGTCATTTTTGAACGGATGGGCAATGCCTGGATGAAGATGGGTACGGTAGCAACGGGGCTGGACGCTCATGCCATTGTTTTCACCAAAGACGGCAGCACGGCTTATGTTACCAATCAGGGGGCGGCAACGGTATCGGTCATTGATGTGGCGAAACGGACTAAGTTGAAGGATATCGCGGTGGGTAAAAAGCCAAATGGCCTCGTGCTCAGGCAGTAAAATAGAATGGTTAAATCGAACGCATCGGATGAGAAACTACGCACATAGGTTCATTGTTGGGCTACTTCTTAGCTCCTCATTTTACTCAGGCGAAGTGCTGGCCCACCCGAAGCCTCAACATAAGCCGCCACAGTCGGATTCTACCCGGATGTCGGCTCAAAAAGCCAGTCTGGAAGCAGCACCGATAACCGAAATGCACCCCATGCCTGCGCCCTTGGACGACTACCCAACGTATCACCCGGTAGTGGTTCACGCGCCTATTATGTTACTTATGCTGGCCGCACTTTTGCAGCTTGTTGTCCTGTTTAAACCGTCGGGGCCGCTTAACTGGCTCACGCTGGCCATTGCCCTCGGTGGTACCGTAGGGGCTTATGTGGCAGGTTCGCTGGTACACCCGCATACGGGTGAATTGAGTGATGCCGACCAGCACGCGCTGGAGTCCCACGAAACCTATGCCGACTATACCCTCTGGCTGGGCTTGGCCGGTACGCTGCTCAAAGGCATCACATTCTGGCGACCGCAAAAATGGCTGGAAGGCGTTACGGCAGTTGCTTTGGTAGGGGCCGGGATTGCCGTAGGGATGGCGGGCGACCAGGGTGGAGAACTGGTCTATAAATATGGCATTGGGCCGCGCGGTGCTTACCTGGAACAGCACGACGAAGACCAGGGCACTGCGCATCATCACGACCATGAAAACCAGGAAGAAGAACGTAAATAACTCCTTATGAACCGTACCTGGCACCTTCGCATTCGTAAAACGCACCGCTATCTGGGTTTATTTATTGGCATCCAGTTCCTGCTGTGGACGCTGGGTGGATTATATTTCAGCTGGTCAAGCCTCGATGATATTCACGGCGATCACCTTAAACGACCTGCTAAAACAATGCCATTGAGTGTATCGCTGGTCTCACCGTCAATCCCAATACAGTTGTTAAGTCAACGGGGTGTTTCCGGTTCGTTGCTGGGTGTGCAGCTAATCGAGGTCTTGGGAAAGCCGGTGTACCAATTGTCGTATCAACTGACCGACAGCAACGGACAGACGATGCGCCACGTGCAGTTAGCTGATACCCAAACGGGAAATCTTCGGGCTGAACTCACCAAAACCGAAGCCGTTGCCCTGGCGCAACAGCGGTTTGCCGGCTCCTCGGCAGTAGAACAGGTTGAGTACCTGACCACTACCAATGGCCACCACGAATACCGTGAAAAGCCGTTGCCTGCTTATGCTGTTACGTTTCAGCAACCAGCCCATGCCATAGTATATGTAGCGGCTCAACTAGGAGCCGTGCAGACCATCCGTACTGACCCTTGGCGCGTATTCGACCTGCTCTGGATGCTCCACACAATGGATTATCAAGGCCGGGATGACATTAATAATGGCCTGCTCCGGGCATTTTCTATTCTGGGTCTGCTGACTATATCCTCCGGCTTTGCCCGCGTCGGCGGTCCGACTGTATTTTGTGTCATCGCCCCGCTTCCGGCGCAATCCCAACCGGGTGCAAAAATCAACAATTGCTTAATCTATGTTTCATCCAATCAATTTCTGTAAATCAATGAAAACCATTCGTTTCTCATTAGCCGCTATGGCCTTCTCGTTTCTATCTCTCATCGCCTATGCCCAGTCAACGGCACCGGCGTTAACGGCTTATTATGGTGTAAAAGATGCGTTAGTGGCCACTAACGCTACCGAAGCCAAAACCAAGGCAACGGCTTTAGTGGCGGCCCTGAATAAGGTAGAGGCCGCCAAACTGCCAGCTGCCGATAAAAAAGCCCTTGCTACGGCCAAAACCAGTGCTGTGGCGATCAGCAAAACGACCGACGTGGACACGCAGCGTAAGCAGTTTGAAGACCTGTCGGCCAGTATGATCACGCTGGCAAAAGCTACCAAACCTGCTAAAACCTACGTGCAGTATTGCCCGATGGTTGCTGCCTCGTGGTTGAGCAGTACCAAAGACGTTCGCAATCCGTATTACGGCGATAAAATGCTCAAGTGCGGGTCAGTAAAGGAAGAAATTTAACTGGCACCAAGCCCGAAACAGCTTACAGGCTGTTTCGGGCACTACGTTTCGACGATGGCTCAACAGGAACTCTTTATCAAAAACATGGTGTGTGACCGTTGTATTCGGGTTGTTCGCCAAGAACTGGAACAGTTAGGCTACTTGGTTGCGGAAGCCGAATTGGGGCGAGCCGTTATTGACGGCCCATTAGCTGACTTGACCCGAATCGAATCCATGCTGGAAAGTCATGGCTTTGCGTTGCTGACTGACAAAACCACCAGGGTTGTCAGTCAGGTAAAAACGCTGATCATCGAGTTGATACAGAGCGGGCGTATTGCCAGTTTCAACATTACCCTGTCAGATTACTTATCCGGGCAGGTGGGATTGGACTATGCACACCTGAGCCACCTGTTTTCGACCACGGAGAACCTGACCATCGAAAAATTCTGGATTATGCAGCGGATCGAACGGGCCAAAGAATTGCTCAGCTATGATGAAGAACCCATCAGCGAAATTGCCCGGCAGTTGGGGTACAGCAGTGTAGCGTATCTAACCAATCAGTTTAAGCAGATAACCGGCATGACCCCCGCAGCTTACCGGAACCAGAACATCACGGATCGAAATCCGCTGGACTGGATTTAAGCGGGCAAAAAAGTTGACAGTCCGGGCGGGAATTCTGTAACGAAACCAAGCCGCTTCCCAGCGATATTTGTTCTATAACCAAGATTAAAGAACAAACGCTATGGAAACGATAAAAATGAAGACCAATATCAAGTGCGGGGGCTGCGTGGCTTCGGTTACACCTTTTCTCAACCAGTCGGTGGGCGAGGGTAATTGGCAGGTCGATACGCAGAATCCCGATAAAGTACTGACGGTGAAAACGGTCGGCGTAACGGCCGATACCGTTAGAAAAGCCGTTCAGCAGGCGGGCTATAAGGCCGAGGTGCTGTCGTAACGGATAGTTACTTCGTCGTGAAAAAGCCGCCTTTACCGGGCGGCTTTTTTATGGGCCGCCCCATCGAAACCAGATGCTTAATACACTCAGTTATGATTGAGGGCTTAATCAAATTTTCGCTCCGTAACCGGTTCATTGTCCTGCTCATTGCCGCCGGGCTGTTCGGCTGGGGTGCGTATTCAGTGAAGACGAGCAAAATCGACGCGATTCCCGACCTGTCGGAAAATCAGGTTATTGTCTTCACCGAGTGGATGGGCCGCAGCCCGCAACTTATTGAAGACCAGATTACCTATCCGCTCGTGACTAATTTGCAGGGGCTGCCGCAGGTCAAATACGTGCGCGGTACGTCCATGTTCGGGATGAGTTTTGTATACATCATCTTCAATGACAAGACGGATGTGTACTGGGCGCGGGAGCGGGTGCTGGAGCGGCTCAACTACGCGGCCCGGCTGTTGCCCGGTGGTGTAACGCCCACGCTCGGCCCCGACGGAACGGGGGTGGGGCATATTCTCTGGTACACGCTCAATGCACCGGGCATGGACCTCGGCGAACAGCGGGCCGTACAGGACTGGTACATTAAGTTTGGCCTGCAAAACGTGCCGGGCGTGGCCGAAATCGCGTCCTTCGGTGGGTTTCAGAAGCAGTATCAGGTGACGCTCGACCCAAACAAACTGACCTACTATGGGCTGTCGGTGCCGCAGGTAATCGGAGCCATACGATCAAATAACAACGAAGCAGGCGGGCGCAAGTTCGAGATGAGTGGCATTGGCTACATCATCAAGACAACGGGCTACCTCCAATCCATTGAGCAGATTCAGAACATCCCGCTCAGAACGCTCAATAGTGTACCGGTGCGCGTAGCCGACGTGGCTACCGTGCAGATGACGGGCGAAACCCGGCTCGGCATTTTCGACCTGAACGGCACGGGCGAAGCCGTGGGCGGCATTGTGGTGATGCGCTACGGCGAAAACGCTGATGCGGTAATTGCCAGCGTCAAAAAGAAAATGACGGAAGTGGCGAAGGGATTGCCCGATGGGGTGAGTTTCAACATCGTGTACGACCGCAGCGGCCTGATTCAGGAATCGGTCAACTCCATAACACACACGCTCATTGAGGAAATGGTGGTGGTGTCGCTGGTGGTGTTTCTGTTTTTGTTACACTGGCGGTCGGCTATCAGCATCATCATTCAGATTCCCATTACCATCGCCACGAGTTTTATTCTGCTCAATGCGTTCGATATTTCCTCCAACATCATGTCGCTAACGGGCATTGCCTTAGCCATTGGTGTTATCGTGGATAATGGCATCATCATGGCCGAGAATGCCTACCGAAACCTGGCTATCCGGCAGGCCGAACTAACGGCAGAACGGGATGAAAAGGAAAGCGTACCCAGGTCGCAAAATGGTACCGATACACCTGACAATGGCCACGGACGAGCCGGAAAAATAACGGGTCTGCCAAAAACCAAATCAACCCCGCAAACGCACGACTAACCATGTGGAAAAAACTAAAAAGCTGGTTTGGCAAGCCCATGTTTGGGCCAAAGAGCTACGCGAAGCGTCGCCCGGTCGAGGTGCCCGACGACGAACGAATCGCCATCATCGAGCGGTCGAGTATTCAGGTATCAAGGGGGGTGTTCTACTCCACCATTATTATCATCACCTCGTTCCTGCCGGTGTTTCTGCTCAGCGGGCAGGAAGGGAAACTGTTCCACCCGCTGGCCTGGACCAAAACATTTATACTGCTGGTCGATGCGTTTCTGGTCATCACGCTGGCCCCGGTCATGCTGTCGATTTTTATGAAGGGCCGTTTCAAGGACGACCATGCCAACCCCATCAACCGCGTGTTGGAGCGGGTCTATGAGCCGGTCATTCGCTGGGTCATGCGCTGGCGTAAAACCACCATCGCCATCAACCTGCTGGCGCTGGCCATTAGTGTGCCAATGTTAATGAGTCTGGGGTCGGAGTTTATGCCGCCCCTGGATGAGCAAAGTATTCTGTTCATGCCCGTTACACTGCCTGATATTTCCAACGCTGAAGTCAAGCGTATTTTGCAGGTGCAGGACAAAATCATCAAGTCGGTGCCGGAAGTAGATGAAGTGCTTGGCAAAGCAGGCCGGGCCTCCACCGCCACCGATAACTCGCCCATCAGCATGATCGAGACGATCATCAAACTCAAACCTAAAGCGCAATGGCGGGCGGGCCTGACCAAACGCGACCTCATCAACGAACTGGATGCTAAACTCCAGATTCCGGGCGTGGTCAACGGCTGGACGCAGCCCATCATCAACCGGATCAACATGCTGTCTACGGGCATCCGCACCGATGTGGGCATCAAAGTTCACGGGCAATCCTTAGACAGTATTTACGCCGTGTCGGAGCAGGTGAAAGCAGCTCTGCAGGGCATACCGGGCATTAATGACCTCTACGTCGAACCCGTTACGGGCGGCAAATACCTGACCGTCGATGTGAATCGGGAAGCGTTGGGCCGCTATGGGTTAAGTGTGGATGATGTGAATGGCGTGGTGGAATCGGCCATTGGCGGCTCCCCCATTGGTCAAACCATCGAAGGCCGTCGGCGATTTTCGATCAATGTCCGGCTGGCGCAGGATTACCGCAACAGCGTGGAGCGAATCCGGCGAATCCCTATTGCAACGGCCGCTTTCGGGACCATCCCGCTCTCGGCGGTAGCCACGATCAAGTTTGAGAATGGCCCGCCCATGATCTCGTCGGATAATGCGCTGTTGCGGGGCGCGGTCATGTTCAACGTCCGCGACCGCGACCTGGGCAGCACCGTGCAGGAAGCCATCGCCAAAGTCGACCAGAACATGAAACTGCCCAATGGGTATTTTCTGGAGTGGAGCGGGCAGTATGAAAACCTGATTCGCGGGCAGCGGACACTGCTCATTATTGCGCCGGTGGTGCTGATCGTCATTTTCCTCTCATTGTACCTGGCCTTTGGGTCGGCGCGGGAAGCGTTTTTGAGTCTGATTACGATTCCATTTGCCCTCATCGGCGGAGCCTACATGGTTTATTTCTACGGGGTAAACCTGTCGGTGGCCGTCGCGGTGGGTTTTATCGCCCTGTTCGGCATTGCCGTGGAAACGGGTGTTGTGATGGTCATTTACCTCAACGATGCCATGAAGCAACTCGTGGCCCGGCAGGGTAATTCCCGCGACACCATCAGCCGCGATGACCTCCGCGAAGCGGTCATCAACGGGGCCGCCAAACGGCTCCGGCCCAAAATCATGACCGTGTCGGTGGCCCTGTTCGGCCTGGTACCCGTGTTATGGGCGGCTGGCGTGGGCAGTGATGTGATGCTGCCCATCGTGCTTCCCATGATTGGGGGGGTGCTTACGTCCTCGACCCATATATTACTGGTAACCCCATTGATTTTCTTACTCACGAAAGAATATGAACTCCGAAAATTCGGCAAACTTGATGTACTGGCGGCATCCCATTAAGGCGGTTGTTAGCCGGTTGCCCTGGCTAATTAGCTGTGTGTTTTTTGTCCTGACGAATAGCCTGAGTCAGGCGCAGTCCGTACTGCCGCTCGACAGTATCCTGGTTCGTATCGATCAGGACAATCCACTGCTGAAACCCTACGGCAGCCGGGCGGCTGCTGCCCGTGCTTATGCCGAGGGGGCGCGTAGCTGGATGGCCCCGATGGTGGGGCTGGGGACATTCATGATGCCGTATCCGGGACAAACGGTGGAAGCGCAAAACCGGGGCAATATTATGGTGGCCGCTGAGCAGGACATTCCCAACGGGGCTAAACAACGCGCTACGCAGGTCTACCAACAGTCGAAAGCGGCCATTGAGGAAGCCAGCCGGGGTGTTACGCTCAACCAGCTTCGCAGTGATGCCCGACAGCTTTATTATGACTGGCTTGTACTGGGAAAACAGCGGACCATTTTGCTCGAAAACCAGCGCATTCTGCAACTGGCTAAAAAGCTGGCCGACATCCGCTACCCGTACCAGCAGGGCAGTTTGGGGAGTATTTATAAAGCACAGGGACGACTCGACGAACTGGCCAATATGCTGATCATGAACGAAAGCAACGCGGTCCGTAAACGCATTGGCCTGAATACACTGATGAACCGATCTAAAACGGACACGTTTCAAATTGACACCACCTACCGCCCACAAGAACCGGGACTGATGCTGCCGACGACGGAAGAAATTGGGGAGGCCCGCTCCGATATTCAGCGCATCGATCGTCAGATTTTGAGTATGCAGGCAGGTATCGAAGCGCAGCGGGCACAGGTGAAACCCGATCTTCGACTGAGTTTCAGTCATATGTCTCCCCTGAGCCGAATGATGCCGCAGATGTTCACGGCCATGGGTATGATTTCGATTCCGATTGTACCCTGGGCATCGAGGGGCTACAAAGCCGAAATTAAAGGGATGCAACTGGATATACAGGCCATGCGGGCCGAGCGGGAAGGCATGCTTAATGATACCCAGGGTATGGTTGCCCAGATGCTCACCGACATTCGAGCGCTAAGAACGCAGCTGGGTAATTACGAAACCCGGATTATTCCCGCTCTGCGCCGAAACTACGACACCCAGCTTATTGCCTACGAACAGAATAAAAGCGAGTTGCCCCTGGTAATCGACGCCTGGGAAACACTGAATATGACCCAGATGGACTACCTGAACCGGTTGCAGGATTATTATCGCATGATTGTGAGTTATGAAAAAGAACTGGAGAAATAGACGGATGCGCTGGCTGTCCGGCACGCTGGCTGGACTGCTGCTGGTAATGACCGGCTGCCAGTCATCTACGGAGAACAAGGAAAGTAGTTCCCCGGCAAACCGTGCGACCGGTACGCCGGTGCGGGACCGCCCCATTACCAGCGACCGGCCCGCCCACAATCACGGGGCCGAAGCCGTTCAGTACACCTGCCCCATGCACCCCCAGATCGTGCAGGATGCACCCGGCTCCTGCCCCATTTGCGGCATGGACTTGGTGCAAAAGCATCCGGCAGGTGGTGGCGACAGCATGGCCGTAACTGCCGACCTGAAAGCATTGCTCAAGCCGACCAACTCGGTTGTGGTGGCCAACATCGGCACCGTAGAACCCGTACGACGCAGCGAACCCCTTACCGTGAACGCCAATGGCATCATTACGTATGACACCCGCCGACTCTACACCATTCCGGCCCGGTTTGGCGGGCGCATCGAGAAATTGTATGTCCGCTATAATTTCCAGCCGATTCGGAAAGGACAGAAACTTCTCGAACTCTACAGCCCCGATATCGTCACGGCCCAGCGCGAGTTGGTTTACCTACTCGAATCCGATGCGAACAACGCGCCCCTGATTGCCGCAGCGAAGCAAAAACTCCGACTATTGGGGGTAATGGACGGCCAGATTGCCACCCTCGTCAACACCCATAAGCCAAGTTATTCATTAGCCGTATTCAGTCCTTACGATGGCTACGTGGTAGAAGCAACAACCCCGGCACCAGCCGCACCCTCCCAAACGGGGGTTGCACAGTCGGGAAGCGGCATGAACGGGGGCGGGATGGGTACCAATGCTGCCGGGTCAGGCACGGACGAAATTACGTTTGCGCAACCCGCACCAGCTGCCGGGGGGATGGCGGGAACGTCGCCGTTGCTGTTGCGGGAGGGGCAGTATGTATCTACCGGACAAACGTTATTTCGGGTAGTAAACGGCAGCCGGTTATGGGCGGAGTTTCGGTTGTATGCCCGCGATGCTGCCGGTATCAAAGTAGGTGACCCGCTTACCATCAGCTTCGATCAGACTGGCCAGCCCCCGCGTCCGGCGCGGGTGAGTCTGGTGGTGCCGTTCCTGGAAAATGGTGCCCGCTTTACGACGATACGGGCTTATTTATCCGGTAGCAACCGTATCCGCGTAGGTCAGTTGGCCCATGCCGACATTCGCCGACCGGCCACCGAAGGGCTGTGGCTTCCGGCCGCAGCCGTACTGGATTTGGGGAACGAACAGGTGGCTTTTTTACAAACGGGTAACGGTATTTTCCAACCCGTTCGGGTGCAGACCGGCCCGCAGGTGGGCGGTCAAATCGCCATTACGGGCGGGTTGACCGCCGATCAGTCCGTAGCCCGGGATGCTCAGTTTTTAATCGATAGCGAAAGTTTTGTCAACGTAGCCGCCAAAAAATGAACTATCTCAACATAATTTACGGGTTTATGCTGCTGACGCTGGTTGCCTGTACCAAACAGAACGACTCACAGCAAACCACTGATTCGACCGTCGCCCTGAACCAACACCTCGAAGGCCACCAGCATCCGGCCGGAACACAGTATACCTGCCCGATGCACCCTCAGATTGTGCAGGACGCACCCGGTTCCTGCCCCATTTGCGGTATGGACTTGGTGCCGATTAAAAAAAACGATGCTACCAATACCTCGCTCGTCCTGAGCGAAAGCCAGATACAGCTCGCCAACGTTACGGCACAGCCCGTATCCACTGGCAGCATCGGCAACAGCACCGTGCTGAACGCCCGCCTTGCCGCTAACCAGGAAAAAGCAGAAGTCATTAGCAGCCGCGTGGCGGGGCGTATCGAACGGCTGTACGTGAAAGAAGCGGGTCAGGTAGTGCGACGCGGGCAGGTGCTCTACGAGATATACAGCGAGTCGCTGCTTACCGACCAGCAGGAATATCTGGTGGCTCTCCAGCAGGAGCAGGCCTTCCCGGCGGAAAAACGATACACCCAGTTTCGACAGGCGGCTGAGCAGAAACTTCGGCTCTACGGCATGACCCCGGCCCAGATTAGTTTGTTGGCAAAAACCAAAACGGTGCAGTCACGCATCCCATTTGTGGCCCCATCGGGCGGCACCGTGACCGAGATAGCCGTTAGCGAGGGGCAATACGTAGCGGAAGGCGCGTTGCTGTATCGGTTGGTGAATCTGAGTCAGCTTTGGGTCGAAGCCGAACTATATGCCGGGGAATCGGGCTACGTGAAGGTGGGCGACCGCCTGCCGGTGCAGGTAGTGGGCAACGAAGGGGCGCAGAACCTGACGGCGCGGGTAGCGTTTATCAATCCCGAATACCAGGCCGGGAGCCAGGTGTTAACCCTGCGGGCGGTGCTGCCCAATCCGGGTGGGCAGCTTCAGCCGGGACAGCAGGCGCGGGTCACCATCCGGCATGGCGTACAGCGCGGCCTGACCCTGCCCGCCGAAGCCGTGGTACGGTCGGGGGAGGGGGCAGTAGTGTTTGTGCAGACTGATACCAATACCTTCCAGCCCCGCCGGGTGCAAACCGGTACCGAAACTGACCAGCGGGTAGCCATCACGGGCGGACTTACTGGTAGCGAAACTATAGCCATGTCGGGGGCCTATCTGCTATACAGCGAAATGGTCCTTAAAAAAGGCATCAACCCGTTTACGAAGCAGGTGGATACGGAAGGCGTTAAAACCACCCCAACCATTGAGTCGAACCCGGTGCCGGTAGCTAAAAACAAGCAGCCAACGCCCGTAAAATCAGCGAATCCAGTAAATACGTCAACTGTATCTCCTGCCTTTAAAAAGCAGCTTACGGCGGTGTATGACGCATCGTTGAAACTCACCGAAACCTTAATCAATAGCGATACAAAAAAGGCGAAAGCAGCCGCCGACGAGGTGGCGAAATCACTATCGGGAGTCGATATGATGCAGTTGTCGGGGGCCGCGCATACGGCCTGGATGACGCAGTTGAACGCTATGAACACGGCTCTGAAAAGCATTCGCCTGGGGGACGATGTAGAAAAGCAGCGCATGGCCTACGCCCGGTTTGAGGACGTCCTGTATCAGAGCGTAAAAGCCTTCGGCATCACGGAGAAGCCGGTTTACCGCCAGTTCTGCCCAATGGCTCAAAATAATAAAGGCGCTTACTGGCTGAGTGACAAAAAGCCGATTCGTAACCCCTATTTCGGGGAGCAGATGCTAACCTGCGGGGAAACGAAGGAAGTGATTCAATAAGTAATTGGTACATCACATGAAAACGCTCAAAGCAGTCGTATGGCACATCCGCAACCAGGGCAGGAAATGGCTTCAGCAGCTGGCTGCTCACCTGGCGGATTCGTTCGGATACGAATTTCTATCCAAAGACCAAACCGTAGCTTACCTAAATCCCTACCTGAACGCCCTCCATCCTGAGGGATATACGCTGCTTCCCGAAGTACGTGCCGTGGACAACCCGAACCGGATTATCTTTTCGGAAACAGAAATCAGTACCGCTTCCTCACTGGTCTGGCATTACACGGTAGACAGCAGACAGGCGACAGTTTTACGGTGCGGACTACTGATGACCGGCAGAAAAATCCTGAATACGGACTACTGGACGAGTGATGCGCTGCTGGACGGTTTTAAGTTAAGAAAAAGGCCGTTATTGAGGACTAAGGTGCTGTTGGCGCCATTTGGTCATTATTTTGACGGCAATTTCTTTGTAGGCTATTATGATTTTATTTTTCTGGTGGCCGCCAAATTATGCCGTATGAAAGAATCCGTTAGTGCTGAGGATTTTCAACAGGCTATCGTATCCTATCCGCTGATTGGTACTAATTACGAGCGCGAATTCCTGCATTTAATGGGCTTTAGTCCCGACCAGGTTGTAGACAGCCGACGGGTTAGGGTGCAAACCGACAGCTGTTATCTGGGTAATCACGATAATTGGACCCATCAGAATCCGGCGGATGTGCGTCTGCTAAAAAAACACCTTGCCCCACTAATTCAAACGCCACGCACGGCCCGCACCCGGGTCTATATTTGCCGTGCCGGTCGGCGACGGGTTTTGAATGAAGAAGCACTTATTACCTTGTTACTAACCTACAATTTTATTATCGTAGAAGACAAACCCCGATCACTGGCCGACCAATATGCCATTTACCATAATGCCTCATTCATTATGGGGCCTCATGGGGCATCGTTTACTAACCTGCTCTGGTGTGAACCAGGTACGCATCTTTTCGAGTTGTTTGCCGGGGCATACGCGCCCACTCATTTTCTTTATTTAGCTCAATTACTGGGTCTACACTACTCAGCCTATAGCAAAGACGAGGTTGATCCGGTAGATTACACGGCAATCGGTCAGGACATAGAGGTGTCCATCCCGGTACTTGAGCAGTGTCTGAACAAGATTTTCAACAGTGTATAATGAACAGCCCATCCGTAGCCTATCAGAACCATTAGAAACCATTTTTATACGGAGTAGGGCTATTGGGAAATAATTTCTGACTGACATCTACATACATTTTTTCCTTCAACCCCGTTTTGATCAGCCACCAGTTGACGGGATGAGCTATCGGTACCAGTTCTGTCCGATGGCCCGGAACGGCAGAGGTGCCTACTGGCTGAGTGATAAAAAGCCCCTCCGTAATCCCTATTTCGGCGAACAGATGCTGACCTGCGGGGAAACGAAGGAAGTGATTCAATAAACAGTTTTGGGCTGGCAACGACAACATTAACCGTTCATATACGTAGTGGGGACAGGCATTTGTTGCACATTCATCGTGTAAAAATGACCGGATACGATCAACCAGACGCATACACCCGATGATTTTGTAATTCGCTCAGAGAAATTTGCAAAGGAGTAATGAACAGCCAATAGACTCAAAATAATGTCCTGCCAACTATGCCTGAGTATAGTTGGCAGGACGTTATTTTGAGTACGCCAACCTGAGAAATTCAGGTCCTTTGACAGCAGTCATAGCCAAAAAGGTTTCCCGAACAACGGCTGACAGGCCTGTTTCCCTATTCGGTCAACCACAGATGGATTTAACGCATTGCCGGATACCATTGAGGTTGATACCTTCCTTTTTCAGCCTTTCTTCAAACTCTTTGGAGAGGTTTTTTTCACTCAGCAAACAAGTCAGCAGGCGGCACAAATCCTCTTTTCCGGTCGTGCCACGGGGCGGCTGGTACGGTTGATTTCCTCCCGCCCATACGGCTGCCGTAGCCGACTGTTCGCGGGTAAAAGGCACACCACGCCAGGTAACCCCCCTGGCCATGAACCGGGCATAATATATCCCGGCAGTCGTAGCCTGGGTAGTAGCCTCAAAAAGGCCTGGTTCAACTTCGTTTAGGGGCAGCGTAATCAATGAGTTTCCGGGGCGGGTTAGTTCCACCTGCGCCTGCGCCCGGTGTTCAACCGGAATGCCGTACTCCGTCAGCGTGGTCTGGAACGTCAGCGTAGCACCCGGCTCGTAGCCGTTCTGGCCCGACCTAGCCGACATTCTCAGGTTCGAGTAGGTATCGATGACAACACTGTACCGTGCTCCGTGCGTGGCAAATGCCTGAAACCGCTCATCCTTCCGGCGACGCATGACCGAAAGTGTTTTCTTGAAGTCGTCGTCGTTCACCCGCAATACTACCTGCCAGACACCCGATTGCTGACCAGCCCCTACGGCCACTGGCAGGGTGAAGCGGTAGTATTTGTTCTGCGTACCCACGATGTAGGAAATCCCCAGTCCGGGCGCATCGGCGGGCCTGATGAGTTTACCATCCGGCGTTTCGAGGTAAAACTCAACCACGTTCTCATCCAGCATCAGCAGGGCAGTGCAGTCAATATCGGCTTCATTCAGCCGGAAGGGAATACGAACTTCGGTGCCGGGGGCAATGGAACCGGATGGGTCGAGGATAATACTATTGTTGGTAACGCCCGACAGAATCTGCTGGAAGTACTTTCGCAGCCGGAAATAATCGTCAATGGAGGCACTGAGCAGGCCCGTCAGCAGCAGATACCCGCCCGTATTTTGCGTCAGTGCCCGGAGTGCCGTTGTATTCACCTGGCTTTCGTTACCCAACCCAATGGCAAATGTCCGGTTATCGATGGACCCCGTTACATCGGCTATCCATAGCGGGTCATTCTCCAGACCGTCGGTCAGCACAATCATTGCCTTACGGTCGTAATCGCCCATCGGCAGCGCATTAAGTATCTGACGCGCCCGGTCCACGCCATCACCCACCGATGTATTACCCGCCGGATTGACGGTATGGGCATTGGCAGCCGCAATGGCGGCCACCCGGCCCGGATTGATGTCGTTGGTAGTGATTGGGGTTACGGGTAGGCCCGGAAATGTCGGGTCATTGACGGCGTAGGCATTATGGTCGAAGCGAATTAGACCAACCCCGTTGTTTTGCGGAATCAACTCCATGAACGTACGGGCAGCATCTTTCAACACGTCGATTCGGCTCACGCCCGATGTACCGGCTGGCCAGGCCATACTGCCCGACTGATCGAGTGCCAGCATGACCGCTACTCTTGGCCGGCTAATGGCGTTGGCTTTCAGTACGAAGGCAAACTCTTTGCCATTTTCAGGGCATTCAAACGTAACTGAACCATCGGCTACCGGAACCATAGCCGCCCCGGCCGTGAAGGCCAGCCAGATACGAACATCTACGTACAGATTGGCCCCGTGATGGCCTACGACGTTTCCCGAAGCGGGATGTATGATGGAAAAAGGAACTGCCGGACCAGCGCCCGCTTTTACCCGGACGGTCACGTTGCCGCAGCCATAAATCCGAAAAATGGCGGCTCGTACCGCCGTTTCTCCCGTTGGTACATCGTTGAAGTTGACCACGGGCGGCAAGCCGCTGTTGAGTACCTGTACTAGCGGAATGGCCGTATCGTTGGTATCGTAGCAGGGTGGAAAAACGATGGAGGGGTGCTTGTAGTTACGGGCAATGCCCTGGCTTTCGGGAGCCGCCCAGGGGCGGGCATCATTGAACTCGCCGTGCCCCGAAGACCAGGGTTCTATGTTGTGATTGACGTTCTGAATATGGCCTGAAACCAACACATCCAGGTTGGCTTCGGACCCATATACGGTGGCCGGATCGACTCGTTCCAGATGGGTCGGGTTGGTTTGCCATTTGGCAAAAAGGCGGTCAACGTTGGAGTGTAGCAGAAACACAAACGGATCGCGAAAGGAAATATGCTGCCCGCCCATATTCACGAAGCCGTGCATGGCATCGTGCGAGGCTTCCAGTAAATTCCTCATCACCGCATAATCGCCAGCCGTAATTACGCCATTGTCGCTGCCAATGGGCGATCCATTCACCGACCGGTTAACCGCCACCGGAGGATCGGCAGCCGTTCCGCCCACCCCGTCCCGGTGCGGATTGGCACCCGGCACATAATAACCGGCGGTCTGCCAGGGGGCGCCAATCAAATTAAGGGAAGCCCCTCCATATCCCATAAAATCAGCGGAAAATAGATTCAGTGTGCCCGTTACACCTCCGCCCAGATTGGCATTGGGAATGCTGCGGGGGTCCTGGGTCCAGTCCCAATAGTGCATCGACAACTGGGGGTTTATCAGCCTCAGTTGTGATTCCATATAGTTGACAACCTCCCGGTGCCAGGGTAGGAATTCCGGGCCGCGATGCACGTGAGTAGCCTGGTGTATTTCGTCCATTTTGAACCACCAGCTAACCCCACCGGGTAGGGCATCGTTGCGGGAGCCAGGATATTTTCGCTGGTTTAGTTCAATAAGTGCGTCGCGGAGCATTGCCCGCTCTGCCGGGTCCACATGCGCAATGTTGCGCCGGATACCATCGCCAAGTGCCATATGTGTAGGGATTTAGGTGCTTTTTATAGCCCTACAAATAGACAAGATAACCTTCTGATAATCAACAGTATTGATACCGATCTTGTCAGGTATAAATACGGCTTTGGCTACACCGTGTAAAAATACGTGGTTGGTCAATACTCCAGAACGGGCCTGTTGAATACGATACCCGCGTGTATCCTGATCGCACCCGTTATCTTCTATTTCATGCTTCGCTTCAGCAACTGTGCGTTCAAAGCCACGATGACCGTACTCGCACTCATCAACACGGCACCGATGGCCGGACTAAGCACGAAGTGCGGATACAATACCCCGGCTGCCAGCGGAATGGCAATGACGTTGTACCCCGTCGCCCACAGCAGGTTCTGAATCATTTTACGGTACGTCGCTTTGCCAAACTCGACAAGGTTGGTAATGTCGGTGGGTTTGCTGTTGACCAAAATAATGTCGGCGGTTTCGGCGGCTACGTCGGTGCCGGACCCCACGGCAATGCCCACGTTGGCCTGGGCCAGAGCCGGGGCATCGTTCACACCATCGCCGGTCATGGCCACAAACTGACCATCAGCCTGTAAGTCTTTCACGATTTTTACTTTCTGATCGGGTAGTACTTCGGCAAATACGCCGTCCAACCCCAGTTCTTTCGCTACTGAATCGGCTACCTGCCTGTTGTCGCCGGTGGCCATATAAACCTTGATACCCGATTCCTGCAAGCGCCGTACGGCTTCCTTTGAATCGTCCCGGATGCGGTCGGCTAAGGCTACGTAACCCGCCAATTGGTTATCAATCAGCACGAATACGACCGTTTCGGCTCCGTTGCCGAACGCGTCTTTCGGCTGTTCGATATTTTTCTCCTTCAAATAGCCGGGGCTAACCACCAGCACTGGCTGTCCATTTACCGTTGCCGATACGCCTTTGCCCGTAATGGACTGGAAGTTGCTGATTGCAGGCAATGACAGTTCCCGCTTTTTGGCTTCCCGTACAATACCCTGCGCAATGGGATGCTGCGACTGCTGCTCCAAAGCTGCTACTGTGCCGAGGAGTGTTTTTTCGCCAACCTTTGCGTCCAGCACGCTTATTCTGGTAACGCCAAACTCGCCTTCGGTCAGCGTACCGGTTTTGTCGAAGACCATCGCCGTAATCTTGCGGGATTCTTCAAAAGCCGTTCGGTTGCGAATCAGTAGTCCTTTCTGGGCTGAGATTGCCGTCGAGATGGCCACCACCAGAGGAATGGCCACGCCCAGCGCGTGGGGGCAGGTCGTTACCATCACCGTCACCATCCGCTCCACGGCGAAAGCCACATCTTTACCGCCCCACAACCACGCAACAAGCGTAATGAAACCAACCGACAAGGACAGCAGCGTAAGCCAGCCAGCCGCCCGGTCGGCCAGGTTCTGGGTCTGGGATTTAGCCGTTTGTGCTTCTTCCACCATTTTGACTACCTTGTTGAGGTAGCTATCGGCACCCTTGTGTGTCACCCGGATTTTAAGCGACCCTTCGCCATTAACGGCTCCGGCAATCACGTTGTCCTTAACCCCTTTCTGAGCCGGGACACTCTCGCCTGTTAGCATACTTTCGTTTACGGCACTACTGCCTTCTACTACTTCTCCATCCGTCGGGATGCGTTCCCCGGGGCGAACCAGTACCGTGTCGCCTTTATTGAGGGTATCCACCTGCACATCAGTAATGGTCTGGCCATCTACTTTATGCGCTTCGGAAGGTAGCATCTGTACGATCAGTTCGAGGGAGCGCGAAGCCCCCGCCACCGATTTCATTTCGATATAATGACCCAGCAACATGATGTCGATCAGTGTAGCCAACTCCCAAAAGAAATCCATACCCCGCAACCACCCCACCGATACCGCCACGCTGTACACATAAGCGGTTGTCACAGCAATGGCCACGAGGGTCATCATGCCCGGCTTCCGGGTGCGTAGTTCGCCAATCATACCGGTTAGAAACGGCCAGCCACCATACACGTAGATGATGCTGGCCAGGCCAATGACAATCCAGTTGCGCCCGACAAAATCCAACTCGTAACCGACCAGATTCTGGAACATCATGGACAGGGCAATGACCGGCACCGACAGAGCAATACACACCCAGAACCGGCGCAGGAAATCGGCAATCATAGCCCCATGGTCGTGTCCACCGTGGTTCATTTTGCTGTGGTCCATTGCCCCGTGGTTCATTTTGCTGTGGTCCATTTTGCCCGTATCCATACCGGTGCCGCCCTTATGCGGCTCAGGATTGTCTGGTCCGCTGTGTCCATCGTGGCCAATGTGCTGGAGGGCTTCCTGCTCCGCTGGTGGCTCTACGTGCTGATAGGGCGTTGCTTTGGGCGCATCTGCCATGTTCTGATGCGCCGGGTCGGTAGTTGGCGTAGTCTTGTCAGGATGTTGCTGTTTCATCATATTAGCGGAATTAATCAAATTGATTATCAGACTATTAAACTATTTTTTCCTGTTAAAGGAACGGTATCAGGTATAACACCAAAAGCAGCAAAAGGGAACCAGGAATGGAAATCTTGCAACGATGTTCCTGAATTTTGTAATCGTCGCGATTATCACAACCTTAGTTTCGTTTGTTTACCAAAGAAGCAAAGATGACTAATGACTATCAATCCAGAAGAAACGGCACAACTACGAATTCGGGGCATGGTATGCGCCCGCTGCATCGATGTCGTGCAGACGGAGCTAAGCCATTTGGGGTTTGAGGTAACGGACATTGACTTAGGAAACGTCGCGTTGCGTGGAACTATAGATGAGCACGACCTCACCCGTATTGGTCAGGTGCTGACCAAACAGGGGTTTAGTCTGATTCAGGACCAGAAACCCACCGTTCACCAACTTGCCAAAGCCTTCATAGATGCTTACTTCGGGCAGGCTGATTTGAGCGAATCCAAAATCGAATCGCCGAACCGTCGGCTGTCGGCCCAGCTTCACGCCGATTTAGGACTGGAGTACGACACAATCAGCAGTCAGTTTGCCAAAGCAGAAGGCATCACCTTGGAAAAATATATCATCAGCAAGCGCATCGACAAGGTGAAAGAGTGGCTGGTGTATTCCGATAATACCCTCACCGATATTGCCTACCGTACTGGATACAGCAGTGTACAGCATCTCTCGAACCAGTTTCGGCAGGTGACGGGCCTCACACCCTCCTATTTTCGGCAGGTCCGGCAGCAGAAACTGGCGTTACAGCAACAGGCTGCAACTTGAACCAGCCAATCAGACTTATTTCGTACTCGATGGAGCAGGCCCAGCTAAAATCTCGTAAGCAGGCCGGGTAATTGTGTAACGCATCCGGGGGCCGGTATGCCGACCTTTGTCGTATAAATTCTGAACCTTATGGTACCCAACGATATAGAACAGCTCATAACCTCGCCTAACGCCAAAACAGGTAGCGAAAAACGAACGCACCAAACGTTTCCGGTGCTGGAAATGACCTGTGCGGCCTGTGCGGTCAGCGTCGAGTCGATGCTCGGCAACACGCCGGGTGTGGCAAAAGCGACGGTCAACTACGCCAACCAGTCGGCTACGGTGGACTATGACCCGGCGGTCATAACCCCCGCCGGTATGCAACAGGTATTGCAGGGCATCGGTTATGATTTGGTGGTCGATGTGGAAGACCCCGGCCAGGTGCAGCAGGAAGCGCAGCAGCGTCAGTACGAAGCCCTGAAAAAGCGTACGATATGGGCGGTTTTACTATCGGTGCCGGTAGTGCTGATCGGGATGTTCTTTATGGGTTCGGTTCCGTATGCCAATTACATGATGATGGTGCTGTCGGCTCCGGTGGTCTTCTGGCTGGGCCGGTCCTATTTTGTGAATGCCACAAAGCAGGCCCGCCACGGCAAAACGAATATGGATACGCTGGTGGCCCTCTCCACCGGCATTGCATTTTTGTTCAGTGCCTTCAATACGCTGTATCCGCAGTTCTGGACGAGTCGCGGCCTTGAGCCGCACGTTTACTTCGAAGCGGCTGCGGTGGTGATTGCCTTTATCTCCCTGGGTAAACTCCTCGAAGAACGGGCCAAATCAAATACCTCGTCGGCCATTAAAAAACTCATTGGTCTGCAACCCAAAACGGTACGCATCGTTGAGAACGGTACAGAACGCGAACTCCCCATTGCGCAGGTGCAGGTAGGTCAAGTGATTGTGGTACGGCCCGGCGAAAAGATTCCGGTGGATGGGCTGGTTGAGTCGGGTGAGTCGTTCGTGGATGAGAGCATGATTTCGGGGGAGCCGGTGCCGGTGGTCAAATTGGCCGGGGCGGAGGTGTTTGCCGGGACTATCAACCAGAAAGGGTCATTCCGATTTGCGGCCCGAAAAGTAGGTGCTGATACGTTACTGGCCCAGATTATCCGGCTGGTGCATGAAGCCCAGGGCAGCAAGGCACCGGTACAGAAACTGGTCGATAAAATTGCTGGTATCTTCGTGCCGGTCGTTATCGGTATCGCCATCCTGACGTTTATTGGCTGGCTAATTTTCGGGGGTGAAAACGCCTTTACGCACGCCCTGCTGACTTCAGTTACGGTGCTGGTGATTGCCTGTCCCTGTGCGCTGGGGCTGGCCACGCCCACGGCCATCATGGTTGGTGTGGGCAAAGGAGCCGAAAATAACATCCTTATCAAAGATGCCGAAAGCCTCGAACTCGGCTATAAAGTGACGGCGGTGGTGCTGGACAAAACCGGCACCATTACCGAAGGCAAACCCACCGTGACGGACCTGACGTGGTTCGTTGCCGATACCGACGTGCCGGGGCTACAACCCGTGCTGTACGGTCTGGAAGCGCAGTCGGAACACCCGCTGGCCGATGCAGTCGTGGACCGGTTGAAAGCTGACGGCATACAGGGAACTACGCTAACCGGATTCGAGAGTCTGACGGGTAGGGGCGTAGCGGGCCGGTATGCCAACAAAACGTACCTGACTGGTAATGACCGGCTGATGACGGAACGCGGTATTGCTGTACCCGCCGATGGGCAGACCCTGGCGACCCGTTGGCGCGGGGAAGCCAAAACGGTGGTGTATTTTGCCGATGAAACGCGGGTACTGGCCGTACTCGCCATTGCCGACCCAGTGAAGGAAACATCACGCGAAGCCATTCAAACGCTGCAAAACCGGGGCATTGCCGTGTACATGCTCACCGGCGACAATCTCCAAACCGCCCAGGCCGTTGCTGAAGCCGTCGGTCTGACCAATTACCGGGCCGAAACCCTGCCCGCCGACAAAGCCGATTTCGTGAAGGAATTACAGGCCACCGGACAGGTAGTAGCCATGATTGGCGACGGTATCAACGACTCTCAGGCATTGGCGCAGGCCGACGTGAGTATTGCCATGGGTCGGGGGTCGGATATTGCGATGGACGTGGCCAAGATGACGCTCATCACCTCCGATTTGAACAGCGTACCCAGAGCCCTGCAACTTTCTAAAAGGACGGTGCAGACCATCCGCCAGAACCTGTTCTGGGCGTTTATCTATAACCTTATTGGCATTCCCATTGCCGCCGGATTGCTGTATCCCATCAATGGTTTTCTGCTCAGCCCCATGATTGCCGGGGCTGCCATGGCACTCAGTTCCGTATCCGTCGTGACCAATAGTCTGCGGCTGAAATCCGTTAAGCTGTAATTACTCAAGACTCGTTGTCCTGAGTGCTTCTAATTTTTTTTAGTTAAACCAACAAAAACCACGTTTATGGAAACTTTGAATTTCAAGACTGACATCAAATGCGGTGGCTGCGTGGCCGCCGTTACCCCTTATCTCAACGACATCGAACAGTTAGATGGCTGGAACGTAGACACCAATAGTCCAGATAAAATTCTAACCGTTCAAACCACCGACAATCGCGTTGGCGATACGGTCAGAAAAGCCGTTGAGCGGGCCGGTTATAAAGCGGAACCGATGCCACGACCGTAGCAGGAATTTTCGTAATCCACTGGCCAGAAGCCGCTTTGCCTATCAGGTGAAGCGGCTTCTACTTTATTAGGCCCATGCTACCCGCCAAATATTCTGTTATCCAGCCGGGCAATCTTACAAAAACCCTATTTGATACATGGGGTTCAATGAACAGTATCAAACTATTTATCAACTCAACACGATGAACGTAACTTTTCTGGTCAGGGGCATTGGTGTTATTGGTTTTGGAAAGTTCTGTTCCACGAATTGGTTTGCCTGCCTTCCTGCGTCGAATAAAGCGAGACTGCCTCCAACGCATTTAGTTACAGAATTTAACCGGCGTATTGTAGAATTTATGGTTACTGCTCCTTTCTGCTTTTCAGCGTGTTATAGTAGTAACAATCACAACGTTATACCATGATATCATCACTAAAACGAATTAATCTTCTTTTGATTAACGGGCTAGTAAACAGAACACTTCTTCAGAAATATGTCGGCATCCTACTTATTATCAGTGGCTTTGTTCCCGATTATAGCTTCGCACAAACTGCCGATAGTTTACTGAATCAGGAATACACACTTACCATCCGTAAAGAAACCGTGAACCGGGCCGGAAAAGAGGTAACCGGCATGACCATCAACGGGGGAATCCCCGGCCCCACCATCCGGTTTAAAGAAGGCGGTAGGGCGGTTATTTACGTAAAAAATGAGATGGACGTGGAAACCTCCGTTCACTGGCATGGTCTGCTGGTGCCTAACTTCTACGATGGAGTACCTTATCTCACGACCCCACCCATCAAGCCGGGCCAAACCCAGAAGTACGAATTTCCGCTGAAGCAGTCCGGCACGTACTGGTATCATGGTCATACCCAACTTCAGGAACAAAGTGGTGTATATGGCTCCATTGTGATTGAGCCGAAAGAAAAAACGCTGGACTACGACAAAGAACTGGTGCTCGTACTGTCGGATTGGACTAATCAGAAGCCTATGAACGTGCTGCGAAACCTGAAGCGGGGGAATGAGTGGTATAACATTCGTAAAGGGACGTCCACACCCCTAAACCGGGTTATCCGGCGCGGAGCCTTCGGTGCCCAGCTGAACTTCTGGAAACAGCGCATGGAAAGCGCCGACATTGCTGATATTTATTACAATGCCTTTCTGGTGAACGGTCAGAAGACGCAGGAGTACCCGGATTTCAAACCGGGAGAACGGGTGCGGGTGCGGTTTATCAACGCATCGGCCTCCTCCCAATACTGGCTGACGTTCGGGGGAGAAGACCCGCTGCTGGTAGCCGCCGACGGGCTGGATGTAGTGCCCGTAAAACACAATAAAACCTTTATTGCCATTGCCGAAACGTATGATTTCATTGTCATGATTCCACAAAGTGGGAAGCTGGAGATACGCGGGTCGGTGCAGGACGGTTCGGGGCAAACGTCGGCTTTTCTGGGGCAGGGGCCCATCGTAGCAGCTCCGGATGTACCCCGGCCCGATAAAATCGGGATGATGCAGCAGATGGCGAAGATGGATATGCGGATGGGTGCTCCGGCCATGAAACTCGACCCTGACCATGAAGAGCCCCAGAAGCTGATGGAAAACTGGGGCATGAAAATGGGCAAAAAGAAGGGAATGGCAGGTATGGCTGGCATGAACCATTCGACCAAAAAATCAACCATGGCCGGTATGGAAAAGTCAGAATCTATGGATATGTCGGGCTCTATGGCTGGTAAATCCATGCCGGGCAAAACTATGCCGATGGATTCGATGAATCACGCCGGAATGAACCATGGACAAGCGGATGCCCAAATGGATAAAATGCCCATGAACATGAATCACGAAAAGATGGGCGATATGGCTGACATGAAAATGGACGCTGATACGGGTAAGATGAGCATGGATAAGAAAATGCCGGGCAAATCCATGCCGGGCATGACTATGTTTGCTCAGTATAACTACGACTACCTGAAATCGCCCGAAAAGACCATCATTCCTACTGATGCCGGAAATCAGCGCCCCGTCCACAAAATTCTACTTAACCTGACGGGCAATATGTGGCGATACATCTGGAGCATGAATGGGGTGCCGCTATCAGAAGCGGACAAAATCAAAATAAAACAGGGGGAGGTGGCCCGTATTACCATAAACAACCTGACCATGATGCACCACCCGATGCACCTGCACGGCCATTTTTTTCGGGTTCTTAATAAAAACGGCGACTATTCTCCGCTAAAGCACACCGTGAACGTGCCCCCCATGCAAAAAGTGGTGATTGAGTTTGACGCAAAAGAATATGGCGACTGGTTTTTCCACTGCCACGTGCTATATCACTTGGTGGGCGGTATGGGCCGGGTGTTTAGCTACGATACCCTCCGCGACCCGCGCCTGAAGGGCTACCCGCTGACCAAACTCACCAACGAAGGCAATCATTTTTACACCTGGGGCGTAGCCGATGTGGCCTCCCATATGACCCAGCTCAATCTGGTATCGTCCAATGTTCGGAATCAGTTTAATGTTATGGGTGTGCGGGGATGGAACAAACGCTTTGAAGCCGAGGTGTCCTACGAGCGGTATATCTACGACTACTTCCGGGTGTTTGTGGGCGTAAATGCCGAAAACGAACGACAGTCCCAGCCCAACGAAATTGTCACGACGGCCATAGCGGGGGTTCGTTTCCTGACTCCCTATCTGTTTAACCTGGATGTGCGGATCGATAGTCGGCTGCGGCCCCAGATAAGTCTGAGCCGCTCCATCATGATTTTCCCGCGTACAATGCTGTTTGGTGAGTACGAGTATCAGGCTGATTTTGGCTGGACCAAGCGACCACCCCGCGAAGGTGAAACCCCGGCTCAGGCCAGCGCGTACCGGCAGGAAGTGACCTGGTCGGCGGGCATCGAATATTTTTTATCCCGCAATATGTCGCTGATGGGCAGCTACGCCAACCGCTTTGGGGTGGGCGGAGGGGTAACCATGCGCTTCTGACGAATACTGCACGTTTATAAAAAAGGCCATTCCCAGTGGGCTATGGCCTTTTTGTTATTTATCCATGCGAGCTAGAATGGCTTTCATCTGCGCGATTTCGCGTTCCTGAGCGTCAATAATATCCCGGGCCAGTTTCTGCACTTCGGGGTCTTGCAGGTTAGCCTCCCGGCTGAACAAAATGGCCGACGAATGGTGGGGAATCATGCCCTGCATATACTGACGGTCGCCAACAAACGTCTGGGTTCTGACCAGTATCAGTACAATAATAAACGTAGCGATACTGCTGCCGAAAATTAGGGCATTCATGCGTTTGTCTTTGTACATCGACCCCATGAATCCCAGCATGATCATCGCCATTAGTGCCACCATCAACGCGGCCATGTAAAGCCTGGTTAAGCCGATGTATACGTGGCTGAAATCGGCCACGTTCAGGTACATAACGCTCAGCATAACCACAAATGAGACGGCCAGCATCAGGGCAAATTTCCGGTAACTTCCCTGTTGCATTTTTTGCATATCCTTTGGGTTCGATTCAGTTATATTCATACAAATTGATTGGCTTACGTGTCCCTGTATAACTCCTACAGATGGGGTGAGTTTTTACAAGATTTCGCTTTTAACTTACAGAATTTTTAGTCATTAAAATGGTAGAACCTAAAACCGGCGTATGATGAGTTTGGCAAAACACGGTTGATTGGGCAATTCTATTTTTAATCCTTTTTCGATGTCTACTGAGTCGTTTTCTCCATTGATCGATAGCTATAAACACAACCCAGATCTTGTCTATCAGAGCTGGTTTCTGCATAATGAAGACCGCCTGAAAGCGTTTCGCTCCATCCGACGCGGAGTGCTGCAGGTCATCAGCGATATCAAAGACGGGACTTTTCCTAATGATTTCAAGGTCGGACCGCCGATGCGGTAGTTCGCTGGAATTTGTGCTAACCTGTATCACTGAACAGTAACAAGTTTTCGAGGGAGCATCACATCCCTTTTACTGGAAACCGAAACTACATATCCCGGATATTTATGAGAATCAGGACCACAAGCGATACTTCGGGCAGTTTCTGGAATGCTGCCTGAAAGCGACTAAACCCGAAACTATCATTCGGGAGATTGAACGGCTGGATGCCTATAAAATAAAAGGACTGGGACCCGCCGTGGCGAGTATCCTCTATTTTCTTCATCCCACGTGGGTACCCCCTTTCAATACAGCTATCATTAATGGCTATAACCGGCTGTTTAATGAACGGCGCAAGCTGGGTTCCTGGACTGAGTATCTGGCCATTCGGGAGAAGTTGCTAGCTGTCAACAACAAGTATTGCGCCAGCTTATCAACTGATTTAGGGGCATTGTCGGGGCTATTGTTTGAAATTGGAACGGGTAATCTATTGGTGCCCGGTCTAGCCGATCAGCCCGTTGAGGAACGTGAAAAAATCCAGAAACAGATTGAGAAACGACATCAGAAAGTAGTGGATGAGCAGCGGGAAGAGCAAACGCACAGCGAAATGCAGTTTCATTTGCTAACGATCGGTCGGGCGTTGGGATACAATGTGGTAGCGGCCCGTAATGATATGTCACGTTAATATAACGGCAATTTCTTTTCATTCCTGAGTTTACCCAGTCTGCCTCCGTTGCCCGTACCGGGCGAAACGAGTCAAACCATTAGCCTGATTGATGTAATGTGGTTAGACAAGGCGACTGGCCATATTGTCTGCGCCTTTGAAGTAGAAAAGAGTACCTCTATTTATTCAGGCATTCTGCGACTAACCGACCTGGCCAGTTCACTACCCAATCATGCGACAGTGCTCTACTTAGTTGTGACGGATAGTCGGCAGAAAGAGGTTGAGATGCAACTAACCCGACCATCTATTCGGCAAACGAATACCTCTATTTATTACATACTGATGTCAGCGTTACGGACCCATTGCGATGCCCTCTGTAAACTTGGGGATAGCCATCTCATTCTGGAAAAGATTGCCTGCACCGTTAACTAAATCAGATGATTGCAGCAGCAGTACATTAAATCGATAAAAAACCAGTTTCAGATTCAAATAGAGCGGCTTTTTAGTCTGATAAATTTTTTTGGAGTTGGAATCGGATGGCTGAGCGGCCAACCTTCCGCGACGGTGTACCTTGTTGAAGACCGGAAACTAAAACCTAACCATTCTCTTTTACAGCCTCGCCAGCCCAAGCCGGAATTTAACGTTTAAATGAATAAATTTGGGGTTGACCCGTCCTGATTTGTGTTAACCGTTTGTCCAATCCTGAAAATAAGCGGTCTGCCGTAGCGGTTGTTATCTTTTAGATGAGTAATGGATAGTCAAAATTAGTCCTAATAGGGGAGGGTTGTCGAATTGAATACCAAATCTCCATCACCTATTTTTTGCGGCCCCGATTCGAGGCAAATATTACACAATATGACCCGCGTTGGCCCGCTGTATAATGCTCATCGGAGTCTCCTCACGATGATGTTGGCATCAACCCGGTATGTATGACCCGCATCAGCTACCCGGCTGATGCAGATCATACGGTAGCCTTCGCCGACGAACTACCTTTGACCCATACTTATTTAGCAAACCAATTTCTTATGAAAAACGCAGCGAGCATACTCGTAATCAGTCTATTGATTGGAATCGGCAGTGTACAGGCTCAGACCCCAGCCAAAACAATGATGCACAAGCCCGGACAGATGAAAGACAACGGCATGACCCATGATTGTGTGGTAATGAAAGACGGCAAGATGATGGTGATGCAGGGCGAAAAGATGATGCCGATGACCAAAGAGATGACCATGACCGACGGCACCAAATGCCTGACCGATGGCACCTGTCTCAAAAAAGATGGCTCCAAAATGACCATGACCAATGGGCAGTGCATGATGATGGATGGGAGTATGACCACAATGGACAAAATGATGAAGGGCGGTACGATGAAATCGGGCCACAAAATGAACAAGGCCAAATCGTAACCTGTACAGTCAACAATCCAACGAAATAATGTCCCTGTATCAAGATGACTGACCTAAAACCAGGTATGTTTATGGCGCCAGTTATCGCCCTGATAGCCATCGCGATACTGTACAACCATTTTCTAAAGAAAGCGCCCGACAAACTACTTTTCCGGCGATTTGTCGGTGCAGTAGCCGGTTTGTCATTTCTGCTGAACTATGCCTGGGAAATAGGTCATTGCCCGTTATATACAGTTTGTACGTATGATCTGTCGCACTTTATCTTTCTGGCGTTAGCCTCGTTGGCTGATGTCATAATGGTCGGTTTACTTTATTTTGGTTTCGCATTGATCCACAGGAATGGCCTTTGGGTAATGAACCTGACGGCTTCCCGGGTTTTTTGGTTGATGATAGCGGGTGGTGCCGGAGCCACCCTATCGGAGATAGCCCATTTAGTCGCCGGAAATTGGGCATACACTGATCGCATGCCCATCATTCCCGGCATTGAGGTAGGACTTACGCCCGTTTTGCAATTTGCGATACTGCCTGTCTTGATTTATAGTCTGAGTAACTTACTCGCACTCAAATTCTATGCGACTTCCCATTGAGCAAAAGTCTATAAAGGTGTATACGGATAGGAAGCGGGTCAGTATCCATTACTTTTTTGTGGGCGCCGGCGCCGGGGGATCTGCTGATGATTTTACCGATACAGTAGATACCCTTTTCTATACCCTGGCCAGTTCCAGCCGGAACCTGATTGTTAAATGAACAACTTCGATCTATCACGTAACAATTCCTGGGTGGTAAATTCACCAGCCTTCTCTGGCTATTAATAAAGCGTTAACTTGAACAACCAGCAGGAACAAGCCTGCTGATGATAGCCTACGGAAACCGGCTCGACTAGAATCGATTAAAACTTTAGATTCTGTACCCGTACTGCATTCAGGATTGCCAGCATTGCCACGCCAACATCGGCAAAAACGGCCTCCCACATCGTGGCCAGACCGCCCGCGCCCAGCACCAGGACAATGCCCTTGACTACCAGCGAGAGCGTAATGTTCTGCCAGACGATTCGGCGCGTGGCCCGACCAATCTCGATGGCCGTAGCAATTTTGGCTGGTTCGTCATTCTGAATAATAACGTCGGCCGTTTCGATGGTCGCGTCGGAGCCCAGGCCGCCCATCGCCATGCCTACGTCGGCCAAGGCGACGACCGGTGCGTCGTTCACACCATCGCCAACGAAGGCCAGCTTTGCCGGGCGACGCTTCGTCTTTGCGTTACCCGCCAGCTCCGCCTTGAGCCGTTCGACCTGGGCTACTTTGTCTTCTGGCAGCAGGTCGCCGTGCCATTCGTCGATACCCACCTGCTTTGCCACAATCTCGACCACCGCCGATTTATCGCCCGACAGCATGACGGTGCGGATACCCTCCGCTTTCAGGCGTTTAATGGCCTCGGCTGCGTCGGGCTTCACCTCGTCGGCGATGGTAAAATAGCCCGCAAACTGACCGTCGATGGCTGTCATCACAATCGTGAACGGAATCTGGGTCAGGGCCTCATCGAACGGGACGTTGAACTTACGGAGCAGTTTGGCATTACCGGCCAGCATTTCCTTACCGTCGACCCGTCCTTTCAGGCCGTGCCCGGCAATCTCTTCTACGTTTTGGACCGCTATTGTTTCGTAGCCCGTACCTGCATACTCGATAATGGCCGTGGCCACCGGGTGGGTCGATTTACTTTCCAGGGCGGCCACCAAGCGGGCCAGTTCGGGCGCATCGAGATTCCTGGGTTTTACCTCCTGTACCTTAAAAACACCTTTAGTGAGCGTACCGGTTTTGTCCATAACGACCGTTTTTAGCTGGGTCATCAGATCCAGAAAGACGGAACCTTTGAATAAAATACCCTGCTTCGAGCCAGCCCCGATACCCCCGAAATAACCCAGGGGAATAGAAATCACCAGCGCACACGGGCAACCAATGACGAGGAATACCAAGCCCCGGTAGAGCCAATCCTGAAACTGATAGTCCGGAACAATGAAATACGGTACTACCGTGATTAGCAATGCCAGGGCGCAGATGGCGGGGGTATAAATCCGGGCGAAGCGGGCGATAAATTCCTGGGTCTGCGCCTTGCGGCCCGTGGCCTGCTGCACCAGTTTGAGAATGCGCGACAGTTTAGAGTCTTGGTAGGGCGTGGTCACATCCATCTCCACCAGCGACTGCCGGTTGATCATTCCCGCCAGCACCGCTTCCCCTTTCGCAATGGTGCGGGGTACGCTTTCGCCCGTCAGCGCGGCCGTGTCGAAGGTGCCGTTATCGGAACGCATCGCGCCATCCAGCCCTACTTTCTCCCCCGGCTTTATCTGAATGACATCGCCAACCCCAACGGTGGCAGCCTTGACGGTCTGCGCCTGTCCGTTGCGCAATACGGTCACCTCATCGGGCCGCACGTCAAGCAGGGCCTTGATGGAGCGACGCGCCCGCAGCACGGCCGCATCCTGAAACAATTCTCCAATGGTATAAAATAGCATGACTGCCACGCCTTCGGGGTATTCCCGAATGGCAAACGCGCCAAGAGTAGCCACACCCATCAGGAAAAACTCGGTGAACACGTTACCATTGCCAATGCTACTCACCGCCCGGCGCAATACCGGCCAGCCTACGGGCAGGTAAGCCAGTACGTACCAGCCAAGCCGCCACGGGTCGTTGAACCACCGGGCCACCGGACCGTTTTTCGCGTAATAGTCGAGCGCAATACCGGCCAGCAACAGCACCAGGCTGATTACGGCCGGGGCATACGTGCGCCAGTCCTGATCCGGACCTTTCCTGGTCGGGGCCGCTCCGGCGGCTGTCGCAGTCGTGCCTTCCTTGCTTAATTCGACGTCGTCACTTTCGTCGTGGTCATGATCATGGTCGTGAGCCATTGAGGGGTCAGAGTTTAATGAAAAAGATGAGAATGCCGAAGGCAATCAGAATGCCGCCAGTTATGCGTTTTTCGTAGTGCTCGAGCCAGTGCGAATCCACCGCACCGGCGGACCGGCCGGGCCAGTTTACGCGCGCCAACCCCCGATACGATACTGCCGTTAGCCCCACCATGCAGGCAATGGTCACGACGGTATAGCTGACGGCCAGCGTGGCGATGGCGGTCCAGCCCAGAGTGCCGGCCGTGAAAAAGAATGTTTCGATTTCCAGACAGGGCGAAAAAAGCATCGCTACCGACAGCGTCGTAATGATGGTTAATTTTGAGCGACCCTTCAGTCCTTTCGGCACGTGTTGGTGGGGCGATCCGGCATTGGCGTCGTGCATCGCAAAGTAAACCAGCCCCATGAACACTAACAGCAGCGATGCGATCAGCCGGGTCTGCTCTTCCATCCGCTCGGATACTTCCATGCCGATGGTCCCGATCACGATGCCCAGCACAACCGTACTCAGCGTATGAAAGAAACCGCTCAGGGCTACGACGCCCAGCGTTTCCCGTTCTGACCAGCCCTCGGCCCGGCCAATCAGCACGACCGGTAGCCAGTGGTTAGGAATGGCTCCGTGAACGGATCCTAATAAGATGCTGCCAATCAGTAAGTTCCAGAGCATCTAGTTGTTTTTTGACTATACATTATTTCAGTTGTGCCACTTTTTTGGATTTAGTACGAGTCGTTCTGGTCGAAATAGCACCAGCACAATCCCCGGTAACACCAGCGAGAGTAAAAGGCCGTACAGATAACTCGACTGCCCGTGAATTCAGGCAATGGCCCACCACAGGTGCGGCAAAGCGAAGTGCGGACCGAATTTCCCCCTGCTGGCTGGCCTCGATGTGCTCCCAAATCAGCGTTTCCGACGCAATTCCGGCTTAACTGTGCTCCAGTCCAGCACAGCGTTATACCAGTAACAACATCGAATAGCATACATAGTTTGCTCCCACAATGGCCAGACCCACTCACGTAAACGCATCTTCCGGCAAACTAATGGCCCGAGCGAAATATCGTGTGGTGAAGCCCCGGCTTTGGACTACCTGAAAAGTTTCCCGCAGGTGGGAGAGCACGCTTTTAAGTAGTAGTCCCTTTTGTCAGGTATTGTCATGCCTGCTCATTTATTGGTAAATAGCTGACTGTGGTTTGATTACGATTGATGACTGCCAGACGACAATACCTGACTACGAATGACAACGTACGTAAGGAACCTACCATGAATGGGCTTAAGGATTTGCTCTACAGGTCGAAGTACGACAACGGTGTATGCAACCTGTAGTCATAAAGAAGGTTATGTTGATTTAATCAATTACGTGCGAAGGGCGTTATTGCAAGTGGGGGAAAGCCTGCTTTTTAATCCCGGGAAGGGCTTTCTCGCGACAACGCATTCGGTATTGAATGATAGCCGATGACAGGATCGTCAACAGACCAATAACTAAGACTGAGGCATTCAGGCCCAGCCAATCCGCAATAAAGCCCGTTAACAGGGCGCCAATGGCATAGCCTAAATCGCGCCATAGGCGAAAGATGCCAATAGTTTCTGCCCGCTGGGCCGGGTGGGTAAACCGGGCAATTGCCGTCAGAAAGGTGGGATACACCAGAGCGGTACCAATACCCAGCAGTGCCGATAAGCCCAGAAATGAAGCATAGGAAGCTACCCACAGCATGGCAATCAGGGCCAACCCCTGAAGGAGCATGCCCCAAACGAGCATGGTTTTTGGGCACACGTAATCCGCCAGCTTTCCCGTACCCAACTGGCCAACACCCCAGAAAGCCGGGTAAACAGCCACTATGGTACCGATCTGTTCCAGGGTAAAGCCTTTGGTCGCCAGTAGTACCGGAAACAGGCCCCAGACCATACCATCATTGAGATTATTGACTAAACCCGCCTGCGTTATCGACCCCAGATTACGATCCCGCCAGGTTGTCTCCCAAAAGATATGCTGCCGTTTGTGCTGCTTACTGGACGAACCTTCCAGATCCGCGTGACGACGGGTATCGTTTACCCAGAGCCAACTGGCCCCCAAGCCTATGACCGAAAAGGCGATCCCCAGGTAAAAGGGATATGGTTGAAGGCCGTAGCGGGACGCGATCCATCCCGTAGCAAAAGCTGAAAAGGCCACCGCCAGATAGCCGGCTGATTCATTGAGACCCATCGCCAGCCCCCGATTCTTTTCGCCGACTAAATCAATCTTCATCACCACCGTGGAGGACCAGGCCAGGCCCTGATTGATTCCCAGCAGCACATTGGCCATGATTACCCAGTTCCAGCTATCGGCCCACATGAGCATGAAAGGTACCGGCAAGCCAAACAGCCAGCCCACAACGAGTAGGTTTTTACGGCCCATGCGGTTTGCTAAACTGCCTGCGTAGTAATTGGTCAGCGCCTTGGCAATTCCGAAGACAACAATAAACGTTAGGATAGCAGAATGGGCCTCCAGACCGAAGACCGTTTCGGCGAGCCGGGGCAGGATAGTTCGTTCCAAGCCGATCATGCCGCCAACAAAGGCCGTTATCAATACCAGCAGAGAAAACTGACCCCAGTTTTGGCGCAAACCCAGTTGGATACTCATGGAGTCAGTGTAGTTTTGGTGAGTACTTCAGCCGTAACATAGAGAAAATCAATCGATTAAGGGCTTGTTTTTTGTTCATCCTTCTCAAAATGGCTGGAGTATGGCTACGTAAATGTCGTCAACTGGTTGTTGAGGAGTCATAAAAGAAAGCGGGTTCATGATCATATTCAGATCATCCGCAAATAACGGGCAACCCACGTATTTTCCAGTCCGGAAACCCTTCGTCGAGTCGGGCAGCCCGGTACCCTTTGCTTTTTAAATAGGCCACCGCTTCGTCAGCAAACACGCAAAAAGGCCCCCGGCAATACGCAATAACCTCCTCACCAGTGGGCAGACCTTCCAGCTTCTGCCCCCATTCGCCAGGCGGAACAGAGAGGGCATTCGGAATATGACCCATCCGATACTCTTCAGCGGGCCTGACGTCTAATAAGATAACTTCGTCACGCTCTAGTTTACCAATCAGTACATTCAGGGAAATGCCTTTCAACGCGCCCTGACCGGTTCGATAGTCCCGGATTACCTTTTCGACGTCGGGCAGTTGACTAATACTTAAGCCGCGCAGTGCTTGCCAGACCGCAAACACATCGGCATTCGCCAGGGTGTAGAACATATAGTGCCCCTGTTTACGAATCGTGACCAGACGGGCCTGTTTGAGAACCTGGAGGTGCTGGGAAGCATTGGCAATCGATACATCGATTTCGGTGGCAATCGCTTCAACCATTTTCTCCCCCTGCGCTAACAGGTCGATAATTTCCAATCGATGGGGGTTCGCCAGGGCTTTAGTCAACTGACCAATACCACCATAAACCTCATGTTTAAACTCTCTTTTTTCCACAAAACAGATCTGGATGTAAATGATGAAGGCAAAGATAATCTTTTATTCAATTATTCAATAGTTTAATTGAATAATTGAAGAACCTACATGTCCTGAAAACAAGTGGAGGTTTAATTGAACGCATTTTGGGTTGACACGTCCTGGAAAGTGTTGACCGTTTGACCCGTCCTGAAATCGAATGATTGTGCCGGTCTCATTGAATACTCGGGATAAAACATAGCAACGATACTGAAAGGTTGAGAAGGTTGATTTGTGTTGTCGTTAACCTGTTCTGTACTGTAGTAGAGTCAATCCGATTTGGCTGCGCAGTAACCAGAACCCCCGTTCAGATGTTACTGAAACGTTACATCCTTACAGATTAAATGAGCAATGAGACTTATAATTAAGTATTTGCAGGGGATTTTCGATGGTAAATTTGAGTATAGCCTGCTCCAGGAACTGGTGGAAGCAGGCCAGTACAAACGGGCACCCGTGGGCACCTACCTGATTCGGCCGGGGGAATACATCCGCTCGGTTCCTATTATTGTCAGCGGCTCGGTCAAGATCATGCGATCGGATCAGGAAGGCCGTGAAGCGCTGTTGTACTACCTGGGCGGGGTTGACACCTGCGCCATGTCGCTAACCTGCTGCCTGAGCAGAAAGCAGAGCGAGATTACAGCCGTTGTAGAGGAAGAGACCGAAATGATTGTCATTCCGGTCGAAAAAATAGACGCCTGGATGTGTCAGTATACCAGTTGGAAACAGTTTATTTTCCAAACCTACCAGAAGCGGTTCGATGATCTGCTCAGCACCATTGACGAGGTGATGTTTCACAAACTCGATGAGCGCCTGCTGGCCTACATTCAGAAGAAGGTGACGAGTTGTCAGTGCAGTGAACTGGCGATTACCCACGAAGAAATTGCGCATGAGCTGGCCACCTCCCGTGAAGTGATTTCCCGGCTACTCAAGCAGCTGGAAAAAATCGGTCAGATTAAATTGATGCGTAACAAAATAGCCCTCGTCGGCTAATTTTGACCTGTGTAACTTTTGTCACGGATAGTGAGACGGTAAGGGTCGTACTTCGCTTAAAATATGAACGAGTATGACTTCACTACAACTGGTAGGCTTCTTAGCCTCTATTCTAATCGGGGTTAGTCTGGGACTGATCGGCGGTGGCGGCAGCATCCTGACCCTACCGGTACTGGTGTATCTGCTGGGGTTCAATCCGGTCATTTCCACGGCCTATTCGCTGTTTGTGGTTGGCACTACCTCCCTGGTTGGCTCCGTCAATTACATGCGGCATCACCAGGTCAATTACAAAGCGGCCTTATTATTCTCCATCCCTTCTTTTCTGGCCGTTTACCTGACCCGCAAATACCTGATCCCCAACATTCCGGACCCGGTCTTTACTACCACGTCGTTTGCGCTGAGCAAAAACGTGGCCATCATGATCTTTTTCGCCCTGGTGATGCTGGCCGCGTCGATCAGTATGATCCGGGACAAAAAAACACCCGATCAACAACTGGCCGGTTCGCTGAATTTTAACCTGCCGGTGATCGCGCTCGATGGGGTGCTGGTAGGTCTGCTAACCGGTATTGTGGGGGCCGGTGGTGGTTTCCTGATCATTCCGGCGCTGGTCCTGCTGGTTCGGTTGCCCATGAAAATGGCCGTTGGTACGTCGCTGCTCATCATTGCCACCAATACCCTGATCGGTTTCTGGGGCGGGACGGCCAATACCGTGATCGACTGGTCATTTTTGCTGAAGTTCACCGCTATGTCCGTTATGGGCATCCTGCTGGGTACCTACTTGTCGCAGTTCATTCCGGGCCAGAAACTCAAAAAAGCGTTCGGCTGGTTTGTGCTGGTCATGGGCGTCTACATCATCGGCCGGGAAGTTTTTTTATAAGCCTGCATGGGTGATAAAAGTCACTGATTCCCGATTGTTCACCGGCTACTTTTGGCTATTCTATTTCTAGTTACTAATCAACGTATCGTTATGTTTTTCCAGCAAATTTACGACAAGACTCTGGCACAGGCCAGCTACCTCATTGGCTGTCAGAAGACGGGTGAGTCCATCGTTATCGACGCCAAACGCGATGTCGATACGTACCTCGACATCGCCAAACAGAACGGCCTGCGCATTACCCAAATCACCGAAACCCACATCCACGCCGACTTCCTGTCGGGTTCCCGCGAACTGGCAGCCCTCACCGGTGCCACGCTGTACCTGTCCGATGAGGGCGGTCTGGACTGGCAGTACGAATTCAATCATGTGGGCCTGAAAGATGGCGATGTAATTACCGTTGGCAACCTTACTTTGACGGTGATGCACACACCGGGCCACACGCCCGAAAGCATCAGTTTTCTGCTGGTCGATAAACCGGCTTCATCGGCACCTGTCATGTTGTTTACCGGCGATTTCGTATTTGTGGGCGATATTGGCCGGCCTGACCTGCTCGAAAAAGCGGCTGGTCTGGTTGGCACACAGGATGCCGGTGCCCGGCAGATGTACCAGTCCATCCAGCGGTTCGAAGCTTTGCCCGATTTTCTTCAGGTTTGGCCGGGGCACGGTGCCGGGTCGGCCTGCGGTAAGGCACTGGGCGCCGTGCCCAGCACAACGGTGGGCTACGAGAAGATCCGGAACTGGGCGTTCCAGCACGAAAACGACCCCAAAGGCTTTGTGAACTACCTGCTGGCGGATCAGCCGGAGCCACCGAAGTACTTTGCCATGATGAAGAAGCTGAACAAAGTGGATCGTCAGCTGATCACCCAGGTGCCCGTTCAGAAGAAGCTGACGGCCGAAGAAGTAAAGGAAGCGCTGGACCGTGGCATTAAGCTGATCGATACCCGGAACAAAGTGGCTTTTGCCGACGGATTTGTTACGGGCAGTATCAACATCCAGGGCAACAACGCCTTTGCTACCTGGATGGGCTGGTTCATAACGTACCAAGAGCCATTTATGCTGGTGGCCGATGAGTCAAAAATCGATGACCTGACCCGTAAACTGATGCGTATCGGCCTGGACAATGTCTATGGGTTTGTTACCGATGTGGCCTCGCTGGGAATCGATCTGCAAAAGGCCGACGTCATCGGTATTGATACATTCAAAACTTACCTGGACCGCGACGATGCGCAGGTGGTCGATCTGCGCGGTGCCTCAGAATATAAGAGTGGCCACGTAGAAGGAGCCGAGAATATTTTCGTAGGTAGCCTGCCCCAGCATCTTGACAAGATCAGTAAAGACAAGCCGGTGGTCATCTACTGCCAGGGGGGCGACCGCGCTACCATTGGCTATTCGCTGCTGGTTCGCAATGGATTCTCGAATGTAAAAAACTATTCGGCCAGTATGAATGAGTGGATGAACAAAGGAAATCCGGTTGTGACCGAAGAACTCGAGGCAACCGTCTGATGCTTCGGAAACGGGTTGTATATCCTGCAACCAACTCATTATTGACCCTTTACGCATTCACTGGATGCGTAGAGGGAAATGACCACCTACCATCTGCCCCATGAAAACCGATTGCTTTCAACTTGTTCCCGATCTGGTGGGTAATCAGGTAGAAACGGTTCGTCAGCACATGAGAAATCTGAAGGGCGTCTTCTCGGTGCAGGTTGATGGGAACTGGGCAACGATTATGATTCAGCATACCCCCACCCTCAGCCGCCGGGCACTGGCGGGCGAACTGCTCCGACTAGGCTGCCTGAGAGCCCCTGGCCCCTATCCAGGAGTGGATGAATCCGTTTGAACGGGCAATTGACTTAAACACAAATAACGAGATGAACGACCAACCGACTCCGATACCCTGCTTTGGTGATAAGCGTGGACGAAATCAAACGGACACTCATTACTCTCCAGACCGCTACCGAAAACAAATGCTCGATGCCGCTCAACTGGAAACCGGGCGACCGGGTCATTCTGCCGACACCCAAAACGGTTGAAGCCCTGGAAGAGCGGATACATGGTGACCTGGAGATGGTAGACTTCTACCTGGCCACAGAAACGCTTTAAGGGTTACGTATAAAGGATTACCGTTAGTAATCTGAACTTCCACCTGATAAAATACACAAGACAATGCCCGAATCAGTAGCAACCGGAATGCCGTACAAAAACGTACCTGCGTCCGAATTCAACCAGTTAATGGCCAATCGTGCCGACGCCATTTTACTCGACGTACGCACACCGTCCGAAATCCGTCAGCAATCCCTCGGGGCGGATATCTCCCTTGATTTTAACCAGCCAGACTTTGCCGAACAGGTGGCGAAACTGGACAAATCCAAAACGTATCTGGTGTATTGCCGGAGTGGCAACCGGAGTGGGCAAGCCTGCCAGCTCATGAATCAGCAAGGTTTTACGGATGTGTATAACCTGGATGGCGGGCTATTGAACTGGCCCTATTAACCACCGTATTATGCTCGATTTCTGGGACAATCGCTACCGTGAAAATGCATACGCGTACGGTACGCAACCCAATCAGTTTTTCAAAGCGATGCTTGACCGACTTACGCCCGGGCGGCTGCTGTTACCCGCCGAGGGCGAAGGGCGTAATGCGGTGTATGCCGCCCGCAACGGCTGGCAGGTAACCGCCGTAGATTTCAGTGCTGAAGCCTGCCGAAAGGCGCAGGAGCTGGCCCAGTCATACGGCGTATTCATCACGTACGAAGTAGAAGCGCTTGAAGATTTCTCGCCAAAAGAAGCTGATTTTGATTTAATTGGCCTTGTCTTCACCCACCTGCCTCCAGGAGTGAGGCAACTCCTGCACCAGCGCGTGGCAGGCTGGGTGAAAAAATCGGGCTATGTCGTGCTCGAAGCCTTTAGCAAGGCCCAGCTCGGCAAACTGTCTGGTGATCCTAAAGAGGAATCCTGGCGGTATTCAGCCACTATGCTGGCTCAGGATTTCCGGCAACTTGACATCCTGGACTTGCAGGACCGGAACATTACCCTGGCGGAAGGCCAGTATCATACCGGAGAAGCCTCTGTTGTGCAGCTGGTTGCCCGCAAACCCTGAATTTTAAGCCCATCTGAAACCCTGTTAATCGTATTTTTCGGCTGGACCGCTTTTTATGTGCTAACCTCCTGATCGTAGCTACGTTGCTGGTCTGGTTTGGTAGATTTCGGCATAAGCAAGTTAATATCAGTTGGGTAGGTAATTTTTGTCACATAAATAGCCCGCGAAGAGCCGTTACTTGCCCAAAAAAATACGGGTATGAAAAAGAACATGGGCTTTATCGATCGAACTATACGGATAGTAATTGCCATCGTTCTGGTTGCCTTATACGCCACAAGTGTCATTTCGGGGACTTGGGCCATTGTGAGCCTGGTAGTAGCGGGGATATTCGTGCTGACCAGTTTGGTTGTCACGAATATCCCCGCTTTACTTACCGTCTGGTATTCACACGAACCATACACGTAAACAACCCTCTTCAACCTATAGAATCAGGGACTCATTCGGATTGTCCGGCCTGTTTCGGGTAGCTTTGGCTCTGGAACGCCCTGGCCGACCATCAACCTTTGGTGGGGTGCCGGACATATTTCTGATACTCCAGGCCCTATGGGATACCGGGGGAAACCGGTGGCTCTGGTATGCCGGCGAAGGAATCATTGTAAATCAGCCTTTGGGCGCACTTACCCCCACCGCTGGAACGAGGGGAGATCCAAATAACGTATTGGGTACGCCAGCTAGAATAAGCGTACCCAACGAAGCGAAACACTTCTGTCGTGGTTGGGCTAGCTATGGAGCCGCTTAAAAGACACCCATTTTTTATTGAGGTGTCTTTTAACGTATGTGACAAATGTTACGGATTTTATAAATTGTACAGACCACCTTTGTCTTGTAGTCTACCGGTTACCGAAAAAACTACTGACCATGAAATCAACTCTTTTTGTCCTGACAAACTTTATCCTGATGGCATCCGTAGGCTGGGGACAATCGACACCGTCTAACCTGACGGTGCAGACTTTCAGCGATAAACTGCGGCAGACACCCTTCAAGACCGTACTCGATGTGCGCACGGCACCGGAGGTGGTGGATGGCATGTTGCCGGGGGCCATTAATATCGATTTTTTTACTCCTGATTTCACGAGCCAGCTGGGCCGACTGGACAAAACCAGACCTGTATTCGTGTATTGCGCCGTTGGTGGACGCAGCGGTAAAGCGGCCCGGCAATTGCAGCAGGCGGGTTTTAAAACCGTATATAATCTGGCAGGAGGTATGCAGGCCTGGCAACAGGCGGGCTACGTCACTGTAAAGAAAAAACCATGAAGCAGTCGTTTATTGGGTGGCTTACACTGCTGACTCTATTTGCCGGTCCATTGTCGGCGCAGGCAGTGCGCAACCCGCGTTTTGACCGGTTGCTCCGGCTAATGCTGAACCGATCGGTGCCCACCGTTTCGGTCGATGAACTGCAGCGGCAACAGGGTGACGCGCTGGTGCTGGATGCCCGGGAGCCAGACGAGTTTGCGGTGAGCCACCTGGCGGGGGCTATTCCCGTTGGCTACAAACACCTCGACCTGCGGGCACTCGACAAGGTAGCTAAAGACAGATCCATTGTTGTTTATTGTTCGGTGGGTTACCGGAGTCAGAAAGTGACGAAGACTCTGGAAAAGCAGGGCTTCACGCGAGTCAGGAACGTGTACGGGGGCATCTTCGAGTGGGTTAATCGAGGGTATTCCGTTATCAATGCCGCCGGACCAACTGAAGCTGTTCATGCCTTCAACCCTTCCTGGGGCCGCTGGCTCGAGCGGGGGCAGAAGGTCTATAACTGATATAAAGCATGGATGAGTATATCAAAACATTTGTGAACGGGTACGCTGGTTATGGAGAATATCTGATGAACGAGGTAATTCATCCCGGCTGGACGAATTATTTCTACCTGCTTATCCTCATTTCCCTGACTGTCTGGGTGCTGGAACTGCTGTTTCCCTGGCGAAAAGACCAGCCCGTTTTTCGGCAGGATTTCTGGCTCGATACGTTCTACCTGTTCTTTAATTATTTCCTGTTCTCCCTCGTTGCCTACAATGCTGTTTCGGATGTGGGGGTTAAGGCCTTCAACGACTTTCTGGGCCTTTTCGGCATCCGGAACCTGGTGGCCATCAATGTGGCGAATCTGCCGGGCTGGGCGCAACTGTTGATTCTATTCGTGGTCCGGGATTTCATTCAGTGGAACGTTCACCGGCTGCTGCACTACTCGCCCTGGCTGTGGGAGTTCCATAAGGTACACCATTCGGTCGAACAGATGGGTTTTGCCGCGCACCTGCGGTACCACTGGATGGAAACGATTGTTTACCGCTCGCTGGAGTACATTCCGCTGGCTATGATTGGATTCGGGCTGACCGATTTCTTTATCGTTCACCTGTTTACCCTGGCCGTTGGGCACCTCAACCATGCAAACCTATACCTGCCCATCGGCCGGCTGCGGTACGTGTTTAACAGCCCCCAGATGCACCTCTGGCACCACGCCGAAGAACTGCCGCCCCACAGTCGGGAGGGGGTCAATTTCGGGCTGACCCTCAGCGTGTGGGATCACCTGTTCCGCACGGCCTACCAACCCCACGAAGGCAGTCACATCAAACTGGGCTTTCGGGGGGTGAACCGGTTTCCCAAAACGTTTTTCGGGCAGCTGCTATATCCGTGGCGCAAATCCACCCAACCCAAACGCGCCCCGGGAGTTTATAAACTACGCCGACCTGTAACCCACTAACTGCACTGACCTATGAATACGATACCATCTGCTCTGACCCCTGACGTCGATTCGGTTTTGGCTGATTGCCTACCTGACGCTGGGCCTGGCCCCCTACCTGCCGGAACCCCACGTGGTGGGGGAAATTCGCTGGCTACTGGGTGGCGCCACCGGCATGAAACTCATCGACTAGGGCGATCTGTTCCTGCATGGACTACCCTGGGTTGGCCTGCTGGGTAGCCTGGTCTGGTCATTTACCCGTAGAAACCGTATATGAATCAGCCAATGGATACGGGAAAAGACCACCGGGTAGTTTTTCAGTTTGTCGCCAGCGATCGCCCCTCGCAGAAGGCGCTGATCAGCAACCTCCGAAACCTGCTGGACTACTGGCCCGAAGCCGAAGTCGAAGTCGTTTTTCATGGGCCGGGTATCACTATGGTCACCACCGCCGACGCACCCTTGCCTGAACTGCTGCGGACATTGGTCCATGGCTATCATCTGCGGCTGGTGGTTTGTGGAAACACGCTGCGGGGGCATAAATTAACCCAGGCGGATCTTCTGCCGTTTGTTGGAACGGTGCCCGTTGCCATCGCCGAGCTCATCCGCAAACAGGAAGAGGGCTGGGCGTATATCAAAGCCGGGCTTTAGCCGATTTATCAACCGTCGATGCATGGAACCTTAGGCATGGATTGACACGACGAATTAACTGATTCGTAATATTTATCACTGACCCTCCGCGTAGCTAGGGCCCATATTTGAAGAATAAACCGTTAATGGCCATTTCCGATGAACTTACCCGACCAGGACCCTATTATTCGTAATCTGACCCGCAGTTTCTGGGCGTTAGCCGCTCTGCTCATGGTGGCAGCGGGTTTACTTTGTTATGTGCTCATATACCAGTGGCAGGTAGCACACCCAGCGGTTGCCGAATCAATTCCACCCACTTCAGTCGCGCCTAAAGACACCAATTTTACCCACCTCTGGACGCCCCCGTCCGATTGGCGCATGACGAGGCTATCGGTCCGGGACCAGAAACTCGTTCGCTACGGGCGCGAACTGATTGCCCACACGGCCGACTATCTGGGCCCGCAAGGCTCGGTGTTGCCCATTTCCAACGGCATGAATTGCCAGAACTGCCACCTCAATGCCGGTACTCAGCCATGGGGCAATAACTACTCGGCTGTGCAGGCTACGTACCCTAAATTCCGGGGCCGTTCGGGAAGAGTTGAAGATGAGGTGAAGCGGGTGAACGACTGTTTTCAACGCAGCCTGAACGGTAAATCACTCGATTCGACCAGCCACGAGATGCGGGCTATTGTAGCGTACATCAACTGGCTGGGCACCGACGTACTGCCCAAAACAACACCCCGTGGCTCGGGCATTTTTAAACTGAAAGGCTTAAAACGGGCCGCCGTCCCAACGAAAGGCCTGACAGTGTACACTCAGAAATGCCAGAGCTGCCACCAGGCCGGTGGGGACGGACTTTTGGCCGAAAATAAAAAAAGCTATACCTACCCTCCGCTCTGGGGGGCGCATAGCTACAACGAAGGAGCGGGCCTCTTCCGGCTGTCGAATCTGGCGGGTTATGTGCGGTACAATATGCCGCTGGGTGCCACCTACGACCGTCCCCAACTGACCGACGAGGAGGCTTGGGATGTGGCGGCTTATATCAATTCGCAGCCCCACCCGGCCACAGATACGAGCCACGACTGGCCCGACCTGGCGTCTAAGCCCTTCGACCACCCGTTTGGCCCTTACATAGACCCCTTCAGCGAACAGCAGCATAAATTCGGTCCCTTTAAACCGATAAAAGAGTGGAAAGAAGGGCACAAAAAGAAAGTTGCGCCGTTGGAGGTGGCCATACGGCAATCCCGCCCGCAGTAACTTCACCATATATCAGAGTCAGGTTACGGGAATTGATTATCATTTTTTCGGATATGTAACATTTGTCACGGAATCTGGAATCGATGCGCTCTAGCTTTGGTGCATGATTAAACAGTTACCCGTTACCCGACTATTGGCAGTTCTTTTGGCCGGCACCTGTTCTACGCCTGAGGCCGATGCCTTTCCGTCTGGTTCGGATACGTCCCGCAGCGCCATCCACCAGCCGGGAGATTCCCTGTCCGGTGCAGGCCGGTTTCTGCGAAGCGGCCACCTGTCGGTTCGTGGGCGGCTGTACTGGATGAATACCAATAATCGGCAGGGCCTGAGTGATTATTACGCCCTGGGCATGGGCGCGGGCGTGGGCTACCGAACAGCCCGGCTGGTGAAGCATATTGAACTTGGCGGCAGCGTTTTTTTTAGCAAAAACCTGTTCTCATCAAATCTGGCCGCCCTCGACCCGGCTACGGGTCTGGGTAATCGGTACGAAGCAGGCTTGTTTAACGTGCAGGACCCCGCCAGCCGGGCGGTGCTTAGTCGCCTGGAGGAACTGTATGCCACCTACCAGTTTGGCCGGAAATCCCGCGTTGTCCTGGGCCGTCAGTTACCCCATTCTCCTTTTCTCAATCCGGCGGATGGCCGGTTATCGCCCACCTTCGTGGAGGGCCTAATCGCCGAATGGAAAGAGTCGGACAATACTCAGATTCAGGTCGAGTATCTGACCCGGATAGCGCCCCGCTCAACAATTGGCTGGTATGGAGTGGGCGAAAGCATTGGACTATACCCGGTGGGCATCGATGTAACGGGCAAACCGGCTCAATACGGCGGAAATACTCGGTCGGCCAGCGTCATTCAGGTTGGGGTTACGCAGAAAGCAGGCCACGCAACCCTGCAGCTTTGGGACACCCGCGTTCAGAACGTGTTCAACCTGCTGTACGCCCGGGCCGACCTGGTCTGGCCAACGGCTGAACAGCGGCAGTGGACGGCGGGAGTGCAGGTGGCCCGGCAATGGACGATTGGTAACGGCGGTAACCCTGATCCAGCCAAAGCCTACGCCCCGCCCGGGAATCGGTCACTGGTGCTTTCTGGTCGGGTTGGGTATCAGACTCCCCGCTGGGCGGCCTACGCCAACGCTACCCGGATTACGGCGGAGGGCCGTTTTCTATTCCCGCGCGAATGGGGCCGGGAGCCTTTTTATACCTTCCTGATGAGGGAGCGCAACGAAGGCTTCGGCGACTTGACCGCTGTGAGCGCCAACGTGTTTTTTACCCCAACACCCCGCCTGAAGATTGAAACAAGCCTGGGTCTGTACGGATTGCCCGACGTGAAAAACTATGCGCTGAACAAGTACGGAATGCCTGCTTACCGGCAAATAAACCTCAACCTCACCTATCGGCTTAAAGGCTCGCTGAGCGGGTTTGATACGCAGGTACTGCTGGTACACAAAGGGGCCGTTGGTACTACCTACGACAATGACCGGTACGTACTCAACAAGGTGGACATGAATCAACTCTACGTTATTCTCAACTATAAACTATAACCAACAACCATGTCGTATTTAGAAATTATTCGCCAACCCTGGCCCTGGTACGTGGCGGGTCCACTCATCGGCCTGACCGTACCGACCCTGCTGCTGATTGGCAACAAATCGTTCGGTATTTCCTCCTCGCTCCGGCACATTTGCGCGGCCTGTCTGCCGGCTAACATCTCCTTTTTCAACTATAACTGGAAGAAGGAAGCCTGGAACCTGTTCTTCGTGGCGGGGGTGTTGCTCGGTGGTTTTGTGGCTACCTACTTCCTGTCGAATCCCAGTGCTTTTACCGTAGCCCCTGCCACTGAAGCCACCCTGCGCAGCTACGGAATCCACGATTTTTCGGGCCTGATGCCCGCCGACCTGTTTGCAACGGGCAACCTGTTTACGCTGAAAGGCCTTGTCTTCTTCGTCATCGGTGGGTTGCTGGTTGGTTTTGGCACCCGGTACGCGGGGGGCTGCACATCGGGTCATGCTATTATGGGCCTTTCGAACCTACAGTGGCCTTCATTGGTGGCTACCTGTTGCTTTATGGTGGGGGGCTTTACCATGACCCACCTGATTTTACCCTACATTTTTAAACTGGTCAACTAAACGAATCTCATGCAGGCAGAACCATTAATAAAGGAAATAACCCCGACGGGGCAGGCGGCCGTGTGCGATGCGCCGAATAACACGAAAAAAACCGAGGGCAGGTTGTCCAATCTGAAATACCTGATCGTTGGACTCCTGTTCGGGGTGGTGTTCGTGAAGGGCGAAATCATCTCGTGGTTTCGGATTCAGGAAATGTTCCGGCTCGACTCGTTCTATATGTACGGCGTTATTGGCAGCGCGGTAGTGGTTGGAATGGTATCCGTATTCCTCATCAAACGCTTCGGCATCAAAACTATACAGGGTGAAACGGTGCATATTGCCCCCAAGAAGTTTAACAAAGGGCAAGTATACGGCGGGTTGATTTTTGGGCTGGGCTGGGCGTTAACGGGTGCCTGTCCGGGACCAATTTTCGCTCAGATCGGCAGCGGATTTCTAGTGGTAGGTGTCACCCTGCTGAGTGCCGTTGCCGGTACCTGGCTGTACGGCTACTTTCGTGACCAGCTGCCGCACTAACACAACAGCTACTGCGTAAGAAAGGCGATTTGGATATCGCCATCCTCGATCCGGCGGACCATCATTATTACCCGCCCGCCTGGACCTTAGTGGGTGGTGTCTTTAACATCAGCGATACCCAACGCCCGGAAGCGTCCTTTATTCCCAAGGGAGTTACATGGATTAAAGAAGCCGCTGACGTATTCGAGCCGGAAGCGAACCAGGTAAAAACGGGAAAGGGAAACGATTTTACTTACGACTAGCTGGTCGTTTGTCCGGGTATTCAACTGGACTGAGACAAGTTTCCGGGACTAAAGGAAACGTTGGACAAAAATGGGGGTGCAGCAATTATGCTTACGAGTAGGCCCCTTCAACCTCAGAAAAAATCGCCCATCGACCGCTTGTGAACGGCCGATGGGCGATTTTTCAATCCAGAGAACCAAACTTCACGCCCGTATTTCGGAGCGCAAAGGCAATGGCATCAGAGTTGGCTAGGGGTGCATGATTGCCCAGCCTTCCTGCTGGCGGAGAATCAGTTCTCCGTTGCCGCTGGGTACGTAGCTAACGAACGGGAAAAGTTCTTTTTTATCGATCTTACGCTCGCGCATGGTGTTCTCGCACATGGCCAGAATTACCCCCCGGCTTTGCAGCCCTTTCACCAGCTCTTCGTAGGGCTTATCGGTCCGATAGACGGCTACTCCCGCTCCGTGAACTACCAGTTCTACCTCCAGTTTACCCTTCAGCCGGGGGTCGTCGAGGGCGTTTTGGATGTTTCGCAGCGTACCCTTTATTTTGCCGTCGTCATCGGTATTGAGTTGGTAAACTACCTGATAGTGGGCTTTCGTTGGGGTGGCTCCATGAAATTCAGCCGGTTTTTTCTGGGCGTTAACCGTAATTGCGGCAGTCATCAGAAAGCTCACAGTCAGCAATAGGATCGTTTTCATTGTGTTTGTTTTTGTAGGAAATTTGATTGAAAGAATTAAGCAGATGCAACGCTATTGACGCCACAACTTTAGTACGGGTATGCTGTCGATCAGCGGCCGGGTTTATAGAGCGATGTCAGGTACTGCCGGAATTCGTCCGTATCGTAATTGGCCATCCCTTCGATGCGTTGCGCGATCTGGCCATTCGAGTCCATAATGAGTGTGGTCGGAATGGCCGATGCGTTGAACGCTTCGGGCATCTGGCCACCCGGAACGTAGACCGGAAAGGTAAATTTCTTCTGGTCTACCACCTGGCGGACCTTCTGGGGGTCTTCGTCCAGGGAGAGCATCACAAAGGCAATCTTGTTTTTATCGACCGACTGGTACAACTTTTCAATGGCGGGCATTTCGGCCCGGCAGGGCGGGCACCAGGTAGCCCACTGGTTCAGAAAAACGACCTTCCCTTTCAGGTCGCTGAGCTGGACCGACTTCCCATCCAGGGTAGTTAGTGTCAGTTGATAGGGATACCCCGATAAAGCCCGTTGTTGGGAAACCGGTGCCGGTTCACCCGCCGTTGGCGCGTCTTTGAGGCCGGTTTTAAGCAATAACTGCTGAATGCCTCCGCGCACCGAAGTGCCTAGCTCGGTGAAGAACAGGACCAGGATTAACCCGGCGAACAGGACGTACTGAATCCAGTTGGTTTGTTTCTTGGTTTGTGGTTTCATGATTTTACTGGTTGTGCGTTTATATTGATTGATTTACGGCCACCCGTTTTTCGGAGGGCCTGTTTGCCGGTGCCCTGAGTCGAATCGGTTCACCGTCTTTTACCTGTTCCGTGGGCTGGGCAACCAGCTGGTCGCCGGTCTGGAGGGCGCCAAAAACTTCGACGGAGTCCTTCGACAACAACCGGCCTTTACTAATGGGCACCCACTCCGCCCGCGCCCCGGCAACCCGAATCACAAAAGACTGGTCGGCCCGGTTTATCACCCCCGTTACCGGAACCGCAATGCTGGCTTTAGCCGGTTGCATCGCGAACGTAATGTCGGCGTACATACCCGATTTGAGCCGGTTATCGGCGTTGTCGACGTCGAGCTCGATAAGTTCTGCCCGCAGGTCATTCATCAGTGCGTCTGCTTTTCGCTGAAAAATGCCGGTGAACGGTTGCCCCGGAAAAGCCTGCACCGTAAAGGGTACTTTCGTATGGGGCAGCAGCAACTGGCCGGCGTATTTTTCCGGGATGGCTACCACCAGCCGGAGCCGGCGACTGTTTTCCAGTTGGAACAGGGGTTTGCCCCCATTGCCGCCACCCGCCCCAACCAGGGCTCCGACGGAGACATTCCTGGTGCTGATTACCCCATCGAACGGAGCCGTAAGCGTCAGGTACTGATTCAGCTCTTTAGCCGCCTGAATTTCCGACTGAGCCGCCTGCATGGTAGCCTCGCTGGCCAGCATCGCCCCCCGCGCCCGATCCAGGTCATTGAGGGATATCGTACCGGCATCGGCCTGACTGGTCCGTTCCAGTCGGTCAAAATTGGTTTTGGCCGTAATGTAGTTGGCCCGGGCGGCCTGAAACTGTGACCTGGCTTTGGCTAACTGCGTAATGAGTTCCGGGGCTTCAAGCAGAGCCAGCCGCTGCCCTTTACGGACCACCGAGCCCCGATCCGCGTAAAGGACTTTGACATACGCGTTGACCTTGGCGAATAAATCGGCCTCGTCGTAGGGTTTCAGGTCACCGGGCAGGTGGATTGATGTCATCCGCCGGCTAAACTGAACCGGAAAAGTTGACACCGTCGGAACGGTCGGTTTTTCCGGTTTTTGTTCCTGGGCTTCGTTCGGCCCGGATGAGCAACCTGCCAGTAGCAGCGTGCCCAGCGCGATTGTCAGATAAAATGGGGAGTGCGTTTTCATTCGTGTTCGACTAGCGTTAACGGTGTTTCTTCAAAAGGTTGGGGGAACAGGGAAACTGACTCGAAGCCTGCTTTTTGCTGTACCCACGTAAACAGGGATGGAATAACCAGCAGGGATGTCAGCGTTGAGGCCAGCAGCCCCCCGATAACGGCCTGCCCCAGCGGAGCAATCTGGCCGCCCCCTTCCCCCAGCCCCGACGCCATGGGAATCATCCCGGCAATCATGGCGATACTGGTCATCAGGATGGGGCGAATACGGGTACCGGCCGCGCTGATAGCTGCCTGACGGGCGTCCCGGCACTCCATCCGCGCCTGTTCCGCACTGGTAATTAACAGGATGGCATTGGAAACGGATACTCCCACCGACATGATGATACCCATGTACGACTGCAGGTTGAGCGTGGCTCCGCAGGCCAGCAGCATCAGTAGCGAACCGGCAATGACGGCCGGCGTGATACCCAGGACCACAGCCGAGATTTGGAACGACTGGAAGTTAGCGGCCAGTAATAGAAATATAACGACGATGGCCACCAGCAGTCCATTCTGTAAACTGCCCAGCGTTTCATTTAGCAACTGACTTTGGCCCACCATATTGACCACCACGCCTTTGGGGGGTGTGCCCATTCGTTTTATCACCCCACGCACAGCCTCGCTGGCTGTTCCCAAATCTTTATGCTGAATGTTGGCCGTGATGCTGACCAGTCGATAAGGGCCCAGCCGGTCGATTTCCCCGGCAACAAAGCCGGGCGAAATGGTGGCTACATCCATCAGCGTTGGCCGGGTTCGTCCTGGTTTAACGGGAATGTTTTCCAGGTCCTGTAGCTGGGTCATCTGGCTTTCGGGTACCTGTACCTGCACCTGATAGCCCAAGCCCGAAACCGGGTCGAGCCACAGATTTTTGTTGGTAAACCGGCTCGATGACGTTGTGGCAACCATCGACCGGGTGATATCCTGACTACTGACGTCGAGTTGGGAAGCGCGCTCCCGGTCTACGTCAATGGCCAATACCGGGTACCGCAGCGGCTGGGCAATCTGAACATCCCGCAGATAAGGTAGCTGCGTCAAACTGTCCAGTAAGCGCAGAGCGAACTGATTGGCCTGTTTTAGGTTTCGCGCGCCAACGTTCACCTGGAGGGGTGTCGACGCTCCGTCGCTCATTACTTTTTCAACCAGTTCGATGGGTTCGAACGAGATGGCCAGATCGGGCCGTTTTTCGGCAATAGCTTTCCGGAGCGATTCCTTGAGTGCCTGCATGTTTCCCGAGTAGTGCTCCGTCATGGCCACCTGGAGCAGGGCTTCGTGCGGCCCGCTGGTAAAGACGAAAATAGAGTTGACGGCGTAGCTGGCGGGCTGCGTACCCACAAAAGCTGACGTAATCTCAATATTGTCCGGGCCGACCTGCTGTTTGATGATGTCGGTAACCTGGGCCAATGATTTCTCGGTCTGCTCAAAGCGGGTACCCGTTCTTTCCCGAATCCGAAGCTGAAACTGGGGCGAATTGGACAGGGGAAAAATATCGGTGCCAATCCACAGAAAGCCCAGAATCGATAAGCCAATGGCGCCGATAAAGTACACCCCCAGCACGGTTCTCCGGCGACGGATGAGTTTGCCCAGCACCTGTTGATATCGGTGTTTGAACCGGTCAAAACCCTTCGTTTCCGTCGGGTCAATCAGGTCAGCGTGTCCTTTTTTGTCGTGCGTAACCACGTGGTCTTTCAGCAGCCAGTTGGCAATAACGGGTACAAACGTCTGGGACAGCAGGAACGATGCAATCATGGCAAAGCCTACCGATAGCGACAGGGGCATGAACATAGCCTTTGGTATGCCTTCCATCACGAAAGCAGGCGCAAAAACAGCCAGTATACTCAACAGAATCAGCAACTTGGGCAGCGCAATCTCGCGGCAGGCATCCCAGATGGCTAAAGACTTTGATTTGCCGCCGGCGGCCCCGCCCATTTCCAGATGCTGGTGAATGTTTTCGATGGTTACCGTCGCTTCATCCACCAGCACCCCAATGGCCAGAGCCAGCCCCGAAAGGGTCATGATGTTGATCGTTTGTCCGGCCAGATTGAGGAGAATAACGGCCGATAGCACCGACAGGGGAATGGTCAGGATCACAATAATGACGCTCCGCCAATCGCGAAGGAACAACAGCACCATCAGCCCCGTCAGTAGAGCCCCCAGTATACCCTCCGTAATCAGGTTTTTCAGCGAGTTGGTCACGTACACCGACTGGTCAAAGGCGTAGGTCAGTTTCACATCGTCGGGTAGCAGGGCCTTCAGTTCCGGCATTTTTGCTTTGACGTTATTGACCACATCGAGCGTTGAGGCACTGGCTTTTTTGATGACCGGCATATACACTGCCCGTTTACCGTTGATAACGGCGTAGCCCGTGGTTATGTCGGCCCCATCCTGCACCGTACCGATGTCACGCACGTACACATTGGGGCCCGAACCCGTTCGGATTGGAATATCCAGAAAGTCGGCCGGGGTTTTCAGCAGCGAATTCACGGGAGCCATGTAGGCTGTCTGACCCAGTTTTACGTTGCCAGCCGCCGATGGCTGATTATTGTTGACGATGGCCGTCACCACATCGTCGGGTGTGAGGTTATAGCTGCGCATCCGCTGGGGATCGGCGTTAACCACAACGGTGCGGATATTACCGCCGAAGGGCGCCGTTGAGGTGACCCCCGGAATACTGGTAAACATTGGGCGCAGGCGGGCCGAGGCATAATCCTGCAGCTCGGTCAGACTGCTTTTGTCACTTTCCAGTACCAGCTGACCAACGGGTAACGAGCTGGCATCGAATCGAACCACCTGGGGCGGCAGTGTGCCCTGGGGCATGAACGCCGTAGCGCGGGATACCTGCGTGGCTACCTCCGCTGCCGCCTGCGCCATGTTGGTGCCGGGATAAAACGACAACTTGATGAGCGTAAGCCCCTGAATACTTTTGGTTTCGATTCGGCGAACCCCGGATACGAACAGGAAATTATTCTGAAACTGATTGGCGATGAAGCCATCAAGCTGATCGGGCGAAAGGCCGCCGTAGGGTTCAGCCACGTAGATGGCCGGGGTATCGATCGCCGGAAAGATATCCACGGCAATGCTGCGAATGGCGACCACTGCAAAAAACAGAATGGCCAGAATACCCACCACTACGGTTATGGGCCGCGTTAGGGCGGAGCGAATGAGTGAATACATGTTTAGGGACGTAGCGCGTTAAAAAATAAAGAGAAGTCACCCGTTGCCGCCGTCTTTCTCAACAGCGCTTGCCAGGCCTGGTTGGTAATCAGCAACTGGTCGATTTCGGCCTTGCGGAGGTTGTAAAGGGCCTGCGTCAGAGCCGTCAGATCGCCAAGCCCCCCGTCGTAAAGCAGCGTTTGCTGCCGATACGCCCGGCTGGCCGCCCGCAACTGAATGGGTGCCTGTTCGGCCTGAAGCCCGACTAGTCGCAGCCGCTGATCCGCCAGCACAACCTGATTGTCGAGTTCAAGTTTAACCTGCTGGTACTCATCCTGCTGGCTCTGCGCCCGGTATACCTCCTGGCGGGTCAGGGAGTGAATGCGGGTATAATCCAGAATATCGAAGGTCAGCCCAACGCCCAGTGCGTAATTGAGCCGATTGGGGGGTAAGCCGCTCAGCCCACCGTTTATTTCCCCATTCGGCGCAATACCCGACCCTCTCGCCCAGGTTGCTCCCAACAAACTAACCCGTGGCCGGTAACTTCTCCGTAATACCGCAATCCGGGCGTCGGTCAGCCGGATAGTCTGTTGCTGGAGAGCAAGTTGGGGATGTAGCGTTGGCTGGTTCGATTCGATGGTAGACAGGACCGGCAGCTGACTGATAAAAACAGAATCCAGTTGCCACGCCTGCGTCCGTAGTCCCAGCAGGGTAGCCAGTTGAGTGCGGAGCCTGACCGCCCGATCCTGCGCATCGAAGAGGGCTAATTTCGCCTTCGCTACTTCGGCATTGGCAAATTCAGTATCGACACCGGGTCGCAGGCCGTTTTCAGTGAGCCGACCAACGATTTGCCCCAGCGTCGTGACCCGGTCGACGTCCTGCGTTTGTACGCGCTGGTACTGCTCTACCGCCAGCAATTCCAGATACGTTTGGGCAACCCGGATCTGGTGGGCAAAATCATCATTTGCCAGATCCGCAACGGCTACCTGAACGCCCTCTCTGGCTTCGTTCAGGCGGGCCTGATACTGCCCGAACGTAATGGGTGCCCACTCACTGTAGAGCGTGGTCGTGCTGCCGAACGTTCCCCGAAAACTGGCCTCATTGGCAAACGACCCCGTCGTAGGGATAATGGTGCCAAAGGGCAGTAAAATTCCGGCGGTAGCATTGGTGGTGCCGTAATTCAGTTGCTCACTTACCCGTAGTGAAGGGAGCCGTTGCGTGTGGGTAAGCTGAACGCCTTCCGAAGCCAGCTTTACTAATTCTCCTTTGGCTTTCAGGGCCGGATAGTTTTGTTTGGCGGTGCGCAGTGCTTCCTGTAGGGTCAGCGGATTGGGTTGGCCTGCTGCTGCGCTGCTCAGCAAAAGACGATAACCCCCAGCAACGGGCGGGTACGCGCAATCCCCCCCCACCGCCAACTGTTTGGTTGACTAGTCATACTAAATCATGGGAAAAAGTTGATAGAGAAGCCGATCAGACAGACCGGTTCAAACCAGATACGGCAGCGGGGTGCTTACTAATCAGCGCGAAGTAGCCTCCTGTGAATTCCAAACCAACGCCATGTTGAGCCCTGCCGTGAAATAGGGCAGCAGCCAGCAACGGATGGAAAACGATGAGAAACGCCTGATTCAATAAGAAGCAGCTCTATGCCGTAGCGCAGACCGGTGGAGCCTTATTCGGATTTGCCCGATGAAGAGCCATCAACCTGCGGGCCGATGGAGAAACGAAGTAATCACCTGCCGGAGAGACAGGCAAAAGAGATTGGACCAGGTACCGAACAAAGCCATTGACGTAACCGGCACTGACTGGCGGTACCGCAGGCTTCTGTGCTTTCTGACGAACCGTTGGGGCACTTATCTGCTCCTTGCCGTCGGTCAGCTTCTTTTTACAAAAACTCCCTTTGTGCGAAGCCTGCGAATGAGACGAGGAGGCATCGGGCGTATACGCAATAGCATTAGTCGCCTGGCACTGGAAGAACATCCCCCAGAAAGCGATAAAAACTAATTTTGCCAATGCCCTGTTTAACATAATTTTTTTACGTGTACTAACCCTAACGCTGTTTAAGGTTGGAATGTTACAAATTGCTAAAATGAATTTGGCTGACCACAGTATACTAGTTAAGTAACTGAAAAACAGATAGTTGACAAACTGTATTCGATGAGATTAATCGGTGCGAACCAGTAATTCGTAAAAACTATTTAAAATTTTGAAGCGGTAGTTCTATCGCTTATGGTTATCAGGCAGCTACTTTCCAGGACGAATAGTTTATTGCTGAGTAGCTGACAATAGGGGAGACGCGCTGGTGGTCGCACCGCTGAAAAAGAACGTCCCGGTCATTTTACCATTCAACGGAGGAGCGATACGGTAAGGATGCTATCTTCGGGAACCGACGTGCCAATCCCAATGTACTTAGTGGTAATGCATAATACCATTCTACATAAACACTGGCGGCCTTTACTTTTAGCTGGCCTTTTGCAGGGGGTAAGCTGGTTGGCTACAGCGCTACCGGCATTCACCAGTCCCGCTCCACCACGAAACCGGAAGGTTCAGCTCGTTTATAAAACGACTATCGGTAACGTACTGACCGGGACGAAGAAACTGGAACTCTGGATACCTGTTCCGCACAACAACCTTTATCAGCAAATCAGCGATCTGACCATCACTTCGCCTTATCCCTATAAGCTGGATACGGCGCAATATGGCAACCAGTTCCTGCACCTCCTTCTGAAAAATCCACCGGCAGCAGGCTTTGTGATTAGTATGCAGTTTACCGCCGTTCGTAAGGAACGGATTAGCCAAATCCATCAATCGCAGGAAGCCAATGTGGCCAGGCTGGATTCCTCGGATAAGTGGCGCTGGCTGCAACCCGATCGGCTGGTACCCATCGACGGTAAAATTAAGGAGTTGGCGCGGCAGGTGGTCGATTCTGTGGGGGCTAAAACCGATATGGAGCAGGCCCGGGCCATTTACGATCACGTTATTGCCACCGTAAAGTACGACAAGACCGGAACCGGCTGGGGGCGGGGCGATATTTACTACGCCTGCGATGTCCGGCGCGGCAACTGCACGGACTTTCATGCCATCTTCATTGGTTATTGCCGGGCGCTGGGTATCCCGGCCCGGTTTGCTATCGGCGTTTCGTTACCGGCCGACCGACCCGGTGGCCAGATAAGTGGTTACCATTGCTGGGCTGAATTTTACAGTAAAACAGCCGGGTGGGTACCAATCGACGCGTCGGAAGCCGCTAAAAATCCGGAGAAGCGGTCGTACTATTTTGGAGCTCACGACGAAAATCGGGTTGAATTCAGCGTGGGTCGGGACCTGCTGCTTTATCCCCGGCAGGAACAACCGTTGAATTACTTCATTTATCCTTACGGGGAAGTAGATGGAAAGTTGTTCAGTCTCGCGAACCCAATCGTAACTTATATAGACCTGAATGACCGGTGATTTTGTCGGAGGTATAATTGAACGCTGACCAGGTGAGAGGGAAGTAATTAAAAACACTCTTTTTTACGTTCACTTTAATCGTTCAGCGTTTTTGATCAGGTTAAGGTTTTTCTGCCCAGAATTCACTTACCATTTATGACACCACCGCCTTTCCTGCCTATTATGACATACAGCTATACCAGATAAATTTGGAAGTCTGCCAAATGGCGGCTACCTTAGTGACATAAAATATCAACCTAGTGGAGCTGACCACCGATACTGAATGGACAGAGGATGGCTTTGCCATCGTGGAGCAAACCCGAGCCGGGGTGAGCCGGGCGAAAGCCTATGAAATTGCCCGGCCTTTGGGCCTGACCGACAAAGAGATGGCGCGTATTCTGAATCTCTCGGAACGGACCCTGCACCGGCTGCGGCCGGATGCCCGGTTGGACAGCAATGCCTCGGAGCGACTGCTGCTGCTGGATGTCCTCATTAAGCATGGATTAGCCGTTTTTGACGGGAGGATAGAGGTGCTGGGCCGCTGGCTCCATGGCCCCCTGCCCGAGCTTCGTCGGCAGGCACCCGTGGCACTCTTGGATACGACCACTGGCTTCAACATGGTCCATACTGTGCTGGGTCGGATTGAGCACGGCATCTATTCCTAGCTTTCTTCATGGCCTTGACCGAACCGCCGGTGCGCGTGTACCGACTGATCAAAGAACGTTTTCTAAGTACCCCCCTTTCGGCTGAAGGGGCCCGGCGGCTGGGCGGCCGTTGGAATCCCCCCGGCATTGGTGTGCTGTATACATCCGCCAGTCCCGAACTGGCCTTGCTGGAACAGATCGTTCACTTACGTTCCTTGCCATACAGTGATTTACCCCGGTTAGTCTTGCTTACGCTGACACTCCTGGAACCACCCCGTTTGCTTCGTCTAACCGAGTTACCGGAAAACTGGCGGGACGAGTCTAATTTCAGCGAAAACCGTCAGCTCATCGTCCCCTGGCTGACTCGACCAGACGTGTTGACCCTGGGGGTTCCGTCAGCGGTGGTACCCGATTCTTTCAACTTCCTGATTCATCCATTACACTCTTCGTTCGAGGGGGTGACGGTCGAGCGAACCTCGGCGTTTTCGGTTGATGCGCGTTTGTGGCCTTAGCCGGGAGCATGCGGAAAAGGAGTTCCTGCCGTACCCATGATTAGACTAGGCATGATCCGGACGATATAGTTAGGACTTACGCAAAAGAGTGAAAATAGGTAAATTTCAGTATGAAAACGACTAGTCAATTATACTGTCAATACTTGCTCTCTAGCCAAGTTAATTACACTTGTACGAATTTGGCAGACCACTTTGCTGACCTTTCTCACGATGACGTTGCCGCTTTCTCAAAGAAGAAAAACTTACCCCCAGAATGCTTTGGGAAAAGGTAAATTCTCCTTACTCAAACACTTCCTGGAGTCCGCTTTATGGCCCTCGGAACGCTATTATGAAACCAAGCCCCGCCTTCACAAAAAGCTCACCGACTGGGCACGCCAGCTACTCTTGCAAACCAAACGGTGGGCAGTTGATCGGCAGGTAGTAGCAGTCGGTGATAGCACGGGGCAGCCCGGCGGCTATGCGGTCATTGATCTGCTGACTGCCTTGCAGGGGCCGGTAAGCCTGATTAGTCGCCTGCGGCTGGATGCCGCCTTGTATGAGTCTGTGCCGATACCGACTGGTATAGTGGTCAATCCCAGGCAGTAGACTACGTTACTGGCACTGCCCTATTCGGGGCGGCCCGTGCCGTATCACACGGGCAAAAAGCCCGTAGCGATCGATCCGGTGGCTGTTGATTGGGCTGGAGAACAAGCTGACAGGCTTGGTTAGCAACGATCCAGGTTTGAGAGCGGATGAGATGATCGGTTATTTTGTGCGCCGGTGGTCGATTGAGACAACGTTTGGCTTAGTGCGGGCGCATTTGGGTGTAGAAACGCAGCGGCAATGGAGTAATTTGGCTATTGATCGTATCCCCCCGTGTTAATGGGTTTATTTTCAGTGGTTACCTTGTTGGCTAATTCACTCCAAAAGAGGGGTCAATTGGTTTGTCAGGTGAGTATTTGGTATATCAAAGAAGAACTAACCTTCAGCGATACTTTGGCTGGTGTCAGGCACTATTTATGGCAGGAAATGATTTTTTGCACATCGGAAAAAGAGGTGGTACACGTAAAAATAAGCCAATAGCAGCGGCTGCCGCAGTAGTATCAGTTATGGCAGAACGCCTTAGCGTGGGCTGCGCAAGGCTAAAGTCAAGCTTAGGGAGCGACTGCAAAAAAAGGCCCTGCAATTCAGCAGGGCCTTTTTTTGTTGCTTTATCTTTATTGACCAACGCTCAAAGCCAGCACCTCGGCTTGCCGTTCCGGATCAGCCAACCCTGCTACTTCACCAATCACGATGATGGCGGGATTATCGATACCGGATTCCGCTACCCGTTCACTAATCGTCGAAACGCGGCCGAAAACAGTGCATTGTTCGGGTAATGAACCGTTCTGGATGATGGCAACGGGAGTGTCGGTTTTGCCACAACTGGCAAACGTCGTCATGATGTCCGCTAGTTTATGCATCCCCATCAGGATAACGACTGTAGCAGATGATTGGGCTGCCAGGTGCAAATCAGCGGAGAGTTTCCCGGCTTTGGTGGTACCGGTTACGACCCAAAAACTCTCGGACAGGCCACGGGTAGTGAGGGGTACACCGGCTAGGGCCGGTACGGCGTAACTGCTGGAAAGGCCCGGTACAATGGCGGTTTCGATACCGTGCTGCCGGGCAAAGTCAATCTCTTCATACCCCCGCCCAAACACGAATGAATCACCCCCTTTCAGCCGGACTACATGGCCGTACTGCTGCGCGTAATGCACGATAAGTGGATTGATGTCTTCCTGCACGCAGGAGTAGGCACCCCGGCGCTTGCCCACGTACACCGTCAGGGCATCGGGACGGCAGTAGTTGAGCAAATCGGGGTGGACCAGGGCATCATACATCACCACATCGGCCTGTTGCAACGCCCTGATGCCTTTCACCGTTATCAAATCCGGGTCACCAGGCCCGGCACCTACGAGGGTAAGTTTCATCTTTTGAATGAGTGAATGAGTGAATGACTGATGTTACGCAGCCTTGGCCAATAGAGTAGATTGACTTTTGAGGCTGTTGAGTTCCTGCAAAGCCAACTTAGTTGCATTTAGCGTCAGCAATTTCTTTAAAGCAAAAT
>NZ_KB893555.1 GCF_000374085.1 Spirosoma spitsbergense DSM 19989 | reverse complement strand
AGAGCGTTTGGCCAAGTTGATGAGGATGGCTTAAAAATCGAGTAACATCATCATGGCTAAGCTGGTCATCCATCAGGCGGGCCATGTTGGTAGCTGAAGTTTGGCCGAATGAACTGAGCAGATAGTCTGTATATAAATCAAGGTTCGTTTGCATTACCAAAGATAATTTGTCCACTTAACCACTTTGCGTAACTTCAGTTATCAAGTACCAACTCAAGATTTTCTCTGTTGTCTTTGGGTGGGTTTTTCCAGTAGCCAGGCGTGTCGGTAAAATTGGGAATACCACTTCTATGCTGCACCATCATTCGTACGGTAATTTTATCAGCATTTTCAATGCTTCCTGCAAGTTCCGGAAGGTAATCAGCGAGCGTTTTATCCAAAGACAACTGTTTGTTATTTACTAGTTTAGCGACAGCAGCAGCAACATATAACTTACTAATACTGGCAATCTTAAATAAGACTTTCGGGTTGGCAGGAATTTTATTTTTTCGGTCATGCCAGCCCGCGGCATAGAACTCCGGTGGCTTCCCAGCCTGGTCAACATAAACAATGATGCCATCAAATCCGTATTCGATGGCATCATTTACCTGTTCCTGAACGGTATCCGGTAGTGGTGTTATCCACGCTCTTACGATTACCCAGGGCACAAATGCCAAAGAGGCTATACTGGCAACAATAAATACGATTCTGAGTATTTGTTTTGTTTTTTTCTTAGTCATGCTGTCATCTGTTTTTAGGACGATTCATAGCTACCAATGGTCTGTAAGAACACAGACTGAAGGGGACCTGAGGATATAAATAGCTCCATAAAAATTGTCAGAGCACGAAACTCCATAAGGTAAAGCACAACTTTAGTTGGCTCTACCTCACGTCAAACAAGGTTCCGGATCAGGCGCTTGAGGGCAGATTGCGAACAATTCGAATGGCCATCCCCAGGTGCCTTACAACTCTCAATGCTGCCAGCGAATCCGGTTGTCTTCCAGCGGAATGGCAATGCCTTCGTACCGGGGCATGATGCGGGCGGTGAAATCGCTGGCCGGGCGGTGGGTCGTCACCACGGCGGTATAGACGTAGTTACTTCCGTTGTTGTTGGCAGAATCCGTTTTCATCAGGATACACTCGGGTGTTTCACCGTTGATACCCGCAGCATACAGCTCAACCGCAACCTGATCGGGTGTCAGGGTACTGAGCATAACGGGTACATGAAACAGGTATCCATTCGCTATAGATTCCGTCGTTGCATCGCCAAATTCCAGATTATTCCATTCATTCCCAATGCTTTGCCGTAGCTTTATGATACTAACGCCAGCCGCGCCCTTATCAGCCGCCCGTTTCACGTAGCGGGTGGCCGCGGGCAGGTAATAAGTTTCCGTATATTCCCGGACGGTCCGGTTGGTCGAAAACTGAGGGGTGAGTGTAGCCATACTTTTTCGCATCCGCTCGACCCAGCGAACGGGTATACCACGTTGATCCCGGTTGTAAAATTCAGGAACGATCTGCTTTTCCAGCAGGTCATACAAAGCGTTAGCCTCGGCGGCATCCCAGGCCGGGTCATTACCGTGTTCCTGTATGTCGCCCAGTGCCCAGCCGACGTCGGGCGTGTAGGCTTCGGCCCACCAGCCATCCAGCTCCGATACATTGATGCCGCCATTGACCAGCACCTTCATGCCACTGGTGCCGCAGGCTTCCCAGGGACGACGGGGCGTGTTGACCCAGACATCAGCCCCCTGTACGAGGTGTTCAGCCAGGAGCATGTCGTAATCGCCCAGAAAGACAACATGCTGATAGAGGCTATGTTGCTCGATAAACTGCACCCATTGCTGAATCAACGCCTTACCCGATTCATCGAACGGGGGGGCTTTACCGGCAATCACCAGTTGAACGGGCTGTTCGTGGCTGGTCAGGATGCGAATAAACCGTTCCGGGTCATGAAGCAGCAGATTGGGCCGTTTGTATTCGACAAACCGGCGGGCAAACCCCAGCGTCAGCGTATTGGGATCAAAGACTTTGGTAGCGATATCGACCAGTCCGGGAGGGTGACCGGAAACCAGAAATTGCCGTTCCAGCCGCTTCCGGGTATAGTCGACCAGGTCGTGGCGACAACTGGTGCGAAGCTGCCAAAGGGCTTCGTCAGACACCTTGCTGATGTCATCACCCACGGCACCCAGTCCACCCCGCCACCGGTTTTTGCCGCAGGCTTCCGTCCAGATCTGGTCGGCGGCTTCGGCATCCCAACTGGGCATGTGTACCCCGTTGGTGACGTACCCAACCGGTACTTCGTCGGTTGGCCAGCGGGGAAAAAGATCATTGAACAACTGTCGACTGACCACCCCGTGCAACCGACTAACCCCATTGACGGCCCCGCTGCCCCGAATGGCCAGGTAGGCCATGTTGAAACTCTCCGACGAGTTGGTTGGGCTTTGGCGCCCCAGCGCCATCAGTGTATCAAAATCAATACCCAGCTCATTGCGGGCGTAATCCCCAAGAAACTGCCCCATCAGGGCCGGACTGAAATGGTCGAAACCAGCCGCCACGGCTGTATGGGTCGTAAACAGATTGCCGGTTCGGGTAACGGCAAGGGCCGCGTCGAACGGGAGTCCGGTTTCTTTCATCAGCGTACTGGCCCGCTCCAGCACCAGAAAAGCGGCATGGCCTTCGTTCATGTGGCACACTTCCGGCCTGATGCCCAGGGTCATGAGCAGTTTCCAGCCACCAATGCCTAGGACGACCTCCTGCTGGATACGCAGGTCTGATCCACCGCCGTAGAGTTCGGTCGTGATGCCGCGGTGGGTTGGCAGATTAGCGGCATCGTTGCTATCGAGCAGGTACAGTTTTACCCCACCCACCTGCACCTGCCAGGTACGCAGCCAAACGGTAAAACCGGATAAGGTGATGGGCAGGCGCAACCACTCGCCGTTGGGCAGGCGCAGGGGGGTGATGGGTAGCTGACCCGGATCGTTGTAGGGGAACAGGGCCTGCTGCGCCCCCTGCCGGTCAATTTCCTGCCGAAAATAGCCTTGCTGGTACAGCAGACCTATGGCTACAACGGGTACGCCCAGGTCATTCGCCGATTTTAGCTGATCGCCCGCCACGTTGCCCAGACCACCCACATAGATAGGCAACGCTTCGCTGAGCATATACTCCATGCTGAAATACGCCACGCACGTCAGGGGCGTATCGGGATGGCTTTGCTGAAACCATTTCGTGTCCGTTGCTGCGTGTTGTTCGAACGCCATCAACGCGTCCATTTTTCCGCGAAAGTCGTTGTCGGTCAATTTCTGTTCCAGCACTTCCCGCGAGACCGTCTGCAAAATGATCCACGGGTTATGGGTACGATCCCACAGTTCCGGGTCGAGTTGCTGCCACAAGTCATCGGCTGCGTGGTTCCACGACCACTGTACATCGAGTGCCAGTTCGGTCAGTGTTTCGATACCGTCGGCAGTCGTGGGCAATAAGCCGTATAGCTGATTGGGGTTGATTTTTTCATTGTTCATACGTCAGGATTCTGTTTTGATTGAGGGGCCGACAGGGCAGTATCAACGATTTCCTGCGCCTGCGCCAGAATTTTATTGAGGTGCTCATTCCCCAGAAAACTCTCCCCATAAATTTTGTAGATGGCCTCGGTTCCGGAGGGGCGGGCGGCAAACCACCCATTTGGGGTCGATACTTTGAGTCCACCGATGGGCGCCCCATTACCGGGTGCATGGGTCAGTATCGAGTCGATTTTCTCGCCAGCCAGTTCGGTATCCGTAACCTGACTGGCGGTGAGTGCCTGTAGTTTTTTCTTCTGTTCGGGCGTGGCCGGGGCTTCTTTCAGGTCATACACCGGTTCGCCCAGTTCCTGAGTGAGGGCCTGGTACAGTTCACCGGGATCTTTTCCCAGGCGGGATGTCATTTCGGCCGAAAGCAGGGCGGGAATAAAGCCATCTTTATCGGTGGTCCAGACGTGGCCGTTCAGCCGGGAAAACGCGGCTCCGGCACTTTCTTCACCCGCAAAACCAAGGTAACCTTCGAGCAGACCCTCGGCAAACCACTTAAAGCCAACGGGCGTTTCGTACAGGTCCCGGCCCAGTTTTGCCGCCACCCGGCCCAGTAGCTGACTTGTCACCACCGTCTTGCCGACCATAGCCCGCTTCTGCCAGTCGGGGCGATGCTGAAACAGGTAATGGATGCAAACCGAGAGGTAATGATTAGGCGACATCAGGCCATTGCTTTTGGTCACGATACCATGACGGTCGTGGTCCGTATCACAGGCAAAAGCGATATCGAACGTGTCCTTTAACCCGATCAGACTTTGCATGGCGTAGGCCGATGAAGGATCCATCCGTATCTGCCCGTCCCAGTCTACGGTCATGAACCGGAATGTCGGATCAACCGCTTTGTTGACAACCGTGAGGTTGAGTTTATACTGCTCCGCAATAGGTTCCCAGTAATGAACCCCCGCACCGCCGAGCGGATCAACACCCATACGAATGTTGCTGCTCCGGATAACGTCCATGTCGATTACGTGCCCAAGATCACCAATGTAGGTATTGAGGTAATCGTAGGTGTGGGTAGTGGGGGCTTTCAGGGCCTGGGCCAGCGGCATACGTTTCACACCGGTCAGGCCGTGGTCGAGCAATTCGTTGGCCTGTTTTTCAATCCAGTGGGTAACCACTATGTCGGCTCCTCCGCCGTGGGGCGGGTTGTATTTTAAGCCGCCATCGTGGGGCGGGTTGTGCGATGGTGTAATCACAATACCGTCGGCCAGTCCGGTTTTGCGGCTTTTGTTATGCCGGAGAATAGCGTGCGAAATGACCGGCGTGGGGGTGTATTCGTCCGTTTTGGCCAGCATCACCTCAACGCCATTGGCCGCCAGTACTTTCAGAGCGGTAGCGTGGGCAGGCACCGACAGTGCGTGGGTATCCATGCCCAGAAACAGCGGGCCGTCGATCCGGTGCGTTTTTCGATACTGACAAATGCTTTGCGTAATAGCCAGGATATGCGCTTCATTAAACGACCGGGTCAGGGATGAACCCCGATGGCCCGATGTGCCAAAGGCGATTCGCTGGGTGGTTACTTCCGGGTCGGGTGCGTCCGTGTAATAGGCGGTAATCAGCGCGGGGATATTCACCAGAATGGCTGGCGGGGCGGGTTTCCCGGCCAAAGGGCTTATGTTCATGTTCGTTGAGGAGAAATACTTTCGGCGCGTTGCGCCGTCTATCGGTCAAACCGGTCAGGTACGTTCTTCACGGTACTGCCCCTGCCGGGCGGCACGGTTGCAGCTTGCCCGATAAAACAGGATTTGTTGGGCAGCTTCCACATTCGGGTCCTGCCCTTTCCAGCGGTCGAGGGCGGGTTGCTGAATGGCGCGGGCAAACGAAAAAGTTAGCGGCCAGGGTAGTTTGCCGGCGAATTGTATGTACATGGCATTCAGGTGGCTGGTAGCCTGTTCGGGCGATTGCCCACCCGACAAAAACGCGATGCCTGCCACCGCCGGGGGAACGCTTCGCAGCAAGCACGTTACGGTCGCATCGGCCACCTGCTCCACTGTGTTTTGTTCGGGACAGTCTTTGCCAGCCAGCACCATGTTAGGTTTCAGCAGCAGCCCTTCCAGTCTGACCCGCTGGGTGTATAGCTGGGTAAAGAGCCTGGTCAGCCCCCGCTGCGTCACGGCGAAGCACCGGTCCAGGTCGTGCGTGCCATCCATCAGCACTTCCGGCTCCACGATGGGCACCAGGCCAATCTCCTGACACAAAGCTGCATAACGGGCCAGTGCGTGCATATTGGCTTCGAGACAACCACCTGATGGTAAGCGCTCACGGCCTATGGCACCAATGGCAATGACGGCCCGCCACTTGGCAAACCGGGCACCCAGCTGTTTGTACTCCGTCAGGCGTTCGCGCAGGCCATCCAGTCCTTCGGTTATTTTCTCCTCCGGAAAACCGGCCAGCGGTTTGGCACCCAGGTCGACTTTTATCCCCGGAATGATACCGGCCTGATTCAGCGCATCGACAAACGACACCCCTGCTTTAGTCTGCTGCCGAATGGTTTCGTCGTACAAAATGGCTCCGCTGATGGGCTCGCCCAGGCGGGGCGTTGTAATCAGCAACTCCCGATACGCCCGCCGGGCTTCCACCGTCTGCGGAATGCCTGCTGCGGCAAATCGCCTGTTGCAGGTGGGCGTACTTTCGTCCATCGCCAGCAGTCCCCTGTCATCGGCAACAAGGGACCGGGCTGTTTTGATGAGTTCGTTCATGTGCTTACACCGGCCATGTCCAGTTGCGAATCTCGGGCATATCCTGGCCGTTCGTGGTGATGTAGTGCTTGTGTTCGATGAGTTTATCTTTCAGTATCTGTTTCAGATACGCGCCCCGATTACCCAGCTTGGGCACCCGATCAATGACATCCATCACCAGGTGAAAGCGATCCAGGTCGTTGAGCACCGTCATGTCGAAGGCGGTGGTAATGGTGCCCTCTTCCTTGTAGCCCCGCACGTGGATATTTGTGTTATTGGCGCGGTTGTAGGTGAGTCGGTGGATGAGCCAGGGATAGCCGTGAAACGCAAAAATTACCGGCTTGTCTTTGGTGAACAGCGAATCGTAATCGGCGTCGTTCAGGCCGTGGGGGTGTTCGGTATGGTGCTCCAGTTTTAGCAGATCGACCACGTTGACGACCCGGATTTTCAGTTCGGGTAAATGCTCCCGCAGAATCGATACGGCGGCCAGTGTTTCCAGCGTCGGCACATCACCACAACAGGCCATTACCGCATCCGGCTCCCCTCCTTCGTCATTACTCGCCCAGGGCCAGATACCGATTCCTTTGGTACAATGAAGTAGGGCGGCTTCCATACTCAGCCATTGCGGGGCCGGGTGCTTGCCCGCTACAATTACGTTGACATAGTTACGCGAACGCAGGCAATGGTCCATCACCGACAGTAAACAGTTAGCATCGGGTGGTAGATACACCCGCACAATACTGGCTTTTTTGTTGATCACGTGGTCCATAAAGCCGGGGTCCTGGTGGGTGAACCCGTTGTGGTCCTGCCGCCAGACGGTAGATGTCAGCAGGTAGTTCAGCGAGGCAATATCGGCGCGCCAGGGAAGTTCTGCGCATGTTTTCAGCCATTTAGCGTGCTGATTAAACATCGAGTCGACAATATGGATGAACGCTTCATAGCTGTTGAACAGGCCGTGCCGGCCGGTGAGCAGATAGCCTTCCAGCCAGCCTTCGCACTGGTGCTCGCTGAGCATTTCCATCACGCTGCCCGATGGGGCCAGAAACTGGTCATTCACCTCTACCTCGGTGTCCCACTGCCGGTTGGTGGCTTCAAAAACGGCTCCCAACTGGTTGGAGAGCGTTTCGTCGGGGCTGAATACCCGGAAATTGCGGGGCTCCTGATTCATCCGGATCACATCGCGCAGAAATTCGCCGACGGTATGCGTATCGCTGGCCTCGGCCGCACCGGGGGCCGGTACATCGACGGCATACCCGCAAAAGTCAGGCAGGTGCAATCCTTTGAGCAGCAGCCCGCCATTGGCCTGCGGATTGGCACCCATGCGCCGGGTACCGGTGGGTGCCAGTGCGGCCAGTTCGGGTATAAGTTGCCCGTTTTCATCGAAAAGTTCATCGGGTTTGTAGCTCCGAAGCCAGCCTTCCAGCTGGGCCAGATGCGCCGGGGGTGTCGTTGCCGATACGGCCAGCGGTACCTGGTGTGACCGGAACGTTCCTTCGTTGGGCACGCCGTCCACCTCTTTTGGGCCCGTCCAGCCCTTCGGCGATTTCAGGACAATCATTGGCCAGCGTGGACGAGTCGTATTGCCCAGTGGTTTACGGGCACCTTGCTGAATGAGTTTGATTTGCGTGATGGCCTCGTCCAGAGCCGCGGCCATGAGCTGGTGCATGGTTTCCGGCTCGTCGCCTTCTACGAAATAGGGCGTCCAGCCGTAACCACGCAGCAGTTGGTCCAACTCCTCGTGGCTAATGCGGGCCAGTACCGTGGGGTTGGAAATTTTATAGCCATTCAGGTGTAGAATGGGCAGCACAACACCGTCGGTCTGTGGATTCAGGAATTTGTTGGAGTGCCAGGCCGTGGCCAACGGACCGGTCTCCGCTTCGCCATCGCCAACGACACAAGCCACGATCAGTTCCGGATTGTCGAAAACGGCGCCAAAGGCATGGCTTAGCGAGTAACCCAGCTCACCCCCTTCGTGAATCGAGCCGGGCGTCTGGGGCGAAGCATGGCTCGAAATGCCACCGGGAAAGGAAAACTGAGTAAACAGTTTTTTCAGCCCGGCCTCATCCCGGCTGATGTCCGGGTACACTTCGCTGTAAGTGCCCTCCAGATAGGTATTGGCTACCACCGCCGGCCCACCGTGCCCGGGTCCGGAGACGTAAATCATATCGAGATTCCACTTCCTGATAATCCGGTTGAGGTGCGCATAGATAAAGTTTTGCCCCGGTGTGGTACCCCAGTGGCCCAGCAGCATATGCTTGATGTGCTCCAGCCGGAGCGGTTCCCGCAACAACGGATTGTCGTGCAGGTAAATCTGGCCGACGGACAGGTAGTTGGCAGCCCGCCAGTAGGCGTTGATATGCTGGTAGTCGTCGGGCGATAACGGGCTGTACGTTTTCTCTCTTGTTTGCGGGGGCATTACGTCAATTGCTTCCATTTTTTGTCAATGTTTTTGGTTAATTACTGTATTCCATAGGTGCATCCATCAGTTGGTAGACCGTTTGGGCAATCATTTTCTCCTCATCGGTCGGAATGACGCGTACCGTAACCCGGCTCACATCGGTTGAAATCACGTTCGCGTTGGCGGCATTTCGTTTTTCATCCAGGTCAATCCCTGAAAAGGCCAGTCCCTGACAGATCCGGGCCCGTACTTCGGGGGCGTGTTCGCCAATGCCGCCCGAAAACACGAGCGTTTCCAGTCCGCCCAGTACGGCCGCAAAGGCACCGATATACTTTTTAATCTGGTAGCAGAAGAGGGCAACGGCCTCAGCCGCCCGAACATCGTTGGCCTGCCGGTCGAGCAAAATCTGCATATCCGAACTGGTTTCCGAGATACCCAGCAGACCCGATTCGTGATTGATCAGGTGGTTAAACTGCGTGGGCGTCAACGGTTCCGATTGCATCAGGTACCACGCCACACCCGGATCGAGGTCGCCCGTTCGGGTACTCATCGGTACCCCACCGGTTGGCGTAAACCCCATGCTGGTGTCGATACTTTTGCCATCCTGAACGGCCGCCAAACTTGCGCCACTGCCCAGATGGGCCAGAATAACCCGCCCATGCGCAACCTCGTTACCAGCCAGCCGTGCGAGCTCTTCCAGCAAATAGGCGTACGACAGACCATGAAACCCATAACGCCGGATGCCTTTCGCATCGAACCGCCGGGGAATGGGCAGGAGTTGGGCCACGCGCGGCATAGTACGGTGAAAAGCCGTATCGAAACAGGCAATCTGAGGCAGATTCGGGTGCCGCTCCCGGATAATTTCGATTAGTTCAATTTCGGCGGGTAAGTGATCAGGATCATAGGCACTAATCCGTCGAAGTTCGGCGATCAGTTCGGGCGTAATCCGTTCGGGCTCGGTATGTTCCATGCCGTGTACAACCCGATGGCCCACGGCGTTGATACGGTTAAAGACCGGTTGTTTTTCGAGCCAGTTAAGCAGCGAATTCACCGCCGACGTAAAATCATGGGCATCTACCGGCGCCGTATCTGGCTCCCGGGTCATCGGGTCGGTAAACGTCAGTTTGGCATTCGGCTGACCAATTCGGTCGATGTGCCCCGAGAGTTTCCTCGTCAGCGACTTCCCCCAGCCATAGACTGCAAACTTGATGCTCGATGAACCGCCGTTGATCGTAAGTATGTACTGGTTTCGTTGGGTCATGGCAAGGTAGTATGGTTGGTCGAAGGTCAGCTGATGAGGCTGTTCCAGTTCTGCCAGATTCAGGCCGAAGGTGGCAGCCGCCAGCTTACGTGATTGATTTCCCCAGCCATTGGTCAGCAATACGCCCCCGATATCGACAAATAAGGGGGTGACTAATTGGTCTGGCTGCCGGGTTATTGTCATCGTACGTTCTTTCCGGTTGTGGTTTTTCAGAAAAAAGACGGTACACAATCAGCTGATCCCGTTCACAAAACTCGCTAGCCTGCAACAGGCAGGCAATGACGAATATCAGGTCTCGATATGATGATTTACCAGGAGTTGCTTCAGGTTGACGGGTAATTCATCCGGTTTGCCAGTACAGTAAAACCCGGTAACTGTCATGCTCATCCGTGACTGATGTCATGGTGGAGCATGACAGTTACGTTTACCTTTGAGTCATTACCTTTATAGAATCACTAGCCTGACTCATGTATGATCATCGCTTTCTTTAGCTGTCAGCCGTACGAACAACCTTTCCTGGAAGCCGCCAACAGCAATCAACGGCATCAGCTCACATTTCTGCTCCAGACGCTTACGTCAGAAACCGTTAAGCTGGCGGCCGGGCATCAGGCGGTGTGCGTTTTTGTGAACGATCACCTCACTCGTGCCACCTTAAAGGCACTTGCTGACCAGGGAATCCGGATTGTGGCCCTACGGTGTACCGGTTACAATCAGGTTGATCTGACAACGGCCAAAGAGCTGGGTATTCTTATTTTGCGCGTACCCACTTACTCGCCCCATTCCGTTGCTGAACATGCGGTGGCGTTGCTGATGACCTTAAACCGGAAGACGCACCTGGCTTACCAGCGAACCAGCCAGAATGACTTTACGCTCGATGGCCTGATGGGATTTGATCTCTACGGTAAGCGGATTGGGGTAATTGGTACCGGAAAAATCGGTCAGGCCTTTGCCCGCATCATGCTCGGCTTTGGGTGCCGTGTGCTGGCTTATGACAAGGTGAAATCGGCGGTTTTGCAGGAGCTTGGTGTGGAGTATCTGCCCCTGAATGAGCTACTGTCCGAAGCGGATGTTATCTCACTGCACTGTCCGCTTACGTCCGAAACGCACCATTTGATAGACGTTGCCGCGCTGGCCCGGATGAAATCCGGCGCGTATCTGATCAACACCAGTCGGGGTGGTTTGCTGGATACGCATGCTGTTCTGACGGCTTTGCAGAGCGGCAGGCTGGGGGCGCTGGGTATTGACGTGTACGAACTGGAAGACGAATTCTTTTTCAGTGACTGGTCTAATAAATCAATGCCTGATGCCGATCTGGATACCCTGACGCACTCTCCAAACGTACTGGTCACGTCGCATCAGGGCTTTTTCACCCACGAAGCGATGGCGCAGATCGCCCACACAACGCTTAATAACCTGACCTACCTGGAGCAGGAACGCCTGCCTGCCGATGCCGTTGTGGTTGGGTGAGGATGGCCCAGGTGGGGGAATACCTGACCATGAGCACACGATCGCCTGACCTGCATCATGTTTCACCTGCAAATAATCACCCAGCTTTACGGTATCCAGCACAGCAGTACGGATTCCGGCAAATACGCCTTGTTCATTCGCTTGTTGAATAAACTGACTATGGTACATAAAACGCAACAGGAATTGATTACCGACGGATTTATCTTGCCCTGTCAGGCTACTGAAGATACGGAATGGGTGAGTGATCCCGCTGATCCTACCATGCACGAAACGGGCCCGATTCGTCAGGGCGAAACAATCTGGGTACACCATGAGCTTTTTGGCAGTGGCCCGACCTGGGAGCCAGCCCGGCTGATGGATAACACACTACGCTTTGTTCAGCCCCATCACTTTGGCCTGAAGATTCGCTCAGCCAATCCGGCGCATTCCAATCCTCTTTAGCACTGGTTCAGCCCTGCCGGGCGTACGGGTTTCTCCCTCTCCCGAAGCCTTTTTTTAGGCGTTGGGAAGACGGGGGCGGGGCGGGGTAAATACATTTTATAACAGTATATCTCATAAAAAAATGAACGCATTAGTCTATCATGGTCCCGGGAAAAAGTCCTGGGAAGAGAAGCCGACTCCCGTTTTACAGCAGCCTACGGATGCCATTGTGAAAATTTATAAAACCACGATCTGCGGAACCGATCTGCACATCCTGAAAGGCGATCTGCCGGAAGTGACGGATGGCCGGATATTAGGGCACGAAGGAATAGGAATTGTTGAAGACGTTGGGTCCGCCGTGACTACGTTTCAAAAAGGAGATAAGGTCCTGATTTCCTGCATATCCTCCTGCGGAAAATGTGCCTATTGTCGAAAGGGGATGTATTCCCACTGCGACCAGGGCGGGTGGATACTGGGTCACCTGATTGACGGGACACAGGCCGAATACGTCCGGATCCCGTTTGCCGATACCAGCTTGTACCACATACCCGAACAGGCCGACGATGATGCCGTTGTGATGCTGAGTGATATCCTCCCGACCGGGTTTGAATGTGGGGTGTTGAACGGGCAGGTAAAACCGGGAGATACAGTCGTGATCGTGGGGGCCGGACCTATCGGCTTAGCCGTATTGCTCACCGCGCAGTTTTACGCACCGGCCAGGCTGATTATGATTGATATAGACGATAACCGGCTGCAGGCTGCCAAGGCACTGGGGGCTACACACACCATCAACAGCCAGGAGGAAGATGCGATCAGTGCGGTATTCAGCCTGACGGAAAACGTGGGTGCCGATGTCGCCGTCGAAGCAGTGGGCATCCCGGCTACGTTCGAATTATGTACCGCCGTTATTGCCCCCGGCGGGTGCGTTGCGAATGTAGGCGTTCATGGCAAACCGGTTGAGCTTCATCTGGAAACGCTCTGGTCTAAAAATATCACCATCACAACCCGCCTTGTCGACACCGTTACCACGCCTATGCTGATGAAAACGGTACTCTCCCACAAACTGGATGGAACGAAATTGATCACGCACCATTTTGCCCTGAACGATATCCTGCAGGCTTATGATACGTTTGAGCATGCCGCCAGAGAAAAAGCGCTGAAAGTGATTCTCACCAACGAGTAGCAGCCGTAGTAGGGACGGTTTCAGCTACTACCAGTGGCAGATTAACAGATATCGACCAGAACAAACCGGTACTATTGACTCCCTTAGCCTGGCGTCAGCGCACACTGCCGGGCGTATTTCGGGTATGATCCGACGCTAAATTAAAGCGTTTTAGACTGGTTAGTGTTATACTCTTAAACCTGTTAAACCCAACATCATGGCACACGAGGAGAAGAAGAACAAGAACATCAAAAAGGTAGCGACGAAAGCCGCCAAGGTGCATGGGGCTCCCAAAGTACCCAAGTATGAACAGAACGAGTCAGGTATTGGTCCGCTGGATTTGACTCCTAAAGCTAAAAAAGGAGCAAAGTAAACGGAGGTAAACAGTGGCTAATGTAGCATAAAGGCCAGCCACCGAATCAGTTCGGGGCTGGTCTTTTCTGTGTCAAATCAGGCGCAGTCAATAGGGGAGGCCAGCTATCCGTTTATCCTTAACGATAGTCGCTCCGCAACATCAGACAATAGCTAATAGGGGAATATCCGTTAACCGGGCCATGCGCTGCGTTTCGCCATCCACAAAAATCTGCCGTAACCAGTTGTGGGCCTGCGGTAACATTATAATCAGATCCGCTTTGTTCCGATGGGCAAACGTCAGGAGCAGGTCATATACTTTTGAACCGGGCAGGATCGTCAGCGTATGAGGGACGGTGGCCATCAGATGACGGATATGCTCGGCCCGATGTTGAACAGCCGTGTCCGCCGGATTATCATGAACACAGAGTACATTGATCGCGCAGCCAAACTGCCGGGCAAAGTGGAGGGTCGTGTCGAAAACGACGGCGTTGGGAGCAAGATCGAGGTCAATACCCAGCACGACGTTGTTAATGGCGGCATAGTCCGTCGATGGCGGAACGAGCAGCAACGGTACGTGGGTCTTGGTCACCATGTCGGAGGCTACGCTCCCCATTATCTGGGCACTTTGCGGGGCTGACCCAACGGTAGACATAATCAGCAGGTCAACATGCTCATCCTGGGCAGCCTCCAGAATGGCAGGTATCGGGTGCCCCTGCCGGGTCAGGCAACGAATAGTCACCTCATTGCCGTAGCGTCCATGCAACTCCCTGGCCAGGTGTTTTAGTGCCCGCTGGCTGTCGTCGTGCATGGCTTGAGCGCTGAGCGGAAAATCCCCGCCGGTTTCTGCGGGATTGAGTGGCCAGAAATGGAACACATTGATCAACAGTAAACTGGCCCGTTGGGTGTGGGCGAGTTGTAGGGCAAAATGGGCCGCCCTATTCCCATTCGGTGTAAGGTCGGTAGCAACAGCAATCGTTTTCATATGCGCAGAAGTTTCGGAGGTTGTTTAGCAAAACTAACTCGTTTCCTTAGCCCGAAAAATGACTAAGATCAGGCGTAGAACTGATTGATTTATAGTGGACAACTGACTAATATCAGGCGTTTGCAGGCTGTCAGGCCGCACCTTTACATTTGTTAAACGGCTCTGATTCCATGCGCTATCGTCTAGTTTATTCGCTTTTGTGCCTGCTATCGGCTACCGCCGGTGCCCAACCGACTACCAGCTGGGAACGGCTGAGTAACTACGCCCAGTCGATTGGGGCCGTTGATGCATCTATGAGTAAAGTGTGCCCTAACCCGGACGCAGCCTGTCTGTTGCGCTATTTTACGGCGGTTGTTTACGGCCATACGCCCCGCCATATGAGCTATCAGGGCGTACCGGAGCAACTCGATACGACCCGGATCAACCGACTCGTACACCAGTTTCTGGCCGGAGCCGAGTGGGGTTCACTGCTGGATTCACTGGAATCGCACGACCGAAATTATCGGCAGTTGACTGCTTACTGCATGCGCTGTCTGGTGGACGATTACATGAGCGATTCGCTGACCATCGAACAGGTGCAGGAAACGCTGAATACCTACCGCTGGCTCAACCGTTTTTCCGCCGACAAACGCATCCTGATCAATAGTCCATCGGCCACGCTCCGGGTTGTTGACCGGCAGGGAAACACCCTGCTCAGCAGTCGGATCATTGTGGGTAAACCAGACACCCCAACCCCGAATTTTACCGCCTTTGTACCCAGCGTGGTTGTTTATCCCTACTGGAACGTACCCCGCTCCATCATGGTCCGGGAATTGCTGCCCAAAATCCGGCGCAACCCGGCGGCTACGCTGGAGGCCATGAACCTACAGGTGATCGACGCCAAAGGACAGGTTGTTGCCCCGGCACGGGTAAACTGGTCAGCACCCATATCTTCATTCCCGTACCGGCTTCGGCAATCGACGGGCTGTGATAACGCGCTGGGTCTGCTGAAGTTCAATGTTACCAGCCCGTACGATATTTACCTGCATGACACCAACGCCCGGCCGCTTTTTGCGCGCGAGAATCGGTTTTTGAGCCACGGCTGCATTCGGGTCGAAAAGCCTGCTGAACTGGCGAATTTGCTGCTTGGACAAACCCGCTTTGCCACCGATTATCTGACGAATTGCCCCATAAATGGCAGCCCTAAAACAGTAGCGCTGCCCAACAGGATACCCATTCTGATTACCTACAGCGTACTGGATATAGACGACGCCGGTGCCATACAGGTCTATCGGGACATATATAGCCGGTGGCATCCGGGCTTATAATTAGGCACTATTGCCGCCATTCTCTCCAAACGTCCAGTTTTGGACCAATCGGCGGACAGGAGGGGCGGAATGCTACTAACCTAAAAAGAACTGATGACCAGGCTCATCTTTATTAAAATCAGCCATACGGCGATCTGGGTATTTTTCAATGGAATGATTTTTTGTCTCTTCTACGCGGGTATCACCAACGCGAGTGGGTGTGCGCAGGGCCTGTCATCACGGAAGGCGTCGTTTTGGTCGCGTTCAACGAGACATGCCCGCTGACGTTGATGGCACGAAAGTATTCAGATGCTGCCAACGATAAATTTGATATCTATTTACCCGGTTGGTTAGCCAGGTACACCAAACTAATCTATACCACGCTGTTCGGTCTTGTCATTGGCTTATTGATCTCCCGGCTGTTCATTGTTTCCGGGTGTTTTTACGATCATACATGCGGATTTTTCCCTGCGGCCTCCGCTACGAAATTTATACAAAAACAAGTAACACCTGATGATAATCAGGGTGTTTGCTATTCATCATCATAGTTCAAAAAGCGCTGAATCTGTTGCTTTGTCGTACAGAATCTACTATAGCCAACTATGAAAACGATCGTTGTTCCTACGGATTTAAGTCCCGATACGGAGATAGCTTTATCGGTTGCCGTCGATATTGCGAGCGTATCCGGAGTTACTGCCATTACGCTCCTGCATGTGGTGGCCTACCCTTTACCGATGCCCGTGTACGCTTATGTGCCAGCCACAACGGTTCCTACGAGCAGTATCTTGGCCGAATACAGGGAAATCGAACAGGAAGCAGAATCTGCCCTGAAGCGATTCGCCAATCAGACAGCCTACGCTGGCGTTACTATTACCCCCGCCCTCATCACGAATGGAGAGGGACTTGTAACGAACCTGACAAAGTATTCGGCCGATCTGATTGTGATGACCTCCGAAGGGGCATCGGGGTGGGATGAGTTCCTTTTCGGATCGAATGCCGAAGAGGTCGTTCGGTATGCCCATTGTCCGGTATTGATCGTAAAGCAACGTATTCCCCATTTCCAGCCCGAAAATATTGTGTACGCGGTGGACGTAGATGCCCACTTAAAAACCGTTCAGCACTACCCGTTCCGGATGGGTGAAGGGGGCTTACACCAGTTCTTACACGTGATGTCTCCTTCCGATAATCGTAACCCCGAGGTTGTTCGGGAATGGGTAAGCGACTTTGCCCTCGGAAATGGCATAACCAACTATGATCTTATCATGCGTTCGGCCAAAAGCGTCCCGGAAGGCATTATTTGCTACGCCGATAATGTAAAAGCCGATCTGATTGTTCTGTTCACGCATGGGCACAAGGGCATACGACATCTGCTATCAGGTAGCGTGGCCGAAGATGTATTGAACCACGCAACTATGCCGGTTTTGGTGATGCGGGCATAAAGACAAAATTACCTGTCCCCATTGCGTAGCTACTTTGCGTACAGAAAACCTGCCCTCATGATGGTTACACGCACATTTAACCCCGCGGTGAATCCGGCTTCGGGCCAGCAGACTCCGCCTTTATGCCCTACGCATCAGGGCAAAAACAACTGTCTGGTGCAGGACGAGACTTACGCGGAATACACAGCAGCGTCTAAAAAACAGACCTTGAGGGCCTGAGCGATATCCATCAGATTAAAGGAGGACATTGGCTTTTGGATATAGCTGTTAATGCCGTTCTGGTACGCTGCGGCCACCAGATCCGGTTGGGATGAGGTCGAAATCATTACCGTTGGAATGTGCCGGAGGGCCGGGTTGGCCTTGAGGGCTTTTAACGTCTCCATCCCATTGGACCGGGGCATGTTCATATCCAGTAGAATCAGATGTACAGATTGGTGGGCTGGCTCCTGGCTCCATGTTTCCAGCAAATCTAATAAACCTCCTCCATCATTGGCTTCGACAAAGGTCACCGACGAATCAAGCTCCTCAAATGACTTGCGCATAAAATAGCGGTCATCCGGGTCATCATCAGCCATGTAAATGACTTTTTTAGCGGGGTTCATAATTGGAAATGAGGGTAAGTTAGCACGGGTTAACAAAGATTAGCAGTAAAACTCATTTCTACAATGACGGAAGTCAGTATCGAATGTGATTGTTTACGGAATTGGTCTGTTTGCCGGCACTCAACTTCGACTGATTATATAGCCACCTGATAGCCATAGCCACCCCGACGTTTCCCGCAGGAACGGCACGTTCGTGACGATTCCTTCGGCATCGGCACCAGAAGCTAAACTGGCCGTTATCCTGCTGAAGGAAGCTGGATCTGCTGCGGTAAGTAAAGGCGGGAGTCCAGCCAGCACTACCCACGAAGTCCTCGTCTGACGTGAATACGGTAGTGGATATTATCAGTCGATGAAGTTCGTGAAGCTGAACGCTGACCTCGCTATTCTGGTGGATGTGCTTACGGTTTCAGACCCCTCCGGGTGTTATTCTCCCATTGTTACCATTGCCTTAATCACCCCCTTTGCCGGGTCGAGCCAGCTGGCAAATTCGTTGGCTACCTCCCCGAAGCCGACACGATGGGTGATATAGGTCGTTGGAGTAATTAGCCCTGCCTTCATTGAGGCCATTACGTGGTCGAAATCGGCCCGGGTAGCGTTGCGGCTGCTCATCAGGGTGGCTTCCCGTTTGTGGAATTCGGGGTGGCTGACGCCGATATCGCCCTTCTGCAAGCCTACCAGTACGTACCGGCCACCGTGGGCGAGGTAACCAAAGGCGGTGTTGATGGCCCGCAGATTACCCGTCGCGTCAATAACGACCGTCGGCATAGCGCCATTGGTAATGGCGCTGAGCTGTTCGGTCACGTCGGCATCCGTAGCCTGGATAGTATGGGTTACACCCAGCCGCTCCCGACAGAACCGGAGTCGTTCGGCGTTGATATCCAGCGCGGGTAGTCCTAAACTTGTTATGAAAGGTTGTAATGAGTCACTACAAACTTGATTGAGTTTATATGTCGACCCAGTTTTTTCGAAAACCAGAGACTTAAGCGAACCAACCGGGAGCATCGTTGGCGAAGCGTACAGAAAAACCGTTCCGCGTGATTTGTATCCTTTTTTTGCCTTGAAGACCGGTGTTGATGAGCGGGAATAATTTGCTTATAGGCCCGCCAGTCATCGGTATGAAACGTGGCATGAGCACGATATCGCTCGGGTAATGCCTGCCATAAGCCTAATGCACCATCCGCGCTTCGATCACCCACGAACAGGGCCACCACTTGGCGGCTAGCCCGGTCAATGGCGACCCAAACCCATTGTTTATTGGCTTTCCAGCCGAAAAAACTCCACAGCTCATCGAGTTCGCAATTAACCTTAACTAATTATATATCAGCCTTATCACTCACTGAGCAAGCCAAATCATGCGGCAATTCTTCATAAAGCTCATCCATGTAGGTATAGAGTTGGTGAGGCTTAATTTCCAGCACTCGACAGATGGCTTGCAGAGAAATACGTTCGCTAGCATAAGTTCAATGCGCTGTTTAGATTCGTTCGATAGGGGCTCATAGGTACGCAACTGGACAAATTGTCGGCCACATCGTTTACACTTGACGGGGCCGCCCTTTAGGTTTGCGTCGTGGTAAGATTCCAAGATTTGGTAATTTGCCAACAAGTAACAGGGCGGGTTATCCTATGGGGCCGCAGAGTACCAGCTCTATGCGCGGATTCAGGCCCCGCCCTGTCTTGCTTGCTCCAGACTCAAATGGAAATTCGGGCATCATGGCCCATTAGCAAGCGGGGCGCCCCGTGGCGGTTTGAGTGATAGAGTAAGCACTTGTTGAACTACTAAATTATTACCTCTCATGGACATTCGCTATTTCATCGGCGTTGACATTTCAAAAGCTACTCTGGACTGGGCTGTTTTTGATGGTAAGACAATAGTCCTGCAAAGCCAATCGGCTAATTCAGAGACTGGTATTAAAGCAACCATCAAACTCATCAAAGCCCTGCCGGGTTTTAGGGTGGCTGAGTCCGTTTGCTGTATGGAACACACGGGCATCTACAACGCCCACCTATTGGCTCACCTCCACAAAATTTCTCTCCCCATTTGGTTAGAAAGCAGTTTGCAGATCAAGAAAGCGGGTGGTCTACAACGGGGTAAAACCGACGCAATTGACGCGCAGCGCATCGCTGAGTACGCTTTTCGCTTTCGCGACCAGTTGCACTTGTGGCAACCGCCCCGCCCTGTTTTACAGAAACTGGCTGCTTTAAGTGCGCTGCGCCAGCGGTTAATACTGGTTCGCCAGCAACTTCAGCAGCCAATCAGGGAACAGCAAGGTTTCGTTGACAAGGCACTTCACAAACAACTGGCTAAAAACTGTCAGGCTTCCCTAAAGGCTATCGAAGCAGACCTGGCTGTGGCTGACAAACAGATCGATGAACCGCACAGGCGGCCCTGTCATCCAGCAGGATGACCGCCTGAAAGAGTTGTTCAAGTGGATTACCTCTGTTCCTGGTGTTGGTCCGGCCACAGCGACCGAAGTAATGGTTGCTACCGACGAGTTCAAAGCCATTTCTGACCCTAAGCTTGACTTTAGCTGTTTGGAAAACACGAAATGCTTTTCACAGGCCATAGAACACGATTGAGCTGTCTATTTTTGAACATCAGCTTGAAAAATCAGATGTTCAAAAATACAATCAGGCTCTATTTTTGCTTAAACAGGCCAATTTAAGGCTTTTCTAAAAGGCTAAAGTCAAGCTAAGAAGCTGGCCTGTCATGCGGGTGTTGCCCCCTTCGAGTATAAGTCGGGGAGTAGCGTTCGGGGCAAAACTCGCGTTAGTCAACACGCCCGACTTCGCCTAAAGTCGCTCTTCCACTTGGGGTCAATGTCAGCTATTCGAATGAAAGGAGAATTGCAGGATTATTACAAACGCAAAGTCGGATCAGGCAAGAACAAAATGTTGGTGCTCAACAACGTTCGAAATAAGCTAATTCATCGGGTTTGCTCGGTAGTTCACCGCCAGCAGAAATATAACAAAAATTATACGCCAGCCCTTGCATAAACCATGGAAATCCGTGCGGTCGAGCTTTGCCGTAGTAAGTAGATCCATTCTTGACTAAATTTGTCGAGCCGCAGTTTGGGCAGTTGTCTTGTTGATACATGGCACGTAGAAGTGAGTTTGACGACCCAAAACTACGGCCCGGCTGCGGCCTTTTTCTATCATCATTACTTTTTAAGGACTACCAAACAAGTTACTCACGTGGACAGTGTTTAACCTGTTTTTCTGTTCTTTTCGCCTGCTGATAACCCGGTGTATCAAACCCGCAAAAACGTCTTCTTCTTGTATAGAAAGTACAGGAAGACCCACTTCATGGCCAGCAACGCCATTACTCCACCAACGCCCCTGACCACATCGGACGAAGACAGGCTGAGCAGGCCACCGAAAAAGAAGCGGGCGGCATACTCGAAGTCGATGAACTTACCCGCCAGGTAAATCAGGATGGAATTCATGCCGATGATGGTGAAGAAAAACGTCCAGCCTTTTATTCCTTTCACGTCGATTATCCAGTAAAACAGGCCCAGCAGGAGTAAGCTCAGCCCGCCCGTTACCAGCACGAATGAACTGGTCCAGAGGTTTTTATTGATGGGGAATACGAAATTCCAGAGCCAGCCGAGCACCAGAAGAGCCGCCCCCGCCCCCAGCAGGTAGATCGTTTTCCGGCTCCCCGGTTTGGCGGACCTTTGCAGAAACGTACCCGCAAAAATACCGAGCAGGGCGTTGCCAATGGCGGGTATGGTAGAAAACAATCCCTCCGGGTCGTGGATGGTTTTATACAGGTGGCCCGGCACCAGCATCCGGTCGATGTAGCTGGCCAGGTTGCAGGGCATCGTGAGCACACCCGCCCCACAGCCCGGCACCGGAATCAGCATCATACAGGCCCAGTAACCCAGTAACACCCCAACAAACCAGCCGTATTGGGTACGCGGCCGGGCGTAGAGGTAAATGAGTTGGGCGAACATCCCCGCCAGGCCGATGCGACCTAAAACACTTGGAAATCGCGTATCCTGAAAAGCCTTGAGAAACAGGCCATTGTTATAAATAATACCCAGTACCACCAGAATAAGCCCCCGGCTGATAATTTTCCGGGCGATCAGGGCTTTATCATCCCCTTTCGCCAGCCGACTCCCGACGGAGAAGGGCGTGGAAACCCCCGCCATAAACAGGAACAGCGGAAAAATAAGGTCATACGCCCGGAACCCGTTCCAGGCGGGGTGGGAGAATTGGTCGGCTACGGCAATGGCCCAGGCCCAGCCGGTAGTTTTAGCCAGTACGTGGAAAATTTCTTCGCCCCCCATAATCCAGAACATATCGAAACCCCGCAGGGTGTCGAGGGAGAGGAGCCGTTTGACGGGAGTGGGCTGGGCAAGGGCTGGTTCGGCCTGGGCAGCGAATGTAGGGTTGGGCATAATGGATGGTTTCCGGGCTGGAAACTTGTCAGGTATAGGGAAGAGGTAGTCGGTTATTTTTATGCGAGGGCCAGCCGGATATGCGCCAGGTGGTGCTGTACGTGCCAGGCCGACATGGCCAAAGCCTGGGCCTGACTGAACAGCCGTTGCCGAACGGGATGGTGATACGTTATGGCCAGCATCGGTTCTGTCAGCGACCGGGCCAGGTACAGATAACGCCGGTTAATGCCATCCAGCATCAGCAGTGAATCGGCTACGGGGGCATCCAGGCCGTCGGCTGTTTTGACCCAGCCATCCATATTGATTAGGGTAACTTCATGATAATCGGGTTCGGTCAGGGCTTTCTTCATCCGAAGAAAGTGCAACAGGTGGATATCGGCCACGTGGTGCACCAATTGCTGTACCGTCCAGCTACCCTCGCGATACGTTTTCATCAGGTCGGCAGGGGAAAGTGACCCGACGGTTGGCTGGTACTGACCGACACAACGGTCGATGGTGTTGAGAAGGTCGGTGATTTCGGCAGGGGTGTACTGTTCCTGCGTCACAAAAGGTCCGATGGGGAATTTACGGTCGGTCATACACACGGGGGAAATCGAAAATGCAAGGTAATTAATTTTCGGTCTGATTGAAGAATAGTCTCCGTTTTAGCTTCCTGAAGCAGTTTTTTTCACTGGCTGGCATACTGGAGCAGGGCGTTTTTTTACCAGAATGAAAACACAGGTGCCGCGGCAGTCGACCTCTACAATAAGGCTGGATAAGACATTGTGTTTTTTTGGCTGAATTTTTGTTGTGTATTCTATGAGGTAGGGTTACTTTGGTCATTTGTTTCCTTATTTGCTTTATGCGTATCATTTTTTACGCTTTAACGTTACTACTTTTCTTGCCTGCCCTGGTTAGTAAGGGTCAGGTGACTTCGCATGCCGTTTTGTTGCAGGATACAACCCGTTTTGTTTCCATTGGACGGAGAATGTCTATTCTGGAAGATAAAACGGCCCGATTGACGTTAGCCCAGGTTCGGCAACGCACCGATTTTGTGCCCAGCTATTCCGAAAAATTTCAGTACGGGTATACCAGCAGTGCCTACTGGTTTCGGTTTGAGGTGACCAACCACAGTCAGGAAAACCAAAAGCACTGGCTGCTTGGCCTGCTGGATGCCATCTCGCTTGATTATGTAGACTTGTACCTGGTTTATCCGAATGGGCAGGTAATACACCAGCAGGGAGGGGGAAAACGGCCTTACGTGGACTGGGGGTTTTTTGACCCAGCCCCATTTTTTCGGGCTACCTTCCCCACCAGTCAGCCCGTAACGGTTTTCGTTCGTATCGAAAGCAGCCTTAGTATGTATGGTAACGTGACGGTTTGGGATGAGTACTACAACCTGAGCAAAAGGCAGGTGGTTATTTTCTTTATCTGGCTGTTTCTGGGATTATTTATCCTGCGCTCCCTGCACAGTTTCGTGCTGGCCCGCTTCATTCCTGATCCGCAATTCCGGTTCTATGTCCTCTGCACGTTTCTGTTCTATATAGCAACGCTGGCACGTGCAGGCGTGTACTCCCTTTTTCTGGTCAATTATCCCATTCTGCTGAACTGGATGCAGTACGGAATGGTGCGCCTGCTGCCCCTGGGACTGGCCGTCTGGATGTATAGCCTGATGGATGGGCAGCCGGTCTTTAAGCCGCTTCGGTGGACGATGCTATTGGTTATGGGTATTAGTCTGGTAGGGGCTCTTTTGCCTCTCTTCGTTGAGAACGCGGCTATCGGCGAGTTTTATGCCATACTGATCCTGGCTACGTATGCGCTGTTTTTTATTGGTGCTGTGCTTGTCTGCACAATAGGAAGAAAACCCACGCCGTATTTTGTACTGCCCATTACGCTGTGTATCATCCCGTTCGCATTCTACCAGATGGCAACCCTGCGGATAATTACCTACACCCCCCTGATTAATCAGCTGCCCATGCTGGCCCTGATAATCGAAATGGTGGTCATGTCACTGGTGCTGGGGCGGATTGTACTGACGTATATTAGGGAACGGATTGCCACCGCCAATGCGCTGATGCTGGAAAAAGTAGAAGTCGACAAGCTACAGGAACTGGGCGCGCTGAAAACCCGCTTCTTTACCAATTTATCCCACGAGTTACGCACCCCTCTCACCCTGATTATCAGTCCACTGTCGGAGCTGAAAAAGCGATTCCCCGATGAGCCGATGCTACCCATGATGGAGCGCAACAGCAACCGGTTGCTGGGGTTGATCAATCAACTGCTCGATATGAGCAAACTGGAAGCGGGTCAACTGAAAGCCCAACCCGAACCGGGCGACATGGCTGCCTTTTTTCGGACTCTGGCGGATTCATTCCAGGCGCTGGCAGACAGGCGCCGGATTCATTTTTCCTTTACCCAGAACGAATCCGAATATTGGGCCAGTTTCGACCGGGATAAGGTGGAGAAGGTCGTAACCAACTTACTGTCCAACGCCTTTAAGTTTACTCCCCAGGGCCACGAGGTCCGTGTGGATGTTCAACTGGCGTTCCGTTCGGTGCAGTTTAGCGTATCCGATACCGGAATCGGGATTTCCACGGCCAATCTGCCGTATATTTTCGATCGGTTTTATCAGGTAGACAGCCAGGTGAACCGGTCCTACGAAGGAGCGGGTGTCGGACTGGCCCTGGTACGGGAACTGGTTGAGGTGTTACAGGGGACGATTTCAGTCGACAGTAGCGAGGGCAAAGGTACGACCTTCCGGGTCAGACTGCCTTTGTCCGCAGCAGTCCAGTCAGCGGGGAAAATAATGGCCCCGGCAGGTATCCCGGCCACTTAGGTCGAATCCAGACGCTGAGTTCAGTCAGCCACGCCGTCCCGTGCCGGAGAACATTCTGCTTATCATCGACGACAATGCCGATGTCCGGAACTATATACGGCGTATTTTTGAGCCTGGTTATTCGATTGTCGAAGCCGTAAATAGATAAACTATTGAAGGAAAAACCCGGTTTTCGACGGTGAAGTCTCAATCGAAAGCTATCCGGAATTACGTAAATAAGCAGTTAACACCTTTCCAGATGCGCTTATTCTGTCTACTGCTACTTTTGCCGTTTACTGTTCCAGCTCAATCGGCCCATCAGGAGGGGCCACTTACCACCAAAGGCTGGCAGGAGCTGACCATTGCTGATGGACTCTCGCAGGGGATGATTTTTGGTCTCAGGCAGGATAGAAACGGCTTTATCTGGGTGGCCACCAAAGATGGCCTGAACCGCTACGACGGGCATAACTTCACCGTATTCACCCATGATCCCTATAATCCGTTCAGCCTGTCGAACAATCACTGCCCGGCACTGCTGCTCGACCGGCGGGGGAGGCTGTGGGTGGGTACGCTCAACAAAGGACTGAATCTGTTCGACGACCGTACCCACCGGTTTTACCACGTCGACATTATCGACCATTCGACACCCAACAGCGGGGGCTACGAAATCAATCTGCTGAGTGAAGACCCCGATGGGAATATCTGGCTGGCGACCGACAATAACAAACTCTTCAAGATCAGTTTACCGCCTTCGTTACAAACGGCCTTCCCGACACAAGCCAACTTCACGACTCAGGTAACGATTGAGCCGTTGCCAATACCCACAACGGCTACTGAAAATTCGGTTCGCTACATTCGTTTTCAGGCCAATGGACGGGCTACCCTCGGGTCTTCTTTCGGCCTGTATTCCTTCAACTGGCAACATCCTGCCGGGATAGCCAAAGACAGTCTGCTCTCCCGGTCGTCGCTCGATTTTCATGCCCTCTACCACGACGAAAAACAGGATATCTGGTTTGCCGCCACCCGTGATAATATCCTTGCCTGGAAACAGGGTGTACTAAAAACCATTGCCCTACCCAAAACCAATAATTTCAGTGTCAATTTTGACGTCATTGACCCTGCCATGATGGCTATTTCGGCTACTAATTACCTCTGGCTGATGTCGCCGGCCGAACTCTTTGCTCAGGATAGTCTGTCGGCCCGTAACGCCTTTGTGACATTGCCTCCCAATACCTATTCGGTGACTGAATTTCTGAAAGACCAGACGGGTAACCTATGGATTGGTACGGGTGGGTATGGGCTGCGTAAATTCAATCCTAAAATCAAACGGTTTCGGTCTTACCTGCCTAATACATCGCTGACCGAACTCTACGCCGACCGGCAGGGACGGGTGTATACGCGTCACCAGTATGCCTATCAGTTACTGGACCGGACGACCAATCAGATGGTGCCTTTTCTGGATAAAAAATTACCCGCTGCCGACCAGCGACAGCGGTACCTGATGCAGGATCGCCGGGGGATATTCTGGGTGTCCAACGTCAATTTTGAAACCCACGAGGCTACGCTGTTTAAGTTTTCTACCGACTGGACGCTCCTCAAAAAATACCCGCTGCCTCCCGGAACAACCTTTGGTTTTACGGGTAATCAAACCCTGGAAGGGCAGACGGGCTACCTCTGGATTGGGGCTGCCAACGGGAAACTGCTCCGGTTTGATCCGGTTACTGAAACGTTTGCCGTGTTTAGCTACCATGATCTGATACCGGGAGGAAGCGAAGGGTTGGAAACCTACGCCCTGCATCAGGACGCAGCCGGAACGCTCTGGATCGGGACCCAGAAAGGACTGATACGGACCGACAACGTGCTGGCGAACCCTACTTTTTCGCTGTACAAAAATTCGCTGACCAACCGGCTGAGCCTTAGTTACGACTTTGTGTCTAGTCTGGCTGACGACCCCTACCAGCCGGGGCGGTACTTGTGGATAGGTACCAAAGGGGGGGGGGTTAACCGGCTCGACCGGCAAACGGGTCATTGTCTGCACATTAAAGAAGCGCAGGGACTGCCCAATAAAGTTGTATACGGCCTATTGACCGATCAGTTTAAGAATTTCTGGATAAGCACGAACCGGGGTCTGGCTGAGTTCAGTCCGAAAACGTTCCGGTTCCGCAACTACACCAAAGGGGATGGCTTGCAGGATGATGAGTTCAACACCAGCTCGTTCGTCAAATTACCGTCGGGCGAGTTACTCTTCGGTGGTATAAATGGACTCACTGCGTTCCTGCCATCAGCGTTACTCAATACCAGAACCCGGCCACCCATTGCCAATATCATCAACCTGAAAATCAATAATGAATCCATTCCCGTTGGCGGTCCCGATAAGATTTTGACCGAGAGTATCGACCATACCCATCGGATCGACCTGGCCCATGACCAGAACCTGCTGACGGTGGAGTTCGGCGTGATGGATTACACCAATTCAGCCCAAAATCAGTACCGGTACCGCCTGTCGGGTATTGACCCCGACTGGGTGAATGCGGGCACCAATCGGTTTGCCAATTATGCGCAGCTTCCCATCGGTAATTATACGTTCGAGATGATGGGATCGGCCGATGGGCAGGTCTGGAGCAAACCAGTCGAACTACAGATTTGGATTCATCCCCCGTTTTACCGGACCTGGTGGGCGTATCTGTTTTACGCGCTGGTACTGGCCGTTGCACTGCGGCAGTTGTACCTGTTCCAGACGCAGCGGTGGCTGCTCCAGCAACGACTGTTGTTCGAGCAGCGTGAAGCCATTCGGCTAACCGAACTGGACTCCTTCAAGACCCAGTTTTTTACGAATATTTCGCACGAGTTCCGCACACCACTGACACTGCTGCTGGGACCATTGGGCGATTTGAAACGAAAATTCCCGGAGGAGTCGGTGCTGCCGATGATGGAGCGCAACGGGAATCGGTTGCTGAGCCTGATTAACCAACTGCTGGATCTGAGTAAACTCGAAGCAGACCAGCTCCGGACCGAACTCAAGCGGGGAGACATAGCCTCGTTTCTGCGTACGCTGGCTATTTCCTTCGACTCGCTCGCCGAAAGCCAGCGAATCAGGTTTACGTTTGCTCAGACTGAAACCGAGTGCTGGGCTGATTTTGATGCGGATAAGATGGAGAAAATTGTGACCAATCTATTGGCCAATGCCTTCAAATTTACCCCCGCCGGTAACGATGTGCACATGAACGTTAGTTACCCCGAATCGGCCGAAACCCCGAATTTGCAGGTAATCATTGAGGATACCGGAATCGGTATTGCACCGGAAGACCTCGCGCATATTTTCGAGCGATTTTATCAGCGTTCGGCCGGTGGGCAAAGCCAGGCATACGGAGGAACCGGTATCGGACTGGCTCTGGTACACGAACTGGTCCGGGTACTGGGCGGCCAGGTTGGCGTAACCAGTACCGTTGGTCAGGGTACCGCCTTTACCGTAACGTTACCGCTGATACTCGTCGATAAACCGGTATTGCCCCAGCCGGCGGCTACCGATAGTAGCCTGCCGGGGCTCCAGGACGTAGTATTCCCGGTTCCGTTGTCGCCCGGGATCTCCCCCCTGGAGAGTGAACCGATGGATACTGAACGCATCCTGCTCATTATCGACGATAATGCCGATATCCGCGCCTATGTACGCACGGTGTTCGAAGCAGATTACCGGGTTATTGAGGCCGAAGACGGGCAGGAGGGGCTGGAGAAAGCCATGGCCACGATGCCCGATATCGTCATCTGCGACCTGATGATGCCCCGGATCGACGGCTTCGTTTTTTGCCGGATGCTGAAAACCCAGGAGGTAACAAGCCACATCCCGGTAGTGATGCTCACCGCAAAAGCCACCGTCCAGGACCGCATCGAAGGCTTTGAACTGGGAGCTGACGATTATCTGACCAAGCCCTTCAACCGGGCTGAACTACAGGTGCGGGTGCGTAATCTGGTGCAGCAGCGCCAACGGCTTTACCAGCGCTTTGCTACCGGTCTTATGTCAATACCCACTAATGCTACCCCGGTAGCCGATGGGATTGAGCCGGCAAAGCCTGTGCTGCTGGCGGCTGAACAGAAATTCCTCGATCGGCTCTCGGTGGTGGTACTGGCGCATATCGATAATGCTGCGTTTACCGTCGAGGCACTGGCCGAAGCGGTTAACATGAGCCGGGCACAATTGTTCCGTAAACTAAAAGCCCTAACCAACACGACCGCCAGCAACTATATCCTGAACATCCGAATGGTGAAAGCTGCTCAGTTACTGAAAGAGCAGGAAGCGTCCATTACGCAGGTTGCATATGCCGTCGGATTCGATAACCCATCTTACTTTACGAAAGTATTTAAAGAGCGCTACGGGGTATTGCCTTCGCAGTATGGCAAGTCGCTGACTCGTTCTGCTGACACTGAATAGATTGCTACGCGTTCAGTTTTTCATAAAAAGATCTTTCACGGTGCTTTTCTACGTTCATGCAACCTGATTGCTAGTTTATACAACCAGAATGGTGGTAGGTGAATTCGTGTGTGGGGTACTTGCCATCGTATTTGATGCCCGGTTTATACACTTTATTCTTCTATGATCGCCGTGTTTATTTCCGCAAAATGCCGCGTAAATAATAAATTGTAACGCAGGATTCAGACTTAAGTCAACATGAAGCGTGGCTCACTGCAGACGATTACCCAACAATAATCTAACCCAAATTCATACCTTGATGAACACACTGTTTACGTACAATCCCAAGTACTTTACCGTTCACTACAGTCTTTTTATTAGCCTTCTCTGTTGGTTAGGGAGCCAGTCGGCCGGGTTTTGCCTGCCGTTACCGTCAAGTTCTGTTAACATGGGCGTGGTAACGAGAAATAACGACGGGTCTTCCCTGGGTACTGTGATGATCTCCCCGGTGGCAGCACCCTTACCCAACCTCTCGTCTCCGATGTCCGTTTCGGCGGTTGAGCCTAATAAGTGCTACCGGCTGGTATCCCGGCTCAGTGGCAGGGTGCTGGGCATAACTGGTAGTGCCCAGAATGACGGGGACAAACTTGTTCAGCAAACCGACGCCAATCAGCTTACCCAGGGCTGGCGGTTTACGCCTGCCGATGGGGGCTACTACAGCATCACGGTGCTGTCTACCCAGAAAGGTATTCAGGTGGCCAATTTCTCGAGTGCCGATGATGCCCTGCTGGAGCAATGGACCTACTGGGGGGGCAGTCATCAGCAATGGAGTGCACAGCGCAACGCCGAGGGTTATTATACGTTCAGCAACCGCAATTCCAGTAAAGCGATTACGGTACGCAATGCCAGTACGGCCGAGGGGGCTGAAATTAGCCAGCAGACTCTGGGGGCGGGGCAGCAACAGCAATGGAGCGTCCAGGAGAGGACGTGTCCGGCCGGGGCCAGATTGGGCGCTGTGGAAACGGGAGTAGCAGTCAGACTATGGCCTAACCCTGCCCGCGACCACGTACTGATCGACCTTAGCCCTGTTATTGGACAACCGGTGGGTTTGCAACTTAACGATCTGCTGGGCCACCCACTCCAGCAGACGAAGCTGGAAGTGGCCCCTGCCGAGCCGTACCGCCTGAACACCAGCCAGCTTCCCGACGGCCTGTACCTGATTCAGGTTACACCCACCGGGCAATCGCCAACTACGTTGCGGCTGTTGATACAACGGTAATTGACAGGTGCGATACGGATGAGGTCGGGCAAGTTGATACGGCCTCATCCGTAGCCGGGTTGCCACTGGGTATGAGCCAGAGGGAGGGGTATCACGTCTATCGGTAAATATAGCCATTCCGGGAACCCCTGTAAACTGGCAACGGCCAGTTAGAACTGATGTTTAGAATTGCCCCGCTGGTTTGTGCTTTGTTATTGTTTTTAAGTGTTCGGTAAGTTGTTGAAAATCAACTTGATGATACGTTAATTAAAAAAGTAAATGCCTGAAATGAGCAAAAGAATGCCGAAAATGGGTCAATGAGAAACTGGCAGAAACCCCCAATTTGGACAGCGTAACCCATAAATGTTTACTTATATTCTTCCTCTTTTTTACGCGTCCACCTTCCTCTTTTTCTAATAGTTTACCGCTACTACCTCACCTTAACCTTAAACGTAAAGTCCAACACCCGGATACAGCCCTCGCAAATTCGCAGCGGCCGTATCCGGGTGTTGGACTGAAGTGACGTCCATGTGAAAAATAGCCGCGTCCCATACGCATGAGATAGTGCGGCTATTTAAAAAAAACAGACTACCTGGTGATTTTGAAGGAATCCAGCTCCTTGCCGTCCACGTCAATCTGCTTAACGGTCATAGTTTTGTCGTTTATGTCCACCACCGTCAGCGAATTAATGTTAGAGTAGAATTTGGTGGTGAACTTCTGCCAGGAATCGGGGTCATTGTTTTGTTCGGGGTTGTAGAGTTCCTGCCCACCCGCGCCCGTCACGAGGTAGATAATACCGCTGGGTTTAGTGTTCGTCTTTCCATCGAACGATTTATCAAGCGTCCAGCGTCCGTTCACTACCCGGCCCCGTGCTTTGGTACTGCCCATACTGGCCACCAGTAATACGCCTTTTTTATCCGGCACAAACGTCATTGGATACGACCGCTGGTAATTATGCACGTGGCCATTGAACACCACATCGACCTTGCCTTGCTCGAATACGGGCGAGAGTAAACGCATGTGCTGCTGCTCGAAATGCTCCCGCGATGAGTTGAAACCCGGATGATGAAACATCACAAACCGCCATGTGGCTTTCTGAGCGGCTGGCGATGCCAAATCGGCGGCTACCCAGTCGGTGATGGTTTTGTCGGTAAAGTCAACATATGGGTTGGAGTCAAGTACCGTCCAGTGAGCATTGCCGTAATCGAACGAGTAGTTTGCCATTTTGAGGTAGGCATCTCCGGCGGCCGTCTGAAAAGCCGTCCGATTATCAGCCGAAGCGGTGAGGGTAGGCACCATTGGGCCACCTTCCACGCCCTGCGGCCCGTTGAGGGGCTGGTTCCAGTAGTAGAAATACGCCAGTGCATCGGGGTACTTGTTCAGGTCCCGGGTGTCGGTATCATGGTTGCCGGGAGCCACAATCATCGGCACCGACCGCAGCAGGGGAGCACCCTCAGCGGTAGTCTGGTCAGCATTATAGATAGGCCAGAACCGTGACCGGTACTCCGAAATGAGCCCGCGTTCGTATACGATATCGCCGGGTACAACCACCATATCGGGTTTGGCGAGCATGGCCTGCGTGGCCAGTTTTTTCTGGGCGGCCGTTTCGGCGCCAATATCGGCGAAGGCCACAAACCGGTACGGCTGGGTAGACGCTTTGGATGCCTGCCCTTCGGCCGTAAATACTTCTTTCTTACCCTGCAACACCCGGTAGGTAAATTTTCCACCCGGCGTCAGGCCGGTCAGGGCTGCGTTATAGACCCGGTGCGGCTCGATACCAGCAACCGCCACCCGAATAGACGTTGGGACAGCCGTTTTCTTCCAGGGACCACTAGTTCCCATCCGGTATTCGACCGTCCAGTCCGCATCGTTATCCGGCGCGTGCCAGAGTAGTTGCAGGTTGTCCGGAGAAGGCGTACGCCCGATTTGCAGGTATGGCTTGGCAATGAAATTATCCTGTGCTGTTGTCAGCTTACAACATAGCAGAGAGAAGAGCAGGAATGGAAGGGTAATTAATTGCTTCATTGGGGAGGTGGGTTGGGGTAAATGAATAATGGACAATGTAAAATGGATAATCAGCCGTTGCAATAATTATTCATTTTACATTGTCCATTCAATCAATGCTGATTCCCTTTTCCGTTGGATGGGTAGGCACCAATGTCGGTGCTGGGCGCCGTTATTTCCGTAGAGCCGTAGCGTTCGCTGATCGGCACCACGTTCAGCGGGGTAAAGCCCGTCGTGCCTTTGCCCAAAGCGGGTGATGTAGGCTGGAGCCGGAAATTGAAGGTACCAACAAAGCTGGCGTCCGCAATTTTCTTCGTGGCTACGTAGGGCAGCGGGAAATTCACGAACAGCGGGTTGTTTTTCTGTACGACTGCTGTACCGTCATATGCCTGACCGGGCTTATAGCCTGTTGGCAGAAACGTTGATGGAGCCGGAATATCGGTCGTTTGTGGCTTGGTGGTAAAGCCGACCGGATAGATCTGGTTGGCCATCTTCAGCGAATCGACGTAGTTGTAGTTATTGCTGTACTTGATGTTCGAGGTGTCGGCTACCACCAGCGAGTTACCCGCATAGGAGGCTGTAGCCCCCACGATACGCGGGCCGTATTTGCTATCGACAATCAGGTTATTGTAGTAACCGCCTTTGGCCCCGTTCTCATAGTTGATCGAGCCACCCCGTCCGTCGGACGACCGGCGCCAGCCGTTGGCCACCATCGTATTATTGTACATCAGGATGTTGGTCTGTGGCTGGGTAGGCGATTGCCCGTCATTGGACGCTTTCGGGCCGTTGGTAGCCATGCCGATAATCAGGTTGTAAGCAAAATTGCCGACGGTACCCCCTTTGATATTGAACGCTTCGCCCCCGGTAAAGCCGCATTTCTCGAAGGTGTTGCGCATAATGTTGTACTTGCCGCCAAACGGACGACATGGATCATCGACTGCACCATACACCCACGAATCTTCCAGTACTACGATACCGTCCGAATTCTTGGAGGTCAGCGTATAGGCGTTGGCTCCGTTGGCCAGGAACGATACCGGCGATGTGCCGAGCTTGCCACCGCCAAAATCGAGGTGGGTCCACTTAATGATGATGTTTTTGAAGGTCGTTTCACCCGCAATACCACCCCAGAAGCCTTTGTAGGCCGGGTCGGTAGTAGGGTCAGCACCGAGCGTTTCGTTTTTAACCGCTACCGAAGATGGCACGGTGAAGTAGATTGGCTTAGCCTGCGTGCCAAGTGATAACAACGACCCTTTCACGACGAAATACCAGGCACCCTTACCATCGAACAGCACTTTGGCGCCCGGCTGAATCAGGAGCGTGTCGCCTTCGTTGATAAACACATCGCCCGTCACGTTATAGGTCGAATCCGACTTCAGCGTGCCTTTGATCGAACCCTGGAGCGGTGTTTTGGTGCTCACAGCCTGCCCGACGCTAAACAGCGGTGCCGACACGACTACGTCTTCGCTGGAACTATTACAGCCAGACAGCGCAGCTACCAGTCCGGCAGCCAGGATACCGTATTTGATTTGGTTTTTCATTGTACTTTATTTTGGGTAATTGATTGAAAGGAGAGTGTACAGTGAAGAATGTAAAATGTATAATGAAGGAGGTGCCTATTGTCTTTCCATTGTACATTATCCATTGTTCATTGATTTTATCGTTTATACCGGATGCCCAGCAGATAGCTCTGGCCGAACACGTCTTTTTGCACCGTAATGCGGTCGGTGTGATCCTGATCGGGGTAGCCGACGAGTGTGTTAGGCCGCAGAATATCCACGATGATCGGGTTGTTGAGCAGGTTGGTCATCTTGGCAAACACGCTAACCCGCGTGCCGAAGCGTTTCTCCGCCGAGAAGTCGACCTGCGAGGTGCCGCGCTGCCAGTAATCGAGGTCTTTATAGGCCGATACGATATTGATGCGCTTGCCGGTGTACACCCAGGCCAGCTGCGCGTCAATGCCCGTCTGACTGCTTTTATAGATCAGTGACAGGTTGGCGATGTGGTCTGACTGACCCTGTAGCGGGCGGGTTTGCTGTTGGGTGGTCGCCACTGTGCTGCCGTTGGCATCGCGTCCGTACACCCGTTTCGTAGTAGTGATGCGCGAGTGTGTGTAGGTGTAGTTACCCGAAATGCCCCAGTTGCTGATGTAGTGCGAGAACACCAGTTCTGCACCGTAATTCAGCGCGTTTCCGTAATTAATGGGCTGATAGACAATATTATTCTGCGCCAGATCGCTGAAGCCGTACTCGATAGGATTCTTGATGTTCTTCGCGAAAGCGCCTATCAGTAGTTGTTCGTTGCCACGCGGAAATAGTTCATACCGCGCGTCGAGGTTGTCGGCTACGCTGTGTTTGAGGTTGTAATTGCCCGTTTCGGTGTAGAAATCACCGGGAAACGAAGCCGGTACCAGCTCAAAATAGCCCGGCCGGCTAATGCCCCGGAAGTAGGACAGACGGATATTCTCACGGGCCGACAGTTTGTATTTAAAGTGCAGGCTTGGCAAAATATCCAGATACTGAATTTTACCGGTCTTGCCCGTTGCCGTCACGGGCAGTTGCGATACGTAGGACTGCTGCGTGTTCTCAGCCCGTACACCGCCCAGAATCTGCCAGTGGTCATTGTTGTATTTACCCTGGATGTAGGCAGCCCCTACCTGCTCTTTGGCTGTGTAGTTATTGGCGTTTGTGCTGTCGGGGTAGGCGTAGGATTCGGGCCGGAACGAGAAAATGGCCTTGTCGACGCTGGTAAACACCTGCCGGTCGCCACCGGGTAGTACCGTCGACAGCTGGTAATCGTTGTAGTAATTATTGCGGTCTTTATCGCGGAACATCCCCCCGGCCGACACCTCGAAACCCGGAGCAACCGTGTAATTGAGGTTTACGTAACCGGCCAGGTCACGGTCGTTATTTCGGGTCCAGATGTAGTTCAGGTTATTGATATACAGTGTTGATTGCTGGGAAACGCCATCCGGCGCCAGTGCCGTGCGACTCGTTATCGACAGGTCGGTCCAGCCAGGTGTCTGGCTTTTGGCCAGCGAATACACCGCCGACCAGTTCAATTTTAATTTCCCCGTTAGAGCGTGGTCGCCCTGGAGGCTAGCGTTATAGACGTTCTGCCGCCGAAATACCGAACGGTCGGTGGTGGTAACGTCGCCAATCTGAACCAGCTGATTGCCCAGTACGGTGCGGTGCTGCTTATCGTCGAGCTGCATGAACAGCCCATATAAGCTAATCTTATTGGCTTCGTTGAAGACGTAATCGGTTTTGAGGTTCAGGCCCAGCCGCGCCTGCTCATTGGAGTATTTGCGTTGCTCCACAAACTCAAAAATGGGCGTGTTCGGTACGGGGTCGGGTGAGGGCTGACCGAAGAGCCGCAGGAAGGTGGTTTCGCTGCCCCGGTAGGTGTGCTGATACGAACCTCCAACCAGAAAGCCCAGCCGTTTGTTGAGCACCCGATTGCCAATCGACAGGCTCAGCAGACCGTTTGCCGGCAGCTTTACGTTCTGATACTGCGCCGTTTTGGTCGAGAAATCCGACGGTTGGGCTGCGTAGCGGTTGCTGCCCGCCACTTCGGAGGGGGAGCGGAAGTTGATACCTGATGTACTGAACCCCGAAAACGGCTGACTGCTGAGCATTTGACTGTAGCCGCCCGATGCTGTCGCGTTAATAACCAGATAATCGGGTGCCGAGCGCATAATCATGTTCATGGCCCCCCCGATGGCATCACCTTCCATGCTGGGCGTGAGGGCTTTCACTACTTCCAGCCGTTCGAGCAGATCGGCCGGGAAAATATCCATCGGCACGTAGCGGTTCTTGTTGTCGGGTGAGGGAATCTTGATGCCGTTGACGAGTGTGTAGTTATACCGCTTGTCCATGCCCCGGATAATGGCAAACTGGCCGTCGCCGGTGCTGTTCCGCACGACCGATACGCCGGATACCCGCTGGAGTACATTACCCACCGTAATATCGGGCAGCAGTGAAATCGCTTTGGCCCCAATGATGTTGAGCACATTGTCTGCTTTCTGCTCGGTTTTGCGGGTGCTGTTCTCGCTCTCCCGGTCGCCCCGTCCCGAAATTACTACCTCAGACAGATCATTACTGGAACTGTTCAACGCTATATTTTGGGAGATCGTACCGCTTCCAACGGTCAGTGTCTGGGTTAATGTTTTGTAGCTGACGTAGCTAACGGTAAGTTTATACGTTCCCTCCGGTACGTCGCGCAGGGTGTAGCTGCCATCCAGTCCCGTAACAACACCTTGTTTTGTCGTTTCTCCGTCCGATTTAGTTAAGGTAACGGTAGCACCTATTAAGGATTCACCGGTTTGGGCATCAGTTACGTATCCTTTGATGGTAGCCGCTTTAACCGCCAAACTGCTGACAAACAAACTAATCAGTAAAATATATCGCATAGTATTCTGGTTTACATCCGAAAAAGCATGAACCTCCGGCCCCTGTTCAGGGCATAGTTGGCCGGAACGAATCTGGCTGAGTTTACCGGGTGACTTTAGGTCTGACCCAGACGCGCATTTATTGTTTCTGGCCCGGGCCGTATACGTACACGCCGAAAGTACCGGGCACCGGTGTTTTGCCATCAGCCTGCAGATCGGCACCACTGAGATAAATACGATGGGTAGTGCCCCGGTGAACCATCGTTTTCAGGCCCGGTTTCGTGGTCAGCGTCTGCACAACCGCGTATGTATCGGGCGACTCCTGCCGAACGATGGTGACATTCCCTTGTCCGTTGGAAGCCATGACCAGCTTCGTTTCCTTATCGAAGACCACCGCATCGACCCCGCCACCAATCGGCAGTGTCTGAACGACTTTGCCGTTCGAGGCATCCATCACCACCAGCATTTGAGGTTTGCGGCAAACCGAAAACAGGCGATTCGTTGCGGCATCGTAGGTCAGACCGGTAGGTACACCGCCGGGTGCCACGGCGTACTTATTCTTTACGGCAAAGGTTTTGGCGTCGATCTCGACGATCTCGTTGGTATCTTCATTATTATTGAAGATGCTGCCTTTCTCATTCGACACGGCAAACTCCGGTGCGCCCCCCATCTCAACACTACCAACTACCTTATCGGTTGTCGCGTCGATTGCCACGGCATTGCCGCTACCGTTATTGAACACGAAAATCTGCTTTGTGGCTTTGTCGTACAAGATGGCATCAGCTTTTTTGCCTGTTACCAGAATCGTTTGCAGAACCTTAAAGGTGTCGTAATCGAAAACGGTTATGGCGTTATCAGCACCGTTGGTGATGTATCCTTTGTTCAGATCCTTGGCCAGTGCAATACCATGCACACCTTTCAATCCGGTTATCTCGCCGATGGGCTGGTCGGTTTTGAGGTCGATGATGTGTACCCGGTCGAAGTGTGAAACGAAGAGCCGTTCGCGTTCGCCGTCCATTTTCAGATAGTCCCACTTGCCGTTGCCGGTGGGCAAACTGATTTTTTTGATGAACGAATACGTAGGTACTGACTGAGCCAGTACGAACGAATACATACAAACCAAAACCAGCGTAATTAGCTGTCTTTTATGGGTTAGCATACAGGGAGATCCAGGGATAGTCTATTTTTCTGCAAATGTAAGTAGTTGATTATTAGTGAAATGCCTCTTATTTTTTCTTTACAGAAAAGTAATAATCAGATTAAAATAATCAGTACAAAATCTGAAGTTTTTAACGGGATTGGCGTATTCTCCAGGATAAAAGGCAGTATATCAGCGTACATTCTACCGATAGTAAATGCAGGTGGAAAGGAGGGATTAAAGAATGGGAAATGATACCATGCCTGATGTTAAGAAATTGAAAAAGCAGCGGGGTTGAATCTATATTATTGTTAATACGACCCATGTAACTATCAGGAAGGAGAGTAGCCTGGAATTGCTATGTACTTTTAGCTGTCAGTTGGGATATCTGCCTGATAGACTGTAATAGACTTATGAAGCATTTTTTGACTGGGGTAGCAACGGGTCTGGCCATCGCCTATCTGATCGCTCCCCACTCGGGTAAAAATACCCGAAACCAATTGGCCACAGCGGTCAACAACCAGAAGGTGGACCTGGAAGAACAATGGCTACGGATTGAAAGCCAGTGGGAGAAAACCGTTGAGCAGGTCAGGCATTTGATAGACACGATAAAGTCGTTTGCCCCCTGAGCCAGTACAGTAAGGCCTGAATGCCTGTAGCTAACCAATTGCCCTGCAACGAATAATCATGCAAAAATCACTACATACACTAGCGTTACTCGTGCTAACCATTCCGTTGGCACTGGCCCAGAAATCAGCCTCCCGCGAAGAGTGGGTCCGTATTTTCAACGGAAAAGACCTCAGCGGCTGGGACATCAAAATTGCCGGATTACCGCTCAATGAAAATTATAAAAACACGGTTCGGGTCGAGGATGGTATGATGCGGATTGCCTACGACCAGTACAAAACCTTCGATGGGAAATACGGCCACATCTATTACAAAAAGCCGTTCTCCTATTACCGGGTCCGCTTTATGTACCGGTTTTTAGGGGAGCAGACCCCCGGCGGTGACACCTGGAATGTGCGAAACAGTGGCGTGATGGTCCACTCGCAGTCGGCGCAAAGCCTGTCTTTAAATCAAACCTTTCCTGTATCGCTTGAACTCCAGTTGCTGGGTGGTTTGGGCAAAGGGGTTAGGCACACGGGTAACGTCTGCACCCCCGGCACACAGGTCCATATGAATGGTAAACTACAGAATGAGCACTGCATCGACTCCGACTCGAAAACCTACGACGGCGACCAGTGGGTAACGGCCGAAGCCATTGTCCTGGGCGATTCTATTGTCCACCACGTTGTTAATGGCGATACCGTCCTGACATTTGAACGCCCGCAGGTAGGCGGAGGTTTTACCGCTCCCGACAACTGGCAGTCGGGGCATTTTAGTGACGAAGCGGCCAGGTACTGGATTAGCCGCGCCAACACGCCCCTCGGCGAAGGCTACATTGCATTGCAGGCGGAGAGCCACCCCATTGATTTTAAAAACGTGGAAGTGCTCGACCTGAAAGGTTGCATGGACCCTAAAGCACTGAATTATAAATCGTATTTCGTGAAGTCCGACAATACGCAGTGCCAGTATAAAAAGCGGTAAATTCTCTGTTCAGGCTCCCGCATGAAGCGTATAACCAGTATTGATGTAGCCCGTGGTCTGGTCATGGTTATCATGGCCCTTGACCATGTGCGCGATTTGCTGCATACACCCGCCCTGACGCAGAATCCTACGGACTTAACTACTACGACACCCGCTCTTTTTATGACCCGCTGGGTTACGCATTTGTGTGCCCCAACATTTGTATTCCTATCCGGAACATCAGCTTATCTATCGCTCCGGAAGCAGGTTACCTCCGGCCAGCCTGGTGGATCGGGGCGGCAATTCCTGCTAAAGCGCGGTTTGGTCCTCATCGGGCTCGAGTTGACCATCATCAACTTTGCCTTCTGGTTCGATATCCACTTTCAAACCATCATGCTACAGGTGATTTACGCCATTGGGGGTGGTTTAGTGTTGCTGTCCCTGTTTTCGAGGCTACCGGTAAAGTGGGTCGGGATTATCGGGTTGTTGATTGTATTCGGGCATAACCTGTTGCAGGGTGTACCTGCCTTTAGTAATCCGGCCGCTCGATTAGGGTGGTCCTTACTGTTCCGAACGGACTTGTTCGCGGTCAGTCCCACCTTTACCTTGCTGGTGGGTTATCCGCTTGTTCCCTGGCTGGGCATACTGTTGCTGGGTTTTGCCTGCGGGCGTTTAATGGAACGGCCACCCGACGAGCGAAAACTACTGCTGCTGCGCATCGGCCTGGTGGTACTGGGCCTGTTTATCCTGCTCCGCTTCCTGAATCGCTATGGCGACCCGGCTCCGTGGACTCCGCAGAAGAACGGGCTATTCACCCTGCTATCCTTCATTAACCTGACAAAGTACCCGCCTTCGCTGTTGTATGACCTGCTGATGCTCGGCCTGATGCTGGTATTTCTGGCTGGGATAGACGGGGTTACCAACGCTTTTACTCACTGGCTGATGGTGTATGGCAAGGTGCCGATGTTTTATTATATACTGCATTGGTATCTGGTGCATCTGTCCATGCTGGCCATGAGCTTCGGGCAAGGCTATTCGTGGGCCGAAATACCCACGGGACCCCTGAATTTTGGCCGACCGGCGGGGGCTGGTATTTCCTTGCCCGGTGTATATGCTGTTTGGTTCGGGTTGGTGCTGTTGCTGTATCCAGCCTGCCAGTGGTATGGCCGCTATAAAGCCCGGCACCCCGAAATTGGGTGGTTACGGTATGTGTAGATTTTGTTGACCGGCAGCTTTTACTGCTGAATGAGAGAGATACTGGTTCAGATTCGAAAATTGGCCTGAATACCAGCTTGTTTTGGTTCCTTATCCGGATGCGTTTAGTTAATTGACAGGCATTAAACACGATAGTAGGTAGAGAATACATACATTTATTCTATGGTAAACCGGTTTGCAAATCAGATAGCCATCGTTACGGGTGGTGCCGAAGGTATCGGAAAAGGCATTGCCCGGCGGCTGGCAATGGAAGGGGCCACTGTGGTACTATTCGACATCAACCATGTAGCCCTCCAGCGTACGGTAGCTGATTTTACCGGGCAGGGCTTTGCCGTCACGGGCCACATTGTCGATGTGTCGCAGGAGAGTTCGGTTGAGAAAGAAGTGCAGTCCGTCGTTGATACGGTCGGCCGCCTGGACATCATGATCAATTCGGCGGGAATCGTTGGGCCAACCAGCACCAAAATCACGGACTATTCCGTCGCCGATTTTGACCGGATGTACCACACTAATCTGCGGGGCGCTTTTCTAATGACCAAGTACGCCCTGAAAGCGATGGAGAAAAGCAATTACGGGCGTATTCTGCACCTGGCTTCCATTGCCGGTAAGGAAGGGAACCCATTCATGACGGGCTACTCGTCCACGAAAGCAGGCGTAATCGGGCTGGTGAAAGGTATCGGAAAAGAGTATGCCGAAACGGGCATCACCATCAATGGACTGGCCCCGGCCGTTATCAGTACGGCGATGAACAAAGAAACTGCTCCCGAACAGTTGGCTTACATGACCGCCAAAATACCCATGAAACGGCTGGGTACGGTGGAGGAGGTGGCGGCAATGGCGGCCTGGATTGTGTCGGAAGAAGCCAGCTTTACCACCGGGTTTATCTTCGATTTGTCGGGCGGACGAGCCACGTATTGAGTAGGGTAGTTGTAGAGACCACACCCGGAACCCATCAATCGTTGGGCCGGACGTTGATTCTGTCGGGATTGTCTGTCGGCTTAAAAACCGAATGGGGGCACTCCCAACCCGGAAACAGGCATTCGGCCGCTTTCTTTTTGGCTCCGTATCGGAAATAGGTAGTTTTGTCCATAAACCAAGCATACTATGTCCAACCGTCTGACGACTTCGCAAAAATGGCAACTCGCCCTGAGCGTGTTCGTTATTTACTGGCCTATTCGTTTGTATGTCAACATAGGGACCTGGACGCAGGCCATGATTACCCGTAGTATACCCTTCTGGATTTTGGAAATCGTCCTGAGCGTTCTGTTTTTTTACGCCTGGATTACCGTGACGGAACTGCTGCAGCAACGGCTGTTCAAACAGTTTGGCGAAGGGTTTCTGATTGAGTTCAAGATACCGGCCCAACTGGCTACGCTGGCCATTGCCAGCGCTCTGGCCCTGTGTTTCAACTTTGCTTTTTACGGAATCTGGCATGGGCTGGACAGTACGCTGGAAAAGCAGTTTGGTATTCGTAAAGAACAGGATATTCGTCCCCAGCAGGCAGAACTGCCACCGGTTGTTCAGGAAGAACGGCGCAAACGGTCCGAACAGCGTCGGCGGGTGAATAACGGCCTGACCGTAATGGCCATGCTGTCGGCATTCTATCTGGCGGCTAACCGCCGTACCTACCGGCGGCTGGAAGATGTGCAGGTACGGGCCGAACGGCTGGAAAAGGAAAACGTTCAGGCCCAGTTTGCCGCGCTGAAAAGCCAGGTCAACCCGCATTTTCTGTTCAACAGTCTCAGTATTCTGTCGTCGCTGATTCATGCCGATGCCGAACTGTCCGAAAAATTCATCGACCAGCTATCGCGGGCGTACCGCTATATTCTGGAGCAGAAAGACAATGAGCGCGTACTGCTCAAAACCGAGCTGGAGTTTATTCAGGCCTACCGGTTTTTGCTCAATATACGCTTCGAGAATAAATTCGATGTAATCATCAACGTGCCCGAAACGGACCAGACGCGCTACAGCATCGCTCCGCTGACCCTCCAGTTATTGGTCGAAAATGCGGTGAAGCATAACCGGATGTCGGCCAAAGAACCACTACAGGTGCAGATTCAACTGGAAGATGACAACCTCGTGGTGCGCAATAACCTGCAACCCCGTCCGCAGTCGGAAAGCTCAACGGGCATGGGGCTTCAAAACATCATTACCCGGTATACCCTGCTTACCAAACGACCCGTTTGGGTGGGTGAAAGCGACGGTAGTTTTGTCGTGAAAGTGCCGCTGTTGGTCAACGAACGCATGAGCGGCCTGCCCGTCGATGAATTTGCCTCCGAACGGGCCGGAGTCGTGCTGGGCTGAGGCCCTTTTCACCCAACAAACAGATAGCGCTTTAGCGCACTTTTTCCATTCACTGTACCGGACTGCCGGCGGATTACCGGTTTTTTGACAAATGAACGTAGTCATTATTGAAGATGAAAACCTGACGGCCAAACGGCTCGAGAGTCTGCTCCATAAATATGATCCGGCCATTACCGTATTGAACCAGATTCCGTCGGTGGCCGAAGCGGTGGCTTGGTTTAAAGAACCCCATCCGCCCGTGGAACTGGTGTTCATGGACATTCACCTCGAAGATGACCTGGGTTTTCGTATTTTTGAACAAACACCCCTGATCGTGCCGGTCATTTTCACGACCGCCTACGATGAGTACATGATTCAGGCGTTTAAGGTCAACAGCATCGACTACCTCCTCAAACCCATCAACTACAACGAACTGGTAGCGGCTATCGAGAAATTTAAAGCCCTGAAAAAACAGTTTGGGCAGGAGGCCGCCCCCGCTCCCGACATTGAAACGCTGCTCAGCCTGATCGGAAAATCGAAACAGACCGATTATAAAGACCGGTTTATGATCACGGTGGGGGCAAAAATCCGCAGTGTCGAAACCACTGATATCGCTTATTTTTATCTCGAAGAGAAAATTGTCTTTTTAGTGACCAAAGATGGCCTGTCGCTCCCCGTCGACTACAGCCTGGACAAGCTGACGCAGTTGCTCAATCCGCGGCAGTTTTTCCGCATCAGCCGCCAGTTTCTGGTGTCACTGCCTGCCATTCACCTGATTCATGCCTACTCGGCGGGTAAGCTCAAACTGGACCTGGCACCCAAATCCCGGCAGGAAGTATTCGTCAGTGGCGACCGCATGACCGAGTTTAAAGAGTGGCTGGGTAAGTAGTTCGGCCTGATAACCGTACCTTTGCGGTATGGACAAACCAGACCAGCCCCGTCGGGCACGCGGTCAGCGTACCGACACGAAACTGCCCGTATCAGAACCCATCCAGTTGATGGCGTTCCTGATCGCCCAATTGCCGCATAAGAACCGGAGCAACATCAAATCATTGCTGAGTAACAAACAGGTATTGATTGATGGAAAAGTGTTTACCCAGTTTAATCATCCGCTGCAGCCGGGGCAGATTGTGACCGTTGCCGCCAACCGCGTTCCCGAAGTGGCGCAGTACCGGGGGCTAACCATTTTGTACGAAGACCCGGCCATAATCGTCATTCACAAGCACGCCGGGCTGCTGTCGATGGCTACCAACAAAGAGCGGGATCGCACCGCCTACGGTATCCTGAGCGAATACGTCAAGAAAATAAATCCCCAGCATAAAATATTCATCATTCACCGGCTGGACCGCGAAACATCGGGCGTGATGATGTTTGCCCGGAGTGAACATGTCCAGCGCCTGATGCAGGAGTCGTGGAATGCTACCACCAAACAACGTACCTACGTGGCGTTGGTGGAAGGGGTTCCGGAACCCCAGAAGGGAACCATCACATCGTACCTGCGTGAGAGCAAGGCCCTGATCGTGTATTCGAGCCAGAACCCGGACAATGGGCAGTTGTCCATTACCAACTATTCGGTACTTAAGTCGGGTAATGGTTTTTCGCTGCTGGAACTGGAACTGGAAACGGGCCGGAAAAACCAGATTCGGGTACACATGCAGGATATTGAGCATCCTATAGTGGGTGATGTTAAATACGGTGCCAAAACCAACCCAATTGGGCGGCTGGGTTTACACGCCGAAGTCCTGGCCTTTGAGCATCCCACAACGGGAGAATCCATGCGTTTCGATGCCCCCGTACCAAAGGTTTTCCTTACGGCGGTGAAGGAGAAAGTGGAGGAGTAGACAAGCTGGTTTATACGCCTGAGCCTACTCCACTTACTGCATAATCCTGTAGCGCAGTAACACCCAGATGGCTTCGATTCCGTCGAACCACGAAATCTTTTTGCCCTCGGCAACCGACCGGGGGTAGTAGCTGATGGGTAGCTCTTTGATGCGAATACCGTGCTTGGCGACTTTGGCGGTTACTTCCGGGCAAAACTCAAAGCGGGTACAGTTGAGGGGAATCGAGCGCAGGAAGTCCGCGTCGAATACTTTGTAGCAGGTTGGCTCGTCGGTAAGCCGCTGGTTGTACAGGATGTTGGTCAGCAGCGTAACGACCTGGCCACCAATATAAAAACTCATGTACGAGTGACGATTTTCCGGTTTAAGGAATCGGGACCCGTAAATTACTTTTTCTTTCCCTTCGGCAATGGGTTTCACCAGCGCCAGATAATCCTGGGGTTCGTACTCTAGGTCGGCATCCTGCACAATGGCAATAGTACCGGTCATGTATTTGATGGCTGTACGGATAGCTGCCCCCTTTCCCTGGTTATGATCGTGCAGAACCACCTTAATATTCGGTACGGATGCGTAGGTAGCCAGCCGGTCGCGGGTGCCATCGGTGGAGCCATCGTCTACAATGATAATTTCTTTATCGAGGGGAACAGCCTGAATTTTTTCGAGTAGCGTATCAATGGAGTTAATCTCATTATAAGCGGGTATCAGAACAGAGAGCAGCATGAAGCAAAGATAAGGGAAAAGAGAAATGAACAGCGAATGGGTTATTTTCGTACCCAGTAAGGGTACGAAAAACGGGGATCACTCACCCGAACAAAGTCCTTCTGCAAACCAGTTCTCATCTGTTGAATGGCCCGCCTGTTGACAGGCTCATGGAGGGCCGTACTATCGTCGATCAGGCTGGCCCGGTTGCCAAACACCACAAATTTCAGGCTGGTATCGGCCAGGGCCCGCTGGTAGGTGTTGGGGTGAGTGGTAAGATAATGCGTCGTTTGCATCTCGGTGAAAATAAAGGGCACATTAGGCTCCCGGTCCGACAGATAATATAAAGGCATGGCGTTATCGAACAACAACACATTGCCATTGGGGCCAGCTTTTTCCCGGATAAATGCCCCGGCCTGCTCCTCATCCCGGTAGTCGGCCAGGGTTGTAAAGCGTTTGATGGTTTGGGGCCGGTAGAGCAGCAGACTAATCAGCAGCAGTATGGCAAACCCGCCACTTCCCATTAGCAGCAACCGGTAAGGCACGTTTTGGTGGCGGGACTCGTAGCGTTTAAGCCATTCATCGGCCAGGAAAGCGAGGTGCAGGCAGAAGAACACGGCGGCCTGGAAAAAATAGTGGCTGGCCTGCGTCTTCAGCATCGGAACACAGGCAAAGGCCGCCAGTAATAAGGCCAGCCAGATAGCCGGTGTTTGCTGGTAAATGCTTCGGTAAGGACGTTGTACAACCAATAGGACCGACAGCATCAGTAACAGCAGCAGCCAGCTTATCTTGATCAGAAACTTAGTCAGGAACAGGGTATGGGCCGGATAACCACCAAACGGATAAATATACGTCCATTCGAGGTGCTCGTTCAGCCGGTCTGTCGCGTAAAAATACAGGGCCGATAGCAGGAGGGGAGCCGCAAAACCCGCCAGTACCCCCATTCCCCGACCCACCATGGGCCAGAAGGTGAGTCGTCCCGTTAGGGCCAGCACCAGGATAAATGCGCCAAAGCCAATTACGTAGAAAGCCGCCACGCTTTTGAAACACATGGCTATACCCAGCAGCAAACCCGCACCCAGCCATCGCCAGGGGTATTTACCATCCGTACGCGCCACCAGGGCGAAAGCGTTCAACCCGAAAATAGCAATCCAGCTTTCGGGTTCGAGGAAATTCATTTCCATGAAAAAGCAGCAAACTGCCGTCAGGGCAACGGTGAGCAGGGCTGCTCGTTCACGGAAAATCCGGGCTGCCCGCCATGCCGACACCAGTATACCCGTGGCCAGCAGTGTAATCAGGGCCGACACACTCGTGTGGTTGTAGCCCCCCAGCAGGTTCAGCAGCACGTTCGTGGAGGCATACAACAAATACGATTTTGAGGGGATAAAGTCGTACAACGTATACCCTTCATTGAGGGTACGGGCAATAATCAGGTACTCGTACGCATCGTATCCGTAACCGGAATTGTAGGTGAACAGAAAAAAGAAAGGACAGAATAGGGCCAGAATCAATAAAAACCGCGTCATAAAAGGCTATCAGGGCGCAAAAAAACTGCGTATTAAGCAGCAAATGTACTTGTTTACGAATAAGTGATTGACCCCGTTTGCACGGTTTATTCGCTACACGTCTGCCATAGGTAGGCTGGACTTAGCTGACTTTTGCCTCAGAATGCCCGTTGCAGGACTGTCCGCCTGGCGGATAGGTGGGGTTTTCAAGGCCCGTTTATACCGGACTGCCGGGCATTTTGATGCGGACGGTTTTTCTTCATCGGGCTGATTTTTGGATTCAACATCAAAAAACGGGCATTCAGCTAGATTGATTTTCGGAGGGAGCACCGCGTGATGACATTTGACGTGTCAATCTAATCATGGTATGAAAACGCTATTACTCTCCTTACTTATAGTTAGTGCAACGGCATCGTTTGCCCAGGTGACACCAACGCCCACAACACCCGCACCTGCAACGACCGAAACGACACCGGCGGCCGCTACCACACCCGCTAATCCGGCATTACCCGATCCGTTCGGTAAAACGCCCGCATCAACTACCACTCCGGATAGCTTTACCATGCCTGCCGAAACGACACCGGCCCGAACGGCGGCTATCCCATCGGAAGCGCGGCCACTGGCACCGGGCAACGGTAAATTGAGTGGTGTGCTGACCGACTCGACAACGAACAATCCCGTTGAGTTCGCGACCATCGCCCTCGTCAGCACCGTTACGAATAAACCCATTGATGGAACAACGGCGGATGCCAAAGGGAAATTTACCCTGAATAAAGTGCCTGCCGGCAAATACCGCCTTGTCTATTCATTTATTGGCTACAAAGACAAGCGCAGTGCCGTGATTACCGTCGAATCGGGTTCCGACATTAACCTGGGTACGATCAAAATCGGGGCCGATGTTCGCACGCTCAGCGAAGTAAACGTAGTAGGGCAGGCCGCGCTGATTGAAGAGAAAGTAGACCGGCTCGTCTATAATGCGGATAAGGATATTGCTGCCAAGGGGGGGGATGCTACCGATGTTATGCGGAAGGTACCCATGCTCTCGGTGGACCTGGATGGTAACGTGAGCTTACGGGGCAGCAGTAATGTAACGGTTCTGATCAATAACAAGCCTTCTACCATCATGGCCAGTAGTGTGGCCGATGCGCTGAAGCAAATTCCGGCTGACCAGATCAAAACGGTTGAGGTAATTACCTCGCCATCGGCCAAGTACGATGCTGAAGGATCGGCGGGTATTATTAATATCGTAACCAAAAAGACTATCCTGCAGGGGGCAACGCTCGATGTAAACGGCGGAGCAGGTAATCGGGGGAGCATGCTGGGGCTGCGCGGTAACTACCGTACCGGCAAAATGGGTTTCTCCCTTAGCGGCTTCGGCCGGGCCGAATACAACGTGAAAGGGGCCTTCCTGAACGACCAGACCACCCGGTCGTACGATCTGGCAACGAACACCTACTCGGCCAGTACGCACACAGTCCAAACGGCCAGCACCCTGAACCAGCGGATTCACGGTAATTACCAGTTAGGCTGGGATTACGATATCGACAAGAACACATTCCTTACGGCCAGCATCCGGTACGGGGCACGGAACGGAATTACCAATCAGTATAATCTCCTGACGCAAACCACAACCCCAACCAGTTTTTTTCCAATTCTGAACGACCGGAATGTAAAAACGACCGACCTGTCGGGTACACTGGATGCCAACGTGACCTATACCAAAACGTTTAAGCCACAGAAGGAATTCAGTGTGCTTGCACTCTACAGCCGAAACAACCGGACCAATAATTTCGTGGCTGACATTTTAAATGGTACCGATTTTCAAACGGTTACCTCGCGTCAGAAAAACGAGAACCTGAGCTACAATCAGGAATCAACCATACAGGTCGATTATCAGACACCCATCAAGACCAATCAACTCATCGAGTTTGGTGGTAAAGGCATCCTCCGGCAGGCTAACAGCCAGTACCAGTATTTTCTGGCCAATGGTGATAATGCCGATTACCAGGTGGACAACAGCCGGACGGGCAACACGCTTTTTTATAATCAGAACATTGCCGCTAGTTACCTGTCTTATACGCTGACCACAAAGAATAAATATAGTATTAAGGCCGGTGCCCGGTATGAGTACACGTTTATCAATGCCCGGTTCAGTACCGAAACGGCGGGACAATCCACCGCCATTCCCAACTATGGTAATCTAGTGCCCAGCATCAACATCTCCAAAAGTCTGAAAGGCGGGAAGATCATTAAACTGGCCTACAATCGCCGGATTCAGCGGCCCGGTATTCAGTTCCTGAATCCCAATATCAACTCATCCAACCCAACTAACATCAGCATTGGTAACCCATTGCTGTCGCCGGAACTGACCGACAATGTTGAGTTCGGAACCAGTGCCAACATCAAAGGGCTGTATTTGAATGCTACCCTGTTTGCCCGCCGGACCAATAATGAGATTACGGCCGTTCGCGATGTATCGCAGTCACTCATCAGTGGGGTATCGCAGCAGGTGATCCGGACCAGCTACCAGAACGTGGGTCGTCAGGATGCGGTTGGCCTGAACCTGTTCGGTAACGGTACCCTGTTTGGTAAACTGCAACTGGGTGGTGGCATCGACATCTATCACGTTAGCCTGACGAACAACAATGCTAACCCCATCTATTCGGCTTCTAATTCAGGCCTGGTAGTTGGCGGCCGGATTATGAGCAGCATGACGCTGGCCAACGGCTGGGGCTTCCAGCTCTACGGTGGAGCGCGCGGTAATCAGGTGCAGTTGCAGGGGTATCAGAGCAGCATGTACTACTACAGCCTGGGTGTCCGGAAAGAGTTCAACGACAAAAAAGCAAGTCTGGGACTGGCGGCAGAGAGCATCTTCAACCACCCGTTCGTACAGCGGGCCGAGTTGTCATCGCCCATCCTGACCCAGAGTACACAAACCAGTTTCTACAACGCCGGTGTTCGCCTTACGTTCAGCTACAAACTGGGTAAAATGAGTTTCGATGCGCCACAAAAACGCCGGAAGTCGATTAATAACGACGACGTGAAAGGTGGAGGTGGTGGCGACAGTAACGACCAGCCGGCACAACCCCAGCAGTCGGCCCCTGCCGGTGGACGTACGGGTGGTGCTGCCCGGCCACGGTAACGAATAGATTCCAGCTATCTTCATCAACAAAGGATTGACGCTGGAATGATTTTAGATTAGGTTGGTGATCAATCCCTCTTGCCTTGCAGGAGGGGTTTCTCTTTTCTGATGAATTCTTCCTGTAACTTTGCCTCTTCACCCACTCTATTTTTCCTATGAAATCGAAAAACCTGGTTAGCCTCTCGGTCGCTGCCGTATTTTTTGTACTGGCTGTTACCGGCCTGTTAATTTATTTTGGTCAGGGTTCGCACGCTGTTGAGCATACGCACGCCTGGTTCGGTGTTTTGTTCGTTACGGCGGCTGTGTTTCACATCGTCAATAACTGGTCGTCGCTAACTGCCTACAGCAAAAATCGCCGGTCGGGTGGTATTCAAAAGGAGCTTGTTCTGCCTGTTTTGGTTGTTATTGTTTTCGTTGCCGGTATTGCGTTCGATGTGCCTGTATTTGATAAACTGGCCAATTTTGGCAAAGACCTATTTCGGGGTGAGCAACCCCGGCGGGGACCAATGACCCAAACAACGGCCGACTCTATTGCCAAAGCGGTGGAAATGGCTTACGTTGATGCCTATAATAAAGCGGATACCGCAGCACTGGCAACTGTTTTGCCCGCTAAAACGACGATAATGACGCAGGCTGGAACTATGCTGAGTGGCCTGGATATTCAGCAAAACCTGCTCAAACAAACAACGGCCGAAAAACTGGCGGTAAAAGTGGACAAAGCTGAAACAATTACCGATCAGGTGCTGCTGGTACGGGGTACATCGACCAGCACGGCCACGACTACGCCTACCGTGTATACCCATATTCTGAAAGAGCAGGATAAAAAATGGCAGATAGTAGCCGCCCAGCAGGCGTATCCATCCGTTCAGTAAAGCAAGTTTTACCGCTTGGCCACTGGTAATGAAATGGCTCATCACAGGCGTGGTGAGCCATTTTTAGTTTCTGTACAAACAAGCTGTAAAGTTGCCACAAAATGAAGTCGACAGGCGTATTAATAAAGGATTAAAACACACGCCATAAGCCCGATTCTGACTGTTTCAGGATGTATCAGGTAAAGAATTGGACTTTTCCTTAATTTGTATTAATTGGTAAACTCTGTTGACTAAACATAGGTTATGGCAATGGATTAAAAGGACATTAATTGAATGAAACAATCGTTACGGAACAAGGTACTTACAGGCCTGCTTCTGGTTGGCTTCTATTCGGCAATGGCTCAAAATTCCTACCTGATTTCGGGGCGGGTAACAGATACGGCAACGGGCGAAGGCGTTCCATTTGCCAGTATTGCCGTTCAGGGTAAGTCGTCGGGAACGACGTCGGACGCTGATGGCCGGTACTCCCTTCGGCTTGCGCAGCTGGCGGATTCTATTCAGGTTTTCAGTTTGGGTTACCGCACCACATCCTACCCGATAGCCGCCCTAACTACACAGGTAATCGACGTCGGTTTGGTCGTTACGGCTACCAAACTACAGGAGGTGAAGATATACGCCAAAGGGGGCGACCCTGCCTACCGAATCATACGCGAAGCCGTGCATCGGAGTGACCGGTTCAACCCGGCGCAGCTATCAGCCTACCAGTATGAGAGCTACACTAAAATTGAGGGGTATATCAACAATTTTGCCCGCAAACGAAAGAATAACCGACCTCCCGGCCCCGTAAACAGATTGCTTGGCAAGCTACCGGCCATTACCGATGCCAATGGCCAGTCGGCCATACCGGTGTTTATCTCCGAAACCTTTTCTACTTTTTATCGCCGTACGAATCCCGAGAAAGTAAAAGAACATATTCTGAAGACGCACGTAACGGGCGTAGGCGTTAGTGACGGCGGACTAATCTCCCAACTGACGGGCGCGTCGTTTCAACAGTACAATTTTTACCGCAATTCACTCCAGATTCTCTACAAAGATATTCCGTCGCCCCTGGGCAACGCCTGGGAAACGATTTACACGTTTCACCTGAAAGATACGGTGGCCCTGTACAACGGGGTGTGTTACGAAATTGAATTCTCCCCCAAACGAGCCACCGATCTGGCTTTTACCGGCACCGTCTGGGTGGATACACTGCACATGGCATTAGCGCAGATTGATGCCCACGTCGATAAGCGCGCTAACATTAACTTTGTGGAGGACCTGCACATTGAGCAGGGGTGGGAAACATCGGCATCGGGCCTGCGATTTCCAACCCAAACCCAACTAACGATTGATACCGATCAACCCACGCCAAACTCCCCCGGAGTGCTGATTCGGTTACTCACCAATGCCGCCAACATTACAGAAAACAGGCCCAATGAGGTGGGTTTCTATGATCCATCCATCGAACTGTCTGACGGGTATCGGGAAGCCGACAGTACCTTCTGGAACCGGGTGCGGCCCGTTTCGCTCTCTGCCAGCGAGTGGCGGGCCATGCGGGTGGTTGACTCCGTACGTAACGTACCCATCGTGAAAGTAGCCGGTGAGCTTATCAAACTGGGCGTACTGGGCTACAAACCACTCGGTAAATGGAACATAGATCTGGGACCAGTGCTATATTCATACGCGAATAACAACATTGAAGGAAACCGGCTTCGGCTGGGGATGCGTACCAATACCGGGTTTAGTAAAAAGTGGTTGCTGAGCGGTTACCTGGCGTACGGAACAAAGGACAAGGAGCTTAAATACAGCGTTGGTATCGACTACATCCTGAGTCGTAAACCCTGGACGGTACTCGGTGCCCGGCAGAGTTATGACCTGGAACGAATAGGTGTATCGTCCGATAATATTGGGAATAATTCCCTTTTTTCTGCTTACTCCAGGTTCGGCACCATCCGCCGGCCTTATTTTCAGGAAGAGCAACAGGTATATATTCGGCGGGAAATGGGGCGGGGCTTCACGCAGACATTAGCCTTACGGCAACGCAGTTTTGAACCGTTGTTTCCTTTTGCCTATTACGTCAATAATTACGATGAGTCTACCCGAAGCAACTATCAATTGACGGAACTGGTGTCGGAAACGCGTTTTGCACCGGACGAGGTCATGTTGCAGGATGGAAATACCCGGATTAGTGCCGGTGCCACGCGCAAACCGATTTTTACACTCCAGTATAACCTGAGTCTTCGTCACGTATTGGGCAGTGATTTTACGTATCATCGCATCGCCCTCACCATGAAACATTCGTTTCGGATGGGTATTCTGGGCCGGACGTATTATTCCGTTGGCGCGGGAATTATCCCGTCTACCGTTCCTTATCCATTGCTGTACACGCCCCTGGGTAATGAGTCATCGTTTTATGTCGGCAATGCGTATAACCTGATGAATTATTTTGAGTTTGTGTCTGACCGGTGGGCTACGGCACAGGTCGAACATAATTTTGGGGGCTTATTATTCAATCGGTTGCCACTACTGCGTCGGCTTAAATGGCGCGAACTGATTACCGCTAAAGTGCTGGTAGGTAGCGTATCGACGGATAATGTGACGCTGATTCCAGTCAGGAATGAGGCCGGGAAGGCTATTGATGGGTTTAGTGCGTTAACCAGAACACCTTATGTTGAAGTTGGATATGGTATCGACAATATCTTCAAAGTGCTGCGGGTAGACGCTATTCACCGACTTACCTACCGCGATAACATTGGTCGCACCGGCATTCCGGTAACGCCTTTTGCCATTAAATTATCGGGTTGGCTGGCCTTTTAAGGCTTAATACTAGCTTACTGCTTTACAGATTTCAGCAAACGGCGTAGAATAGGGGGCAAAACAGACTATTTTGGCCATAAAAAAACCTTCCAGTGCGATGAGTATCGTATTTGGAAGATTTTTAATTATTTATATGCATTTAGACTGAAAGGTTAATAAAAGTCACCTGATTTGGTATTTATTTTTTCTGATCAGTTCACAAAATGATGTTCGCAGAGAGACTGTATCTTGTCCCGGCTTCGCTTTAGTCGCATTTTAACCGCGCTTGGCGAAAGATCCAGGGTTTGGGCAATTTCGTCGATACTCAGTCCATCTTCATATTTCAACCGAAGTAAACTGCGCTCTTTGGCTGACAGGCTGGTCATGGCCTGTTGCATAAGCTGGAGAGTCTCTTCATGGAGTTGATCATCCAGCGAATCGGCCTTATCCCATTCGTTATTAAAATCCAGACTGGTGGTGGAGAAACGTTTGGCAATCCGAAGCTGATCGGCGCAGTAATTGAAGGAAACAGAATAGAGCCAGGTGGAGAAACTGGACCGTTGCTCGAAGGCTTCCAGTTTGTTGAATACTTTAATGAAAATATCGTGCGTAAAGTCTTCTGCCTTTTCGGTGTCGTGGGTCATTGATAAACACCGTTGATAGACTTTACCCACGTATCGCTTATATAGAATTTCGAAGCATTGGTTCGATTGATCAGGTAAATACTGACGAATCGCTTCTTCGTCCGTTAAGGCCTTGTACATTATCAGGTTTAAATTATAAGTTTAGAAAACTAGTTTTAAGACAAAGGGCTTTTTCTATTTTGTTTATTTAAGACTGAAAAGAGTAATATAGGGCACTATTAATTTATTAGACGGTGTATTTATTTTTGGGGTATAGTCCGTGTGCCGGGCTTATGCCGCAGTTTTTGAAGAAAAAACTGGTAACCGAATGGGTGAATAAGGATACTAAGTTAGATTTGAAAGGACGTAAGAGAAAACACACAGGATGCTGTAAGTTAAATTCAAGTTGCCTTGTAAGTTAGCTTAACTTGCTGATTATAAGTATAAAGAGTCTTGTATGTTTAGCTTGCATACGAATCACTACTTGTGTGTACTGCCCGTAAACCGGTACGTTGCTGGCATGAAAAAAATCCGAAACCAGTAGCGGAGTTGGCTGAAGAGGCAGGTCAGCATTAATCCATTACCATTACGAAAGTATTTTTTCCTGAGTACCCACTAAGCGGGAGGTAACGGTCACACACCTGTAATGCATTAGTCCTGTATTCTGCCGGAAATTATTGGGAAAGTAACTCTGGTTTTATGCCGGTAGTCAGGCGGTGGGTGGGATTTCCCTACCGACGCTGCGCTGTTTACCCCCATATGGGGCAAAAATTAATCCCGTATTCACGTTAAAGTAAAAAGTCTGGCCAGACGAAGTGATTTAACGATATGGAAAGGTACCACTGCAAAGAACTTGGAATGTCGAAGGGTACTCTGGTTATATTTTGCTGATGACACTGAACGCTATCGCATAACGATATGGGTCGAACGTTGATGCATCCGACGTAGTGTAAAACGAAACGCACAAGGTTACGTACCCAACAGTCGACTCTTTGGTCTGACTCGACTCCGTTCCATGTTCCGGCGGCACAGCGTTGAGGAGTACGGACCAGCTTTTGTGTTACTTCCCTTTGTAGGGATGCTTACGAAAAAACTCGTCGGCGTTGATGTCAAGAAAGGGAAAAGCGGGGTGCTGCCCGCCGAGGGTTTTCGCTACTATCCGGTCGGCAATGTCCAGGCCGTTGGTCGAGTTGGTGAAATAAATCACCGCATCCTGCCGGTCACGGTTGGCCATAATGAAACATTTAAAGGCACCATTGTCGCCCCAATGCCAGAACCAGGTAGCATCCGACATTTCTTCCAGTCCAAAACCCAGTCCCCAATACAGGTTGGTTGACAACGTATCGCCCGAGAAACGGGTTGGGAGTTTGCTGGTGGGCGTCAGCATCTGATTGACGGTAGTGGGCTCAAGGCCGGCAGGCGTAAAAATGGCTCGGATAAAGCGGGCGTAATCTTCGGCGGTTGTGTGCAGGGAGTAGGCCATGTTTGCCTGCCCCGGCTGGTATTTCTGCTCCGGCTCTCCGGCTTCATTGTGGGGCATGGCTACGTGTTTGTTGAAGTCGGATTGCCAGACGAAGCTGCTATTCGTCATGCCCAGGGGCTTCAGTACACGGAATTCCATAATCTCGTTGATGGGCTGGTCAGTGATTTTCTCCACTACTTTTTGCAGATATACATAGCCCTCCCCCGAGTAGCCGAAGCGTTTGCCGGGGGAGTAGGCCATGGCAAGCTGGGGTAGTTTCCGGTCTTTGCGCCAGTTGGGAAAACCGGACTGGTGACTCAGTACCATCCGGGCCGTAATTTTCTGGTACCGTGCGTCGGCGGCTGCATCCGGGTAGGGGAGGTACTCGTATAAAGGCTTGTTCAGGTCAAGTAGCTTTTCTTCAACCAGTTGCATAACGGCATAAGCAAAAACGGGTTTGCTGAGCGAAGCTGCTTCAAACACGGTGTTGGGCGTTACCGGCTGGGTCGAGTCGGCTTTGGTCAGGCCATAACTCTTGCTATATACGATGTTGTTTCCCCGAATCACTACCATCGACAGACCCGGTATGCGGGCACTGTCCATCAGTCGCGTGATGAACTGGTCAAGTTCGGCCGGTTGCCGGTTGGGCGTTACTGTCTGCGCCCGGAGGGTCCCAACAGGCCCAATGGCTAAAAGCAGAAGCAAAAGATTGGCGCATAGCCACGCAGGCACGTTCATGGGTGGGGAGAAAGATAAGGGGTGTTTAGCCATCGGTTTGTGGGGGGCTAGAATGAATAGGCTACCTGCGTGAGTAAGCTCAGGTCAAAGGTCGGGTCATTCGTGAGTGATCCCCCCAGTTGCCCGAAGGTGTAAGTCCAGACCGGCTGGGCCAGCAGCGTATATCGCTCCGTCAGTTTGTACTGGACACCAGCCCCCAGCATCCCCTGAAAAATGGGGGCTGGTTTTGTTTTTAACCGCAGGTTCTGCGTTGACTCCGTGCCCCGCGTCACGACCACCCGCCCCGTTAGCGGAAGGTCGACCAGGAAACCAAGCGAAAAATAAGGGGATAGACGCTTACTGGATAAGGCATAGTTCAACAGGATTGGGAAGCGGACAACCCGGTTGCGAAGTGTTACCATCCCCTCACCGGCCGAGGGCCGCCGGGCCTGCCGAAAGGATACTGACTGATACCAGATACCCGATGAAACGGACCATCCGGGCGTGTACTCGTAGCGAACGGATAATCCTGCCGAATAGCCCGTTGCCCAGCGAGGCCCATTCACGTACACCGGTTCTACTACCTGTCCATCGCTTTCAGGATAAAAATAGCGGTATCCGTAAACGATGCGGGAGAACGTTGGCGAACCGGTTGCCGATACGGATAAACTCGGTTGCCCCCAGGAAAAGGTACTGGTAAAAAAAACGAGTGCAGCGAGAAAACTCAGCTTCCTGATCATAACGAAATGAGTCGTTCGGGATGGCAATATACGCGTCCAACCAAATCCGGCGGTTAACTTCGACCCAAATTACCGGTTATACTTTTCTGTATCATGCTGTTTCTAAGTCTTAGCATCGTGTTGTCGGTGCTGTTGCTGTTGAATTTTCGCCTGTTTCCCCGCTACGATGTCAATACGTTTCAGGCTATCGTGTTCAACTACCCGGTTTGTTTTCTAACGGGACTGCTGCTGCTACCCGCTGGTCAGTCGTTCACTATTGATTTCTCGCAAACCTGGACCTGGCTTGCGCTGGGCCTTGGCGTGGGTTTCATATTAACATTTATGCTGTCGGGGGCTTCTACGCAACGAATGGGTATTACGGTTACGTCGCTGGCCAATAATCTTTCGCTGGTTATTCCGGTTTGTTTCAGTCTCTTTATTTTCCAGACGGGCGGTAAACCCTTTGATGGGCTGAACTATCTGGGACTGGTGCTGGCCGTTGTCGCCGTGGGGCTGAGTACCTACAAAAAAGAGCCGCAAACGGACACCGATACCCCGGCAAGTACCCGCCAGAAAGGAACCGCTTTTCTGCTGCCAGTGGCTGTATTTCTGTTTTACGGGGCTACCAACACCATGATCAACTACATGAACCTGCACTACATTCCGTCGGCCGATAAAACCATCCAGGTAACGCTCACGATGGTACTTGGAGCCGTTGTGGCCGGGGTGCTGATGCTGGCCGTCAGGATGGTTCAGGGGAAAGAAGTAATTCAGGCAAAGAGTCTGCTGGGGGCCATTACGCTGGGAATTCCTAATTTCCTGAGTTTCTATACGCTCTTGCTGGCTTTGTCTGCCTTTGGAAGCAATGGGGCGTTTGTGTATCCGCTTTACAACATCGGGGTTATTTTGCTGGCGGCCCTGATAGCCGCGCTATTTTTTAAGGAGCAACGCTCAACGACCAACAAAATAGGGCTGGCCCTGGCGGTCGTGGCTATCGGGTTGATTTCTTGGCAGGAATTGGCGCTGTAAACGCGTAAGAAACAACCCGCTTTGCCTTTTCTGGAAAAATCTTATCCGCATGCATAAAATTGTCGTTATCGCGCTGGTATTGAGTGGACTGAGTGTATCGTTCCTGAAACGTCCGTTGGTGCCACCTGTCCCCGTTCAGCCCAATATTCTCTGGATCACCTGCGAGGACATGTCCTATCACCTGGCCTGTTTTGGGGATACCGAAGTAAAAACGCCTAACCTCGACCAACTGGCGGCCGAAGGGGTTCGTTACTCACACGTGTATTCCACGGCGGGGGTATGTGCCCCCAGCCGGTCGTCCATCATTACGGGTATGTACCAGAGTTCCATTGGTACTATGCACATGCGTACCCTCCAGGGTGATTCCTATCCGCACAAATCATCACCAATGAAGTCGTACTCGGCGGTGTTGCCGGAGCCGGTGCGGTGTTTTCCGGAGTTTCTGCGCAAGGCAGGGTACTACTGCACGAACAATAGCAAAGAGGATTATCAGTTTGTGCCGCCCGTTACGGTTTGGGACGAAAGCAGTAGAAAAGCGCACTGGCGGAGCCGGCCCCGCCGTGGAGACGAAGACTGGAAACCCTTTTTCTCGATTTTTAATCTGATGATTACCCACGAATCGCAGCTTTGGACAAGAGAAAATGAACCCCTGCTGGTTCGGCCGGAAGATGTGATTGTTCCCGCCTACTACCCGGATACCAAAACGGTTCGGCACGATATTGCCCGTAACCTGTCGAATGTGATGCGGATGGATTCCATCGTGGGCACTCTCATTAAACAACTCAAAGACGACGGTCTTTATGACAACACAATCATTTTTTTCTACTCCGATCATGGTGATGGTCTGCCGTTTGTGAAGCGGGAAGTGTACGGCCGGGGACTGCGGGTACCAATGATTGTGCGGATTCCGGAGAAATTCAAGGTCAGGGGCAGTAAACCCGCCGGGAGCATCGACAACCAACTCGTTAGCTTCGTTGATTTGGGGCCAACGGTGCTTTCGCTGGCTAATACGCCGATACCAGCTTACATACAGGGCCAGGCATTTCTGGGTGAACAGCAGGCTAAAACACCCCGGAAGTACATCTTCGCCGGACGTGATCGGATGGATACCGAACTGGATCGGGTACGGACCGTGGGCGATGGCCGCTACAAATACTACCGGAATTTCATGCCCGAAAAGCCGTATTACCAAAATATTGGCTACCGGCAGAGTATCCCTATGATGCAGGAAATTCTGCAACTACGGGATGCCGGGAAACTGAATGCCACACAGATGCTATGGTTTCGGAAAACCAAACTCGCCGAGGAACTGTGCGATACCCAAACCGATCCCGACGAGTTTACCAACCTGGTCAACAAGCCCGCTTATAAAGCCAAACTTCAGGAGTTGCGCAGCCAGATGGATGCCTGGTTAAGAAAAGTAGGCGATAAAGGCGCAATGCCCGAAGCCGGGATGCTAGAACAGATGTGGAATGGTGGCTCTGAACCACCCAAAACGGCTGACCCGGCGTTAGTCGTTGCTGGTAATACGGTATCTATTCGCTGTGCCACACCCGGTGCATCGGTTGGCTATAAGCTGAAGCACGGAGCCGAGCCGGTAAAAAGCTGGCAGGTGTACGGTGGGGAGAAATTAGCCATACAGCCCGGCGATTCATTAACGGTTGTTGCCCAGCGAATTGGGTATCTACCCAGCAAAGAAGTAACCGTCAAAAAGTAAAAGCAGGGCTGATACTGCTTATTGAAGCGAAGAATCCTTAGCGTCTTTCGCGTATTCCTTTTGCGTTCTTTGCACCGGACCGCCGGTGTGATTACGGTTCATAAAATTATCATGAAAATAACTCAATTCTACTGGCTGGCTGGCGCAGGCCTGGCGATACTGACTACCCTGCTCTTTTTTGCCGGCAAACAGGAGGTAGCCCCCCCGAGCCGCCGGAATGCCGTACCACCAAACATTATCTTTATCTTCTCGGACGACCATACCAATCAGGCCATTAGTGCCTACGGGAGTAAACTGACCAAAACGCCTAACATCGACCGGATTGCCAATGAGGGGGCTATCCTGCATACCAATATTGTCACCAATTCTATATGTGGCCCGAGCCGGGCTACACTGCTGACGGGAAAATACAGCCACCTGAACGGCTACAAACTCAACGAGAAAGTATTTAACGTAAATCAGCCGGTGTTTACGGAGAATCTCCAGAAAAATGGCTACCAAACTGCCTGGATTGGTAAGATGCACCTCGGTACCCTGCCCAACGGCTTCGATTACCTGAACGTTCTGCCGGGACAGGGGCATTATTACAATCCGGACTTTATCAATTCGAAAAATGAAAAGGTGCAGTATCCGGGCTACGTTACCAATATCATTACGAAACTTTCCATGGACTGGCTGGCGAAGCGTGATGAATCAAAACCGTTCTTTCTGGTAGTAGGGCATAAGGCTACCCACCGCGAGTGGTTACCCGATCTGCCGGATCTGGGTGCGTATGATAACCGGACTTTCCCCATTCCCCCAACCTTCTACGATAACTACGAAGGGCGTTTGGCGGCTCAGGATCAGGACATGACCATCGACAAAACCATGCGCCTGAAGGAAGACCTGAAAGTTCATGTGGATTACGAAAAGGCCGGTTCCTACAGTCGGTTTACACCCGAACAGAAGAAGGCGTTTTACAATTATTACGAAAACAAGGTTAGCAAGGAATTCGATGCCAAAAAGCTGACCGGCAAAGCACTGGTCGAGTGGAAATACCAGCGGTACATGAAGGATTACCTGTCGGTGGCTAATTCGATGGATCGCAACATCGGCGCGTTGCTGGATTACCTGGATAAATCGGGACTGGCCAAAAATACGGTTGTTATTTATGCATCCGATCAGGGTTTTTACCTAGGCGAGCATGGCTGGTTCGATAAACGGTGGATTTACGAAGAGTCCCTGAAAACGCTCTTCGTTATCCGGTATCCGGGGGTTATCAAACCGCGTACGCACATTAACCAGATCGTTTCCAATATAGACTGGGCGCCCACGCTGCTCAACCTGACCGGCACGCCCATTCCTTCCTACATACAGGGCGAATCGTTCCTGCCGTTATTAAAAGGAGAAAAGACCAATTGGCGAAAGCAAGCCTATTACCACTACTACGAATTCCCGCAGCCGCATCACGTGTACCCTCATTTTGGTATCCGGACGGAGCAGTACACGCTGGCCCGGTTTTATGGACCAAAGGATTTCTGGGAGTTATACGATATTAAAAAGGACCCGCACAACATGCACAATCTGTACGGTCAGAAAGGATACGAAGCCCTGACCGCCGACCTGAAAATCAAACTGAAACAGGAGATTGAACAGTATAAAGATGATGAAGCCCTCGAAATTATGGCGAGTAAATAGTGTTGTTTTCTCATTGCTGATTGTTGGTTTATGGGTAACTGTATTGGCTGGTTGTCAGTCCACCAATCAATCGTCCGAGGCACAAACATCAACTGCCACTGCTGACCCGGTTCGGAAAACCACAGCTTCAGCAGCCGATACAACGGGTATGGTCTGGATACCGGGTGGTCCGTTTCTGATGGGGGCCGACGAGTTCCCGGACTCAAGGCCGGTCCATCCCGTTTTGGTAACGGGTTTCTGGATGGACGAACATGAAGTCACCAACGCCGAGTTTGCCCGGTTTATAGCCGCCACGGGCTATAAAACCATTGCGGAACAAATCCCAAATCCAGCCGATTTTCCGGGTGTTCCGGCGGAGCAACTGGTGCCGGGGTCGGCGGTTTTTGCGCCTACGGCCCAGCAGGTATCGCTTGATAATCCGCTGCAATGGTGGGCCTACGTGAAAGGGGCCGACTGGCAGCATCCCAATGGCCCGGAAAGTACGGTGAAGGGGCACGAAAATGAACCCGTCGTTCACGTGAGCTTCACCGATGCCGCAGCCTACGCCAAATGGGCCGGGAAACGCCTGCCGACCGAAGCCGAATGGGAGTTTGCAGCCCGGGGCGGCAAAGAGAATCAACCGTATTACTGGGGTAACGAACTGAAGCCCGGTGGTAAATGGATTGCCAATATTTACCAGGGCCATTTTCCGGATAAGAACACCAGCGAAGACGGGTTCAGCGGTGTTGCTCCCGTTAAATCATTCGCGCCCAACCCGTATGGCCTGTACGATATGGATGGCAACGTGTGGGAGTGGTGCCAGGATTTTTATCGACCTGACTACTATGCCAAACTGGCCAAAAACGACCCGCAGGGACCTGCTGACAGCTATGACCCGGATGAGCCGGGAGCCGTAAAACGGGTGCAGCGGGGTGGCTCGTTTCTTTGTAGTGACGACTATTGCATTCGTTACAAAGCAGGTAGCCGGGGCAAGGGAGAAATAAACAGTGGCAGCAATAACCTGGGCTTTCGCTGCGTGCGGGACAAGTGAATTCACATTCCTACCCGTTCCGTCAGCGGGTGATTTATTGATTTGTAGTAATTAACCGCCGAAACTGACTTTACCTGTGGTACATTAACAAACGGCGACCACTATGCTTAAACTCACCCTTGACCAGTCCGCTCAACAAGCCTTGCAAAAGGCCCTCAAAACCCACCCCAAAGCCTATGTCCGAGAACGAGTTAGTGCCATTCTCCAAATTCATGGTGGCCAGTCCGGTAAACAAGTGGCCCATAAGGGCTTATTGGTTCGAAGACGGGAAAATACCATTTATGACTGGGTTAGTCGGTACCAACAGGGGG